>CAXSBW010000039.1:19446-27772 GCA_964235795.1 uncultured Acidobacteriaceae bacterium | reverse complement strand
AAGGCCACACATAGACCATCTCGGCCCCATACAGCAACAGGAGAATTGCGTTAAACGCCTTCAACCACAGCCATGCCGGCCGGGCACAGCGGCAGCAGGGGGCACCCCGGGCAGTGCGGCTGCCAGTCCGTGCTGGTGCAGCGAACCTGCCCGTGCCGCTTGAGCAGGTCGTGCATGCCGGTGAGTCGCGCGGGCGGCCAGCGCTCTTCCGGCATCAGCGCGAGCAGCGCCTGTTCCGCCTGCGCGGGGGTTGCGCTTTTGCCGGCAAAGCCGAGTCGCTGCGCGATGCGGTGGTGGTGGCTGTCGACCGCGAGCGCGCGCAAACGCAGCGCTGAGTGATTGGCGACCGCCGCCGATCCGCGTGCGCCCACGCCTTCAAAGGTTTCAAGCCAGCGCCGGATGCGTTCGGCCGGCTGCCCTTCAAAGAAGTTGAGCGAGAGTACCCCACCATTCTGCCGGGTGATCCGCCGCAGGGCCGCTTGCAGCGCGGGTGCTTTGCGCTCCGCGAAAGTCACCGGTGCCAGCGCGCCCAGCACCTCGGCGGGCGGCGCATCGCGCAGACCGCGCCAGTCGCCCAGGGCTGCGCCGTAGCGCAGCTCCAGCGCGGCCAGCACGGCGAGTGAAACCTCGGTCCGCGTGCGGGCCGAGATCAGCACATACACCAGCTCCTTTAACGGATCCCAGAAAGCGCGCGAAGGAGGCGGGCCGTCGCGCGCCAGCAGGCGCGCTTCGATCGAAGCCAGCTTTGCCTCGCCCGCCGAGCGCTCCGCCTCGGCTGCTGCTTGTTCTTCCCGCAGAAAAAGGGAGCCTGTCACACAGGCTAGGACGCAACGCGCTCCCCGGAAGATTGCCGCATGGAACTCGCTAGCTGTTCAGCTTGACGTGTCCCGCGGGGACCGTGAATGTTTTGAGCGGAACCAGTTGCGCCGACGGCTCACGAATGGTGGTCACGGCTTTGAACTCGCAGGTGAGTTCGTCGGGCGTCAACGTCAGCACCGCGTAACCGTGAGTCGACGAGTCCCAGTACTTGATGTGCGGGTTGAGCCCGCGAACCAGCGGCTCGAGCAGGTTCGGGGGCACACCGAAGCCTTTCGCGGGTACCGGGGCGCTTGGGAGACCGATCGCCGATTCGATCTCCTCGGCAAAGTTGGCGGAGGTGAGCGAGCCGACCATGAACTCGACGCCGACCGGTGACGCGAAGATATTGTCGAAGTTCGGCTTGAGATACCCGGCCAGAAAAGTATGGAGGTCGCCTGTGAGCGCGACGAAGTTTTTCACTCCGGCATTGCCGATCGTGTGCAGCAACTGCTTGCGCTCTTCGCCGTAGCCGTCCCACTGGTCCAGCGATACATAAACGGCGGTTGCCTTGAGCTGCATCAGCATCACTTCGTTCGCCCACAGCTTCCAGGTGGCCTGCGACCCGAGCACCTGGTCGGTAAACCATTGCCGCTGGGCCGCGCCCAGCATGGAGCGGGACGAATCAAGAATAGCCGGGCAGCCGACGGTAAAGTAGCGCTCACCGTATTCGCCCGAGCCGCAGGGCGGTCCGTCCCGGTACAGCCGCTCATCCGTCACGATCAGGTCGGCCAGCCTGCCCAGCTGGAACTTGCGATACACCTGGATCGATTGGTCGAATGGCGCGGCCGGATCGAACGCGACGTCGGCCAGTCCGTACTCGCTCCAGGCCTGGGTGGCGGCCTGCCGCAGGGCGGGTTGGGGTGTCGCGGCGGTGTTGGAGGCGCTGTTGTTGTCCGGGTGCATGTCCGCGTGGCAGTCGTTCGCGAACTCGTGATCGTCCCATAGCTGGATGTAAGCGAAGCGCTCGTGAACGGCCTGCTGGTTCGGGTCGGTTTTGTAAACCTTGTAAAGGTGTCGATAGTCGTTCACGTCGAGTGGAACAGTGGTGCTGCCGCTGGGAAACGGCGGCACCGTGCGCGCCGGATTGTTCTGGAAGCTGCTGGAGTTGACTGTTTCGTAGATGTAGTCGCCCAGGTGAAGCACCCAGTCGACCGGCTCGTCGGCAACGTGGGCCAGCGCGGTGTAGAAGCCGTTGCCGTAATCCTGGCAGACCAGAAATGCGAGCTTCAGCGAAGGGAGTTCGGCGTCGGGGGCGGGCAGCGTTTTGAACTGGCCTGTACGGCTGCTCACGCCGTTGTGGATGAAGCGGTAATAGTAACCGGTGTACGGGGCGAGCGTGGGCGCGCTGACCGGCAGCTTGACGGTGTTGTCCTTCGCGGGGTCGAGCGTGGCCAGCCCGGAAGCGAGTACGGTGGTGAAGCCCGCATCCACGGCAATCTGCCAGGCGACGAGCTCGGCATAAGCGCCACCCTGCTGCGAGGGGTCGATCCGTGTCCACAACACGATGCCTCCGGGCTGCGGGTCGCCGGACGCGACACTCTGGGGGTAAACGGCTGCCTGCATGGCCGCGGTGCGCACGGGGTCCACGGTGAACAAGGCCGCGAGGTCTTCCGGGGTCAGCCCTGCGTCGGCGGCCGATGCCATCAGCTGCACCTGGTTGGGGTACTGCCGGGCGGCGGTGCCGGCCTGTGCCGAAAGTGTGCCCGGTCCAACAGCCCAGGCCAGCGATCCTGCTGCGGCAAATGTCTTCATAAACCTGCGTCGATCGTAAATGGACAGAACACCGTGCATGGCAAACCTCAGAGGGAGCTGTGTTTGGTGCGAGCGCGTCCAGTGTGCGCCCAATGCGCGTCTGCGGGTATGAACGTGTCGTGAAAAGCGGCCCGGGTGCCACGCCCGAAGGACAAGGGCGCATGCACAGGACTGCTTGCAGCGGCTCATCCCAGCCGATCGTTTCGGGTCGCGCAGGCGCACACCGAGGCAAGACCGGCATGCAGGCGGGTAGACTGGGTGCAGTCCGCATGACGACCCTTTGCCACAACTGTCGTAACGCCGTGCCCGAGCGGGCCGCATTTTGCCCGGAGTGCGGCGCGCCGCAGCTGCGGGTGGGCAGCCCGGACGCGCCGGAGCCGACGGCCGAGGGTGACGCGGCGACCCCGAAGCACCTGGGCGAGATCGTCTGGCCGGCCGCGATGCAGTCCGCGGCTCTGTATGCCGTTCCGTCAGGGCTGCTGCTGGCGCTTCTGCCCTTGCCGATTCTCGATACGTTGTGGGTCGTCATGGGCTCCGTCTGGACGCTGCGCCGATATCGCCGGCGTGCGCCGCGCGCGCCCGTACTCACGCCCATGCTGGGCGGCCGAATCGGGCTGGTTCTGGGCTTGTTCGCCGCGGTCATCAGCACGGGGGTGCGTGGGGTCAGCCTGCTGGTGGAGCGCTTTGCCCTGCACCACGGCTCGGCCATGGACGCGGATGTGCAAAAGGCCATGCTGGACGGGCTTGGGCGCGCAAAGGGCTTTTACTCGCCCGACAGCGCGGCCCAGTTGACGGCGTTTGCGCAGTTTCTTTTGACCCCTGAAGGCCGAGGGCTGGAGCTTGCGCTGGACGCCGCGACCTCGGCCGTGGCGGTACTATTCTTTGCCTGGCTCGGCGGGCGCTTTGCCGTGCGCTATAGCAGGCCGCGCCGGGGCACGCGCTAAGCTCCTTTCCTGATGCCACGCAGCGCTGCACGGGTCGCGGGCGCGGCCTTCTTAGCCGGTGGCTCCCTGTGGCCTTCAAGGAACAGGGGCGCTATGCTGGAAGCAGCCTATGAACGAGATTGCAAACTTCACCTCCAGGCTTCGCGAAAAAGGGCGCATCCTGTCGCCCTCCGAGATCGAGCGCACGCTGGTGCGTTTGGCGCACCAGATCATCGAGAAAAATCACGGCACCGCCAAGCTCGGGCTGGTCGGCATCAAGCGTCGCGGCGTACCCCTGGCGCAGCGGCTGGCCGCGCTGCTTGAAAGCATTGAAAAGCAGCCGGTAGACGTGGGCGCGCTCGACATTGAGTTCTACCGCGACGACCTGTCGACCCATGATGTGCGGCCGGTCGTCCATCCCGGCGAAATCGGTTTCGACATCACCGGTCGCGATATCGTCCTTGTCGATGACGTGCTCTACACGGGCCGTACCACCCGTGCCGCGCTGGACGCGCTGTTCGCACACGGACGCCCCAACCGCGTCCAGTTGCTGGTGCTGATCGACCGAGGGCACCGCGAACTGCCGGTGGAAGCGACGTTTACCGGTCGCGTGGTGCAAACCTCGCGGCAGGAGATTATCGAGGTCAAGCTGCGGGAGATCGACGGCGAAGAACAGGTGCTGATCGTGGAACGCCTGACCGCCGACGCCGGTGACAAGGAGCATTAGAGTGCCGGTCGCAGGTTCGTTGCTCGGTGTGGAGGATTTGTCGCTGGACGATGTAAGCGGCCTGCTGGCGCTGGCGGCGGAGCTGGAAACCGAAGACCCGCTGCTCCGCGCGCGACGGCTGGCGAAGCGCCGTGTGGCGCTGCTGTTTTACGAGTCGAGCACTCGGACGCGTACCTCGTTTGAACTGGCCGCGAAAGCCCTGGGCGCGGACACAACGCTGGTGAGCTCGAAGTCGTCGAGTATCGAAAAAGGTGAATCGCTCAAGGACACGGGGCTGACGCTGCGCGCGCTGGGGGCCGAGGCGATCATCCTGCGCAACGCGTTTTCAGGCTCGCCTCACCTGCTGGAGCGGGTCACGGGATTGCCGGTTTTGAACGCCGGCGACGGCATGCACCAGCACCCTTCGCAGGCCCTGCTCGACCTGCGAACGGTCCTGCGTGTGCTGCGCGACGGCACAGCGGCGGTCACGAGCGAAACGCTGGCCGGGGTCACCATCACGATCTGCGGCGATATTCTGCACAGCCGGGTCGCGCGATCAAACGCCCTGTTGCTGCCGCGCCTGGGCGCGCGGGTGCTGCTGTGCGGCCCCACTGCCCTGCTGCCGCGGGTCGCGATGGAGCTTGGCCCGGGGCTTCAAATCGAACGCGACTTCGATCGGGCGCTGGCACAAACGAACGTGGTGATGATGCTGCGCATCCAGGCGGAACGACTGGCCGGGCTGGACCTGGACCTGGCCGCATACCGCAGCCGTTACCAGTTGAGCGAAGCGCGCCTGGCCGAACAGCCCGAGATGTGGGTGATGCATCCGGGGCCGATGATTCGCGGGCTCGAGATTGCCGATGCCGCGGCGGATAGCCCCCGCTCGCTGATCGAAGAGCAGGTGCGGCACGGGGTGGCGATCCGCATGGCGCTGCTCGCGCGCGCGCTGGGAGCGGGCCGATGAACGCAAACCTGAAGAAAACCTCACTGCTGATTCGCGGCGGCCGGCTGGTGGATCCATCGACCGGGACCGATGCACGGCGCGACCTGCTGCTTGTCGACGGACGGGTGGCGGCGACAGGAGAGCCTGGCACCTTACAGTCCGGTGAGCAGCAAACGCTCGACGCGACCGGCCTCCTTGTCGCGCCGGGACTGATCGACATCCATGTGCACCTGCGCGAGCCCGGGCAGACCTGGAAGGAGACGATCGCGAGCGGAACACGCGCCGCGGCGGCCGGCGGGTTTACCACCGTCTGCGCGATGCCGAACACAGTGCCGGTCATCGACACCCCGGAGTGGGTGCGCTGGCTGCAGGCGCCGGAGCGCGGTGCGGCGATCCGTGTCGTGCCGATCGGCGCGGCCACCGTGGGCAGCCTGGGCGAACAGCTTACGGACTACCCGGCGCTACGCGCGGCGGGCGCGGCGGGCGTCACGGACGACGGCAAACCGATCCTGGGCGACGCGATCATGCGCGACGCTCTTGGGGCAGCCGCGCGCGCGGGCCTGCCGGTGATCCAGCATGCGGAAGATACGCGCATGACCGGCGGCTGCTCGGTCAACGCGGGCCCGCTCGCGTTTCGCATGGGGCTGCGCGGTATGTCGGTCGAGGCCGAGTCGAGCCTGGTGGAGCGCGATATCTCGCTCGTGCGTGAAATGCGCGATGCGCAGGGTCTTCACGCGCACCTGCACGTGGCGCACCTGTCCACACGCAAGGCGCTTGACGCCGTGCGTGCCGCCAAGCGCGACGGCTTGCGGGTGACGTGCGAGGTCATGCCGCACCACTTTGTCCTGAACGAAAACGCGATCGAGGGCTACAACACGCTCGCGAAGATGAACCCGCCGTTGCGCGGGGAGGCCGACCGACTCGCGATGATCGAAGGCTTGCTGGACGGCTCGGTCGATTGCATCGCCACGGACCACGCGCCGCACGCCCCCTTTGAGAAAGAGCAGGAGTTTGAGCGCGCGCCGAACGGCATTACCGGCCTTGAGACCGCGCTGGGGCTGGCTTTGCGCGTGTTGCACGGGGAGCACGGCATGCCGGTCGCGCGGGTGCTGGCCCTGCTTTCCTCGGCTCCCGCCACGGTGCTCTCGCTCGGGGGTCGCGGCTCGCTTGCGCCCGGAGCGTGGGCCGATGCAGTGGTTCTCGATCCGGACGAAGTGTGGACCTATCGTGCGCAGGATTCGCGCTCCCGCTCGAAAAACAGCCCGTTCGACGGGTGGAGTCTGCGCGGCCGCGTGCGCTGGACCGTCAGTGAGGGCCGCGTCGCTTACACGGCGGCGACGCAGGCATGACGCTTACACCTGGGGCGGCAGGTCTTCAAGGATGCGCTCCGCGAGCGTGCCGACAGACGTGACTTGGCTCATCTCCTGCAATTCCGCGTCACCCAGCGGTGCCGTCACCTCCAGCTTGACGCAAAGTGCGCGCAACAGCTGGAGCGACTTCGTCACCTCCTTTTCGGTCAGCAGGTCAATCTGCAGGTTGAGCTGGTCCAGGTGGTCGGCGCGGTGCTGCATGTGGTTCTGCTTCAAAAGCACAATGCTGCTGAGCAGCACCGCTTCACACGAAACGCAAACCGACAACAGCGAGAACGGGTAGGGGTCAAACGCGCGCGCGCCATGGATGTGATGGGTGTTGATCAGCATCCAGGTTGCAAACCAGGCCGCGTGAAGTGCTATGGAGATCTTGCTGCCGATAAACCCGGCCACGACGTGCCCAATGTGGTCAATATCGCTTTTCTTTTCCTCGCGCTTCCGCTCCATGGCGACAATCGAACGAATGTTTCGTTCGACCGGCCCGCTTACCTCAGTTTTACGCTCCTCTTCCATCCACGATAAGATGCCGCAGGCCATGGAAGGCGTCACAATAGAGAAACATGGCTGAGGGTTTTCAAAGCGGGGTCGCGGCGTTTCAGTCGCGCGATTTTCGCCTGTACCAGGCGGCGCGCGGCGCAGTTGTGATCGGGGCCGAGGCGCAGGCGCTTGCGGTTTCCTGGCAGGTCTACCAGATCACGCATCGCGCGCTCGACCTGGGCTACACCGGGCTCGCGCTGTTTTTGCCGGGACTGCTTTTTCTGTTGCCGGCCGGCCACATCGCCGACCGGTTTGACCGCAGGCGCGTGGTGCTGCTGTGCTATTCGCTCCAGGCGGCGTGCACGGCGTTGTTGCTGTGGTTCGCGGCTGCCGGGCTTCATCGCGTTCTGCCGATTTACCTTGTGCTGTTTCTGATCGGCACCGGCCGTGCTTTCAGCGGGCCGGCCTCTTCCGCGCTGATTCCGCACCTGGTTCCAAAGCAGGACTTTGTCAACGCCGTGACCTGGGGCGCGACCGTTTTTCAGATCGCCACCATTGCCGGGCCCTCTATCGGCGGCCTGCTCTACACTGAGCATGCTTTCAGCGGTACGGAGGCCCACCTTGCCGGCGGTGGCCTCGTCTACCTGTTTACCCTGTTCACACTCTTCTGGTATCTCGTGCTGGTCGGCATGCTGCGGGTGCGGCTGGGGCGCATGGAGCCGAAAGCCATGTCGCGCGAGACCCTTTTCGCGGGCGTACGCTATGTGATCCATGCCCCGGTGCTGCTCGGCTCCATTTCGCTCGATCTGTTCGCGGTGCTGCTGGGCGGCTCGGTGGCGCTGCTGCCTGTCTTTGCCGAGACCGTGCTGCACACCGGCCCACGCGGTTTAGGTTTGCTGCGCGCCGCACCCGGCGTGGGTGCGCTCGCGGTGTCGCTCCTGCTCACATTTCGGCCCATCCGCCGCAACGCAGGCGTACGCATGCTGCTGTGCGTGGCCATCTTCGGCACGGCGACGGTCTTGTTCGGGCTGTCGCATTCCGTAGCCCTGTCGCTGTTTGCGCTCCTGCTCACAGGCGCGGCCGATATGGTTTCGGTGGTGATCCGCTCGTCCATTTTGCAGCTTGCGACCCCGCCTGAAATGCGCGGCCGCGTGTCCGCCGTCAACTCCCTGTTTCTGGGCGCGTCCAACGAGCTGGGCGAGTTTGAAAGCGGGCTGACAGCCCACTGGTTCGGCGCGGTCCGGGCCGTGGTACTGGGCGGCCTCGGCTCCGTCGTGGTCACGGGATTGTGGGCGGT
>CAXSBW010000039.1:3976-19346 GCA_964235795.1 uncultured Acidobacteriaceae bacterium | reverse complement strand
GTCGTCCGCAGCCCGGCGGAGATCCCGTTGATGGTCCCGGCGATCGCCCGGTTCACCTCCGGCGTGTCTTCGCCCGCGCGCTTGCGCCGCAGCAGGTCCACCTGGATCAGCGAAAGCGGGTCGACATAGGGGTTGCGCAGCTTGATTGAGCGCGCCAGCACCGAGTTCGTTTCCAGCAGTTCGTGTTGTTCCGTCACCAGCAGCACCGCTTCGAGCGAGCGTTGATACTCCGCCGTGAATTTGCCGAAGACCCGTTCGCGAGCAAGAGCGTCCGGCATCAGCGATGCATACAGTGAGGCGATGCCCAGGTCCGCTTTTGCCAGTGCAACCTCGACGTTGCGCATCAGGTCGATAAACAATGGGAACTCTCGCATCATCGCGCGGAGAAGATCGGCTCCGCCCGTCTTTCTGACGAACTCAGTGATGGCATGGCCTACGCCGAACCAGCCCGGAATGAGCAAGCGGCTTTGCGTCCAGCCGAAGACCCAGGGGATCGCGCGCAGGCTTTCAAGTGTACGTTTGCCGCCGCGCCGGGCCGGCCGCGAGCCGATCTTGGCGTGTTCCAGCTCGGCCATAGGCGTGCCTGTTTCGAAAAAGTCGAACACCTCCGGGTCGTCGAGGATGCCTTCGCGATAGAACGCAAAGGCGCTGGCAGAAAGGCTTTCAAAAGCCGACTCCCATTCCGGTTTCAGCTCGCCGGTGCGTTGACCTTCGGCGCGCAGGTTGGGCCGCGCCAGCGCGTCGAGCGAGGCCGCGATCATCAGCTCCAGGTTGCGCTCGGCCAGCACCGTATCGCCGTATTTCCAGTTCAGCACCTCGCCCTGCTCGGTCAGGCGAAGCGCGCCGTCGAACGAGTCGAGCGGCTGCGCGTAGATGGCGCGATGCGTGGGGCCGCCGCCGCGCCCCACCGTGCCGCCGCGCCCGTGAAACAGGCGCAGCGTGATGCCGGCCTCGTGCGCGACCCGGTGCAGCGCTCGATGCGCGCGAAAAATCTCCCAGGTGCTCGACAGCATGCCGCCGTCCTTGTTGGAGTCGGAGTAGCCAAGCATGATCTCCTGCACGTTGCCCCAGCTCGCGACCAGCGCGCGGTATTCGGGGTCGGCCCACAGCGCGCGGCACACTTCCGGTGCATTCTGCAAATCCTCGATCGACTCAAACAGGGGGACCGGCATCAGGCCTGGATCGTTGTCGCGGCCACTCGGATCGACGCCGCCGAAACGCGCCAGCCACAGTACCGCGAGCACATCCTCCTTTGTCGCCGCGCCCGAAACGACATACGTGCGGATCGCCTCCGGCACGGCACTGCGCTTGACCTCCGCGATCGCGCGAAAGGTGTCGAGCACCTCCAGCGTTTGCGGGCTGAACGGCCTGGGCACGGCACCGCGCGCACCGTCGCAGCCCGCGATCTCGTCCAGCGCCTGCGCGTGAACGCGGGCATGCTGGCGAATGTCGAGTGTATGGAGGTGCAGGCCGAAGGTGCGTACCTGCAGTAACAGCGGGTCAATCAACGTCGCAGCGAGTCGCTCGCCATTGTTTTCGAGCAGGCTACGGCGGATCAATCTCAGGTCATCGAGCAGTTCGCGCGCACTGCTGTAAGCAGGCAACGCCGCCAGGGCGGCCTCGAGAGTGTCGGGCTCACCGGCAGGCAGCCCCAGGGTATTTGCAAGTCGCGCGCCCATGCAGGCCGCAAAACGCCGATAGATTTCAAACTCGAAATGCGCGCTGAAGCGATCGCCGGTTTCACCGCAGGCGCGCGCGGTTTGCAGGTAGCTGTCGAGTCGAGCCACCAGCTCCGGGCCGGCGGCAACCTGCTGCGACGAGCTGGTCAGCCGGCCGATCAGCTTTTGAATGCCTTCGCTGTACTGCGCCAGCAGGCGTGTGCGCGCTTCGCGGATGGCTGCAAGCGTCACCGGTGCCGTCACAAACGGGTTGCCGTCGCGGTCGCCGCCGATCCATGAGCCGAACAGCAGCAGCAGCGGCATGTCGGCCGCCTCGATCCGCAAACCGTACTCACTGCCCAGCGCGCCCGCGAGCTCGGCGTACAACGGGGCAAGCGTGGCAAAGATGGAGACCTCGTAATAGTCGAGGCCCATCTTGATCTCGTCCGAGACGGCGGGTTGGCGGCTGCGAACTTCGTCGGTTTGCCACAGGGTTGTGATCTCGGCGGAAAGCTCTGTCTGCAGTTGCTCCAGCTCTACATCCGACGCCGGAATGCGGTCGAGCGCCTGGAGCAGCTCCCCCATGCGCCGGCGTTTGCCCAGCACCGAGCGCCGCGCGATCTCGGTGGGATGCGCGGTAAACACGGGCGTGATGGTGATCTTGTTCAAGAGTGCGAGGGCTTCGTCCGCGCCGATGCCGGCCTCGCGCATGGCCCGCAGAGTGCCCCGGAACGACCCGCGCTGTTCGGCTGCCGCGCCGCTGATCTGCGCCGCCGTGCGCCGGCGTTTGCGATGGTTGGTCTCGGCCAGGTTGGTCAGTTCGAAATAAAAGGCAAACGCGCGCGACAGCTGATACAGCTCCTCGACCGGCAGCCGGCTGATGCCGAGCACTGCTTTTTGCATGCGCTGCTCGGCCGCGTGCACTTCGCCGGCGGCCTGCTCCTCACGCCGACGGATGGCATTGCCGCGCAGCTCTTCCACTTGGGAGAAAAGCGCGTCACCGGCCTGCTCGCGCAGCACCGCGCCCAGCAGCATGCCCAGCGAGCGCACATCGCGCCGCAGGGGCGCTTCTTTTTCATCGGGGGCATCGGCGAGCAGCTCGCGTAGACGCGCGCTCCAGCTTGGAGGCTTCCACAGCAGCGGGGTGGGTTCCATGCCGTTGATTATCGCTTAGTGTGCGGGCGGCCAACGTTGAGCCCCATGCAGAATACGACCGATTTCGACGAACTCATCACGGATGCGATAGACGGCAAGGTAAGGAAGTGGAGGAAACGACAGCTCTCGAGTGCCGGCTACCCGCCCTGCTCGACCCGCGTACGGGTAGTCAGCCAGCATCGCCGTCTTCTTTAAAACGAAACTAGAAACGCGTTGCGCTGCTTCCTGATTGTCGAAAGCGATGTACTCAACAATGCTTTGAACATCATCCAGCGCCTCCCGTGACCAGCGCAGGTATCTCAACCGTTCAAAACTCTTGCGATGCGGGCTTCGACCTCGCCTTGCGTAACAAAATCACCTTGCTCCAAGGAGGCGAAACCCTTGGCAACAGAGGCGCGAAACCATTCATCATGGGAGAGCTGTTCGGTGATCATTCGCTCGACAACACGCTCAGGTGTTTGCCCTGTTTGCGATGCGAGGCTTAGAAGTTGGGCCTGCACGTCGGAGGCGAATGGTATTTCCATGGCAGGATTATAGACTGTGCTCTTTTGAAGATCGGCCTACCCCAGCACCCCCTGCTCTTCCACCTGCAACATCAGCTCTTCCCACTCACCCGTCAGCGCCGTGTGTTCGGCGCGCAGCCGGTCGAGCTGCGCGGCCAGCCGCTGCGTTTCTTCCACGCTCGAGTAGTTCGCCATCTGCCCCTCGGTCACCGTGATGGCCGCTTCGCAGCGCGGCACTTCTTCTTCCACCGCGAGCAGGCGCTCCTGCATCTGCCGCAGCTTGATCGGGTTCAGTTTTTTGGCACGCGGCTCACCGGCAGCCGGTTGGGCGACCGCCGGCATTGCAGGGGAGGAAGGTTTCGGCGCGACCAACGGGAGCGTGCCGTTCGCGGCGGAGCCGTCCTCGCCCGGACGGCCAGTCCCGGCCAGTCCTTTGCGGTAGAGGTAGTCTTCGTAGTTGCCGGGGTACACGTGCACGTGGCCGTCCTCAACCTCGAAGACCCGCGTCGCCGCCCCGTCGATAAAGTAGCGATCGTGCGACACAAACACCACGGTTCCCTGAAAGTGCTTGACCGCGTCCAGAAGCACGTCTTTTGCGCGCATATCCAAATGGTTGGTCGGCTCGTCCAGAAGCAGAAAGTTGGCCGGGCTGACGAGTATTTTCGCGAGCGCGTAGCGGTTGCGCTCGCCGCCTGAGAGCACGCCCAGCGGCTTGTACACGTCGTCGCCGGTGAACAGGAAGCAGCCCAGCAGTCCGCGCAACTCCGCGTCCGGCACCCTCGGGGCGATCGCGCTCATGTCGTCGAGCATGCGCGCGGCCGGGTCCAGCACCTTGTACTGGTCCTGCGCGAAGAACTCCGGCAGCACATTGTGCCCCAGCTTCAGCGCGCCGGCGGTCGGCGCTTCCTGCCCGCTGAGCAGTCGCACCAGCGTCGATTTGCCCGCGCCGTTCGCGCCCACGAGCGCGATGCGGTCGCCGCGCTCGATCGTGAAGCCCACCTCGCGCAACACCTGCTTGGGCCCGTAATCCTTGTGCAGCGACTGTACATCCACCACCGTGCGGCCCGAAGCCTGCGGCTGCGGAAACGAAAAGTGAATCGCCGACTCTTCGTCCGGCAGCACGATGCGCTCGATCTTGTCGAGCTCCTTGATGCGGCTCTGCACCTGCTTGGCTTTTGTCGCCTGGTAGCGGAAGCGATTGATAAAGGCTTCGAGGTCCTCAATGCGGTCGCGCTGGTTTTTGTACGCGGCCTCCAGCTGCGTGCGCCGGTCCGTGCGCTGCTGTTCATATTTGGCGTAGTTGCCGGTGTAGAAGTGGAGCCGCTTGTTCCACACCTCCACGATCTTCGTCGCGGTGGAGTCGATGAAGTAGCGATCGTGCGAGATCAGGATGAAGCCATTGGGGTAATTCCGCAGATAGCCCTCGAGCCAGGTCCTGGTTTCAAGGTCCAGGTGGTTCGTGGGCTCGTCCAGCAGCAGCAGGCTGGGTTTGGCCAGCAGCAGTTTCGCGAGCGCAATGCGCATCTGCCAGCCGCCTGAAAACTCCTCCGTGCGCCGTGCCCAGTCGTTCTTTGAAAAGCCGAGGCCGCCCAGCACCGCGCCTACCTGCGCGTCCAGCGCGTAGCCGTCCCCGGCTTCCAGGCGGCTACCGATCGACGACAGGCGTTCGGCGGTGACCGTGTACTCGGGGCCCTCCGGGTCCAGCTGCGAGAGCCGTGTTGAAAGCGCCTGGAGCTCTTCTTCCATGCCGCGCAGCTCGTCGAAAACACTCAGGCATTCGTCGAAAACCGTGCGTCCCGACAGCGTCAGGCCGTCCTGCGGCAGATAACCGATGCTGCTGCCGCGCACCCGCTGCATCGTGCCGTCATCCAGCGTGTCGAGCCCGGCCAGCACCTTCATCAGGGTCGATTTGCCGGTGCCGTTCGCGCCCACCAGCGCAGTGCGCTCCGTGCCGGTAATGAGCCAGTTGGCGTGGTCGAAGAGTAGTTTGTGGCCGAAGCGTTTGCCGGCGTCCGCCAGTTGCAGCATGGACCCATTTTACCGGTGCCGGATCATGCACGGGAGCGAATGAGCTGTTCCATCGCCCGGAGCGTGTCGGCAGGCAGATCGGGCATCGCGCCGCTCCGGCTTGCCACCCACGCGCCCCAGCGGTTGGCGGCTTCGCTTTGCACGGCAAGCGGCTCGCCCCGCAGCCGGTACACGACCAGCGCCGCCGTAAACGCATCCCCGGCACCGACCGTGTCCACCACCTTGCACGGAATACCTTGGTGACGGATGACCTCATCGCGCGTCACCAGCAGGCTGCCGTGCTCCCCGAGCGTGATGGCGACCAGGGCGATGCCGCTGCACTCGGCCAGCAACCGCCGCGCATCGGCGGCCAGGGCAGCCGCGCGCTCGTCGTCTTGATCTTCGATGGAGGGGGTCGCGGCCGGCAGCCCGGCCAGCGCAAGCAGGTGCGGCATTTCCGCATCGTTCAGCTTCAGCAGCGTGGCCTTGCCGAGCGAGCGCTGCACCGCTTCAGCCGTGAAGAACGGTGCGCGCAGGTTGACGTCGAAGACGCGCAGGCAGTCGCTTCGAGTGGCCGCGACAAAACCCTGAACAGTCTGTTCGGACACGGCGTCGCGTTGCGCCAGCGTGCCCCAGCACACCGCGTCGGCGCGCTCGGCCAGCTGGCGCCACGCCGGGGTCAGCTCCAATGCGTCCCAGGCGACCGGGGCGTGAATCGTGTATTCAGGCTGCCCGCCCTCGAGCTGTACAGAGACACGGCCGGTCGGGCGTTCGGGGTCGCTTTGCAGAAACCGTGTATCGACCGGCAGGCCTGCGAGCATCGCCCTCGCCTGTTCCCCGCGCGCATCCTCGCCCAGCCGGCTCGCCAGGATGCCGTGCACCCCGAGCCGTGCGGCCATGACGGCGAAGTTCGCCGGTGCGCCGCCCAGCTGTATGCCGGCAGGCAGCTCGTCCCATAGCAACTCACCCAGGCCGACGATCGCGAGATCGCGTCCGTCTGTCACGGGTTGACCCCGAGCGCCGCAGCGGCCCCGGCTCGCGGCGCGGTCAGAAACTGCTCCAGGCGCAGGTACACGCCATTGGTCCAGCCAAAGCCGATCACGTTCTGCTTGTAACCCGTGCTCACCCGCACATCCGCATTGCCGTTCACCACGTTGTATTTTTCACGAATGGTGCCGTCGGCCTTGAAACCGCTCTCGACCGTCCGCATG
This sequence comes from uncultured Acidobacteriaceae bacterium, assembly GCA_964235795.1. GTDB lineage: Bacteria > Acidobacteriota > Terriglobia > Terriglobales > Acidobacteriaceae > EB88. Next base: position 12,812 of record CAXSBW010000039.1, on the reverse strand, counting down.
AACCGTTGCGCGATCGATCGCGCCTCCGCGTCGGCACCCGCGCGCTCGAGCCCGGCCACGGCGAAATAGGTAGTCGGCGCCCAGCCGTAGGGCAGGTCCCACTGCACGCCGCTTTCGGTGGTGCTGGTAGCCACGCCGCCGGCTTTGAGAAACAGCCCGAGGTGGCCGACAACAGCGCGGCTCTGGGCCGCGCTCGCTGCCCCGGCCCACAACGGATAAAACGTGGTGATGTACGGGTAAGTGGACTGCCGGCCGGTCACGTAGTTGTAGTCGAAGTACAGGCCGCGCTCCGCGTTCCACAGGTATTTGTCCATCGCGGTCCGTCGCGCGGCGGCTTCCTGTTTCCACTTCGCTGCTTCCGCCGGCTTGCCGAGCCGGTCCGCCATCCATGCCAGGTCCAGCTCGTACTTGTAAAGCAGGGAGTTGAGGCAAACGGGCGCGAACTGCTGCGTCGAGCCCGAAAATGCGCCGAAGCGAAACGTGGTGTCGAAGCCGGACTCGCGCATCGCGCGGTCGCCCTCGTAGAACGCGCGTGTCAAACGCCAGTGGCTTACGATTGCGTGCCGACACACCTCCGATCCACGTGCATCGCAGCTGTCGCGAGCCACTTGTGCATAGGCCTCAGCAGCTTGAGCCGGGGCTGGCTGCACACTCTCGGCAGGCATTCTTTTCGGATCGGTCAAGTCGATGCTGTCGACCAGGTACTGCACCGTGCTCTTGCTTTCATGGCTCAGGATCCAGCGAATCACATCCGGGTAGTACGTGCTGGCGTCGGCCATCTCCGGCACCGGTCCTTCGCCAAGGTCGTGGTAGCGCGCCAGGCCGGTGTTTCCCGCGGCATGTTCCGGCGAAAGCCAAAGTGCGTGATCCTTCACCGCGTAGCCGTAGGCTGTCTCGAGCCAGGCGTTCGGCTGCGGGGGGCCGGCGTCGTATACCAGGCGAATCATGCTCCCCAGCAGCGGCGGTTGCGAGCGCGTGAGAAAGTACGTGCGGTTTGCGTTCAGAAGGTTGCCGTAGTGCTCGATCTCGAAAAAGAAGTTCTCGACCATGCCGCGCGCCAGCTCGCCACGGCCGTCATGCAGCAGCCCCAGCAGGATGAAGTAGCTGTCCCAGCCGTACATCTCGTTGAAGCGGCCGCCGGGCACGACGTAGGGGTTCGGCAGGTACAGCAGCCCCGGCGTCGCGATCGCCTCCGGCCGCAGCGCGCCGGGCCCGTCGATCCGCTTCGGCAGGCGCTCCACGTGGACGCCGCAGGCAGTTTGCAGCGCCCGGACGGCCGCGGGCTCCGGCAGCTCCCGCGGCAGGTACAGCACGGGTGCCGTGGTGGTTTTTAGGTCCACGAGCGATTGGCAATCCGTCATGGATCGCCCGAGCTCGCTCCACGAGCCGTGGATGTACGTATCGATCGGAGACTGCGCGCGCCCGGTGCCTGCCCCTGCAAGCAGGGAAGCAAGAAGCGCGGCATAGGGAAAGGCCCGAAGCGGCATGTGCGGATGGTACCCCAGCCAGGCCTGCGGGCTCATCCCGAACGTATACTTGCCGTATGCATCTGGAACGTATTCTCGAGAAAACCAGGGCTGCCGTGGCCGAGCGCAAGGTGAGCGTGCCGGTCGCCGGGCTCCGGGAGCTGGCGCAGCTTCACACCCCGCGCGGCTTCGCGCGCAGCCTGCGCCGGCGGGCCTATGACGCTCCCGCGATCCTGGCCGAGATCAAAAAAGCCTCGCCGTCGCGCGGGGTCATCCGGCCCCATTTTGACCCGCTGCAACTGGCGAAACAGCTGCGCGCCGGCGGCGCGACCGCGCTTTCCGTGCTGACCGACGAAGCTTTTTTTCAGGGCAGCCTTGAGGCGCTCGAGATGGCGTCGGAGGCGAGCGGGCTGCCGTGCCTTCGCAAGGACTTCATCGTGGATTCGTACCAGATCGTGGAAGCGCGCGCCCATCGCGCCGATGCGATCCTTGTGATCGCCGCCGCGCTTACCGACCCGGAGCTTGCCCGGTTCACCGACGAGGCGCATGCGCTCGAGCTCGACGTGCTGTGCGAGGTGCATACCGCCGAAGAGCTGGCGCGGGTGCGCGACCTGGGCTGCGATGCCTACGGCGTCAACAATCGCGACCTTTCGACCTTTGAGGTGCATCTCGACATTTCGTTCGACCTGGTGGGCGACCTGCCCCAAGGGGCCGTGCACATTTCGGAGAGCGGCATTCGCTCGCGGCACGACATCGATTCACTCCGCGACGCCGGCTTTCATGCTTTCCTGATCGGCGAGTCGCTGATGCGCGAGCCCGACCCCGGTGCCGCGTTGTCAGCCTGGCTTGAGCCTGTGCCGGGCCGGTAGGCGCGCCGTATGTGGATCAAAATCTGCGGCACCACCACGCTGGACGACGCCCGGCTCGCCATCGACGCCGGGGCCGACGCGCTCGGGTTTGTATTTGCGCCGAGCCCGCGGCAGGTGAGCCCGGCGCAGGTCGCGGCGATCACCTCGCGACTGCCCCGGCCTATCGAGCTTTACGGCGTTTTTGTGCATGCCGGGTTCGAGCAGATTGTCGAAACCGTGCAAACCGCCGGGCTGACCGGCGTGCAGCTGCATGCGACCGATGACCCAATGTTGGCCACGCGCCTGCGCGAGCATTTTTCGGCCATCGAGGGCCGCAAGCGCCTGGGCCTGCTGCGGGTGCTGCATGTGCCGGCGGGGCAGGCGGGGCAGGGCACGTCACTGGACGAGGGCTTGCGCGAACTCGCGGCCGACCACTCGCTCGATGCCGTACTCATCGACTCCCGCTCTGCATCGGCTGAGGGCGGCACGGGTTTGCGCTTCCACTGGGCCGAGGCAAGCGGGTCGTTTCTGCAGGCCGCGCCCCACCTGCGGCTCATCGTGGCCGGCGGCCTGTCGCCCGAAAACGTCGCCGAAGCCATGGCGACCCTGCGCCCCTGGGGCATCGACGTGGTGACCGGGGTGGAAGCCGCGCCCGGCCGCAAGGACCCCGCCAAAGTGCGCGCGTTTGTTGAACGTGCCCGCGTCGCCGCCCGCGCGCTGGCGGCCCCGGCCCCGGTCCGCGCGTAAACGGTTTTCGTTCACAGGAAAGTAACACCCGGGCTGCTATAAAAGCGCATGGACTCGCTCACCCACCCTGTTTCCCGCCGCCGTTTCCTGCGCCAAAGCTTTGGATGGAGCGCGCTGGCGGCCATGCCTGCGCTGCCCGGCTTTGCCGCCGTTTCCCCTGCCGCCGGTTCCCTTGCCGCCAGGGGCAGCGACCCGCATGCCGCGCATGCGCTGGTGCTGGGCGATTGGGGTTATATCGATAAAACAAGCCATGACGACGGCGGGTCGCCGGCCACCACCCACGAGGCGCAAAACCAGGTCGCGCGCGGCATGCGGCACTACGCCCAGTCCACGGGCCTGCGCCCGGACGCGCTCTGGATGCTGGGCGACAGCTGGTACGGCGACCTGCCGGGCGGCGTCGCCTCCGCGCGCTGGACCGAAGGTTTTGAGCAGATGTACCCCGCGGACGTGTTCCCCGGCCCTGTTTACACCATGCTCGGCAATCACGATTACCAGACCATGCCGGCCGATGTGAACAAGGTGGAAGCCGAGCTCGCCTATGCGAAAACCGGCCGAGGCATCAACGGCAAACCGACTCGCTGGACCCTGCCGTCGCGCTGGTATGCCTTTGACTTCCCCGCGGCCAATCCGCTGATCCACTGCATCGTGCTCGACAGCAACGTGGGCCATGACGATGGAAAAGCAGCGCACGCGCCCAACTTCCTGCTCACAGCAGAGCAGTGGTCCGAGCAGACGCGCTGGTTTGAGGCAGAGCTCGCCAAGCCTCGCACCACGCCGTACCTGGCCGTGCTGGCGCATCACCCCGTCTACTCGAATGGCCCCCATGGCGACCACCCGGTTCTGGTGCGCGACTGGGACCCTCTGTTCCGGAAAGGCAACGTCGACCTGTACATGGCCGGTCACGACCACGACCTGCAGCATCTCGAGTTTGAAGGGCACCCAACCACGCACTTTCTCTCGGGCGGCGGCGGGGCCGACCTGTACGTACTCAAAATCGACGGGCTGGATCGCGGACCATACGCGCAGCAGGTCCACGGGTTCAGCCACCTGTCTGTCACGAAAAAAGCGCTTGAACTGCGCCACCTGGACGCCGACGGACGCATGCTGTACGGCATCTCGAGGGCGCCGGGCGGCCGGGTCACCCCGCTGGGCGCATAAGCGCGAGGCAAAACTCATTGAGAACCCCGGTTGAGCCGACGCGCGTGCGAGCGTACCCTAGAAGGAAGCGAGGGACGCATGGCCACTGCTGTTGAAACCCCTGTTCTAAACGCGAAGCAAAACATTCCCGGGCGCTTCGGGGCCTACGGCGGCCGCTACGTGCCGGAAACGCTGATGGCCGCGCTCGAAGAGCTGGAAGCCGCCTACGCCGTCGCGCAAGCCGACCCTTCGTTTAAGGCCGAGCTCGACAGCCTGTTGGCCGACTATGCCGGGCGGCCCACGCCGTTGTATTACGCCAAACGGATGAGCGAAGAGCTGGGCGGCGCGCGTATCTTTCTCAAGCGCGAAGACCTGCTCCACACCGGCGCGCACAAGATCAACAACTGCCTCGGCCAGGGGCTGCTGGCTCGGCGCATGGGCAAGCGGCGCATCATCGCGGAAACCGGCGCGGGCCAGCACGGGGTCGCCACCGCGACCGTCTGCGCCCTGTTCGGCATGGAATGCGTGATCTACATGGGCGAAGAAGACATGCGGCGGCAGGAGCTGAACGTCTACCGCATGCGCCTGCTGGGGGCCGAGGTGCGCGGCGTGACCTGCGGCCAGCGCACACTCAAGGACGCCATCAACGATGCCATGCGCGACTGGGTCACCAACGTCCGCACCACGCATTACCTGCTGGGCTCCGTGCTCGGCGCGCACCCTTACCCCACCATGGTGCGCGACTTTCATCGGGTGATCGGCAAAGAAGCCCGGCAACAGATACTGGAGCGCGAAGGTCGTTTACCGACGGCAATTGTGGCCTGTGTGGGCGGCGGATCCAATGCTATCGGCGCGTTCTACGACTTTTTGACGGATGAGAATGTTCGGCTGATCGGCGTGGAGGCCGGCGGCCGAGGCTCCGGACTGGGCGAGCATGCGGCACGGTTTCGCGGCGGCTCCGGTGCCGGAACCCCGGGCGTGTTGCAGGGGACGTACTCCTACGTGCTCCAGGACGACGGCGGCCAGGTGGTGCCGACCCACTCCGTTTCAGCCGGGCTCGACTACCCGTCGATCGGCCCTGAGCACGCCGCCTTGCATGATGCGGGACGCGCCGAATACACAGAATGCTCGGACGCGGACGCCCTGAAAGCGACTGTTGCGCTTTCCCGGACCGAGGGCATCATCCCCGCGCTTGAAAGCGCGCATGCCATCGCTGAAGCGATGCGCATTGCCCCTTCCATGAGCCCGCATGACATACTGTTGATCAACCTTTCCGGCCGCGGCGACAAGGATCTCGGCATCCTGACCCGCGAGCTGAAGCTGCAGGGAGCCTGATCGCGATGGGTGTTCAGCAAGGCAAGACCCCCTGCGCGGGAGGCGGTCACTTCGTGACGGGTTCTCGTAAGAACAAGGAGACGGGGTTCCACCCTGTTTCCTTGTTCTTAATAAAATGCCGCGTAAGCGGCCGCCGGCTGCGCAGGCGGTCTTGCCTTGTCGAGGCCCTATGCCGATAGCCTTCCCGCACAGGCCCGGTGTCGTGGCCTATCTCACAGTGGGTGACCCGGATCTCGCGACGACGCGCGCTATCGCGCTGGCCGCGATCGACGCCGGTGCCGATGTTCTGGAATTAGGCATGCCGTTTTCAGACCCTGTCGCCGACGGGCCTGTGATCCAGAGAGCCAGTGAGCGTTCCGTCGCCCGCGGTACGAGGCTGGCCGATGTACTCCGGCTGGCGGCGGAGTTGCGGGCGGAACGTCCGTCCACAGGGCTGGTGATTTTCTCGTATCTCAATCCCGTTCTGCAATACGGCCTGGAGCGTTTCTGTGTCGAGGCAGCGGCGGCCGGCGTGGATGGAGTCCTGCTGACCGACTTGATTGTCGAGGAAGCGGAAGAATACCTGCGCTTGATGGACCGCTACCGCCTGGCACCGATCTTTCTGGCCGCCCCGACCAGCCCCGACGCACGACTTCAGGCCATCGGGCAGGCCTCGCGCGGCTTTGTGTACGCTATCTCTCGCCTCGGCATCACGGGCACCCGGCCCGATATGGCCGTCGACGCGGAACAGCTGGTCACGCGCCTGCGCCGCTATACCGACCTGCCCATCGCCGTCGGCTTCGGTGTTTCCAGCCCGGAGCACGTGGCGGAGGTCGGACGTTTTGCGGATGCGGCTGTGATCGGTTCGGCGCTGGTCTCGATCATTGAGGCGAGCAGCCGCGAGATCGCGCCCAAGGCGATCGCGCGATTTATCGAGGGCCTTCGCCCCGCCGCGCTGGCCCGCTCCTAACGCCCCCAACCATCAAAGATTGAAACTCAAGGCGAGTTGCGCCTTTTACCCTTGCGTGTGAGGACACCCATGGATATTGAAACCTGGCGTCTGAAAATCGACGAACTGGACCGGCAGATCGTGGCGCTGATCTCGGAACGCGCCCTTGCGGCGCAGGCCATCGGACGGCTCAAGCGCACCAGCACCCTGCCGGTCTACGAGCCCAATCGCGAAACCACTATTTTCGCCAATGTGCGCGCTGCGAATCGGGGTCCCTTGCCCGACATCGAGCTGACCCACATCTACGAGCGCCTGATCGACGTGATGCGGGCGCTGCAACAGGACGAGCTTGCGTCGGAACGCGCCCGCGTCGCCCGGGAAGAAGGAGGTTCGCGATGATTGTAGCCATGCAGGAAGGCGCCAGCGCCGCACAGGTGGAGCATGTAATGGAACGCCTGGTTGAAGACGGCTTCAAGGTGCACCGGACCACGGGCACCACGCAGACGATCCTGGCCGGGGTCGGCCGCCCCGACGCGTTCGACGTTTCGGAGTACGGGATGCTGGACGGGGTGGCGGAGGCCTACCGCATCTCGTCACCGTACAAGCTCGCCGGCAGGAGCTTCGCGCCGGAAGGCACGGTGGTCCGCTTCGCGAACGGGGTATCGGTCGGCGGCGAGGAGATCGTCGTGATGGCCGGCCCCTGCGCGGTTGAGAATCGAGACCAGTTGTTCGCCTCCGCGGCCATTGTCAAGGCCGCCGGTTGCCAGTTCCTGCGCGGCGGCGCCTACAAGCCGCGCTCGTCGCCCTATGCCTTCCAGGGCATGGGCATCGACGGACTGAAACTTCTGCGCGAAGCCGGGGACCGTTTTGAGCTGCTCATCATTACGGAAGTCATGGAGATTGCACAGATTTTCCCCATGTTGGAGTATGTGGACTGTTATCAAGTAGGAGCACGCAATATGCAGAACTTCAATCTGCTGCGCGAGCTTGGGCAGATCCGCAAGCCCGTGCTGCTGAAACGGGGCCCGGCGGCCACGGTGGAGGAGCTTTTGCTGGCGAGCGAGTACATCCTGGCAGGCGGCAACTACGACGTGATGCTGTGCGAGCGGGGGATCAAGACATTTGAAACGTATACCCGGAACACGATGGACATTTCGGCGATCCCGGTCGTGAAAAAGCTGTCGCATCTGCCGATGATCGGCGACCCTTCGCATGGCTGCGGGCGCAGGGACCTGGTGCCCGCGATGGCACGGGCAGCGGTCGCCGCCGGCGCCGATGGATTGATCGTCGAGGTCCATCCCAACCCGGAAAAGGCGATCTCGGACGCGGCACAAACACTGTTTCCGGAGCAGCTGGAGACGCTGATGGCGGAGCTGCGCGCGATCGCTCCGGCGATTGGGCGCAGGCTGGCCGGATAGAGCGAAGAGGAGTGGCATGCACACGGAGCTGAACAAACGCGTAGTTGCCGAGCTGGGCAGCGGCATTCGCCGGATCGCGATCTTCGGGACCGGGCTGATCGGGGCTTCCCTCGGCCTGGCGCTGCGGCAGGCTGGATACACGGGCGCGATCCTGGGCTGGGATCCTTCGGCGGCCATGCTGGAGGAGGCTCGCGCGATCGGCGGCATCGACCCGGCGATTGCGGGCGAGGCGAACGAGGATCCGTTTGTATGCGCGCTGGCGGCCGATGTGGTCGTGCTGGGCGGCCCCGTGCTTTCCATCGCGGACTGGCTGGAACAGCTGGCACCGGTACTTTCTCCGTCGCAGCTCGTCACCGATGTGGGCAGCGTCAAGGGCTATCTGGTTGAAAAGGCTGGAGAGCTTTACAACGGCCCCAGTCAGCCGACATGGCTGCCCGGGCACCCCATGGCCGGCAAGGAGTTGAGCGGCGCGGCGCAGGCGGAGGCAGGGTTGTTTCGAGGAGCGACCTGGCTGTTTACGGGCTCGTCCACCGGCGAGCCGACGACGCTGCCCGACCATCCCTACGCGAATGAATGGCTTGGCTGGGTCGACCGGTTCGGCGCCCGACGGGTCACGCTGTCGCCGGGTGAGCATGACCGACTTTGCGCCTCGGCCAGCCACCTGCCGCAGATGGTTTCAACCGCGCTGGCGGCGATGCTGGAGGCGCAGATTGCGGCGGCCGGGACTGGCGGCGAGGTGCTGGGCGGCATCGGAGGGCGGGCGCTGAAGGAGATGACGCGGCTCGGCGCAAGTCCTTACTCCATGTGGCGCGACATCGCGATGACCAATGAAGACGCGGTCGCGGCGGCCCTGCTGGCGCTCGAGCAGCAGCTGGCGCACCTGCGCGAAAACCTGCGTACGCCGGAGCTGCGGGCGCTCTTCGAGGAGGCAAACGGGTTTCGAGAGCGGCTCATTCC
>CAXSBW010000039.1:0-3876 GCA_964235795.1 uncultured Acidobacteriaceae bacterium | reverse complement strand
TCGCGGCGTGTTTTTCGCGCACGTTTTCGAGTGCATTTGCAAAACGCAAATGTATACATTCAGTCGATGGTGCATAACTATGCAGTCCGCACGGTACTTCCGTACCGTAGCGTACCTCTTTAGGGGGATGGACAAAATCGGTCTCCCGGAAGCCCCTGTTTTAGAGGGGATCCGGGGGGCCGATGAGAGGGCGGTTGCCGGCGTTTCGGTCTTCTACAGCGCGGGGGCGGGTGGTGTCAGGTTCTTGCCGCTGCGTTTGGTTGGGTAAGGCCTGTTGCCGACCAGACCTTGCCACAGCACCCGGTTGTAGACGGCCGGGTTGGCGGCATCGATGTCGGTGAGGTCGATTTCCCTGGTCTTCCGGGCCCACCAGAGACTGGAGTGTGTCGGGTACAGCGCGGCGGTCTGGCAGGTGACGGGCAACTGCGTAGCGCAGAGATAGGAGGATGGCACGGCTTGAAACGTCCAGTCTCGCTGGGCGAGGTCGAAGACCTTTGACATGGGCGGCTGGAACGCGTCGTTTACGTTGAGGTGGTCGATGCCGAGCACGTCTTCGATGGTGCGCAGCATGTTGACGGTCGTGTAGCGGGTGGAAACGACGGCCCCGTGCTTGACATAGGGCCCGATAACGTAGGCCGTGGTCCGGTGACTGTCCACGTGGTCGGGGCCGTCCTGGGCATCGTCCTCGACAACAAAGATCAGCGTGTCCCCGGCGTTCTTGCTGTGGGCGACCGTCTGCGCGACCAGGCCGACGGAGTAATCGTTATCGCCCAGCTCGGTTTCCGGGGTGTTGACACCGAGGATCGCCGCGCCGAAGTTGCCGGTGTGATCGTTGCCGAGACGCAGCAGGGTGAGGTTGGGCAGGGTGTCGGCTGCTTCATACTTGTCGAACTCGCGCTTCCACTCCAGGACCCGCGGGACATCCGGATAGGCCGTGTCGATGCCGCGAAAGTAAACGTCCGTCAACGGCGCGAGGACGGGGTTGGAGGAGAAGCCCATGGGGACATTGTCGGCAAACGGGTTGGGGTCTCGCGGAATTTGCGGACCCAGCTTGCCGTAGTTGGTGGGCGAGGCACCGTAGCGGGACTGGTCGTCGAAAAAGCCGTAATTGCGGACAGACAGCCCGGCCTGCAGGGCGGAGTTCCAGATGTAGCCGTTCAGCGTTTTTCCCGGCGTGTCGTCGTCGAGCGGCCCGTCCAGGGCGTCCTCGTCGTTGGTGGAGGGAAGAAGGTTGGGATCGTTCGGATAGGAGGGGTTTTCGGCTTGGCGGCCGGCGACCGTACCGGAACCGCGCCACACACCCCGGTCGTTTCCTTCATCGTCTCCGACGCCCGAGTGGTTGGGGCGCGGCGAATAGTCTAGGGGAATGGTTTTGACGTTGAAGTCGCTTTCGCGCCCGGCCGTCGACCATTGCCAGCCGTTGCCGCTGACCTCGCCGGTGGCTTCGAAGTTATCGAGGTCGACGAAATCGGTCGCGAGGCGGTGGAGATTGGGGGTGATGGCCTGGCCGAACTCGACCAGGGAAGGGTCACCGTTGCCCCGGCCGAGATCGCCGAGAACCTGGTCGTAGGTGCGGTTTTCCTTGATGATGTAGATCACGTGCTTGATGCGCCGGTGCAGCTCTGCCATGGTTTCGGCGGCTTTGGGGTCGGGCCGGCGGATGATGCCGTCATTGGCCGCGACCTTCAGCGTGAGACCGACGGTTTCAAAGAGGTTCGGTATGGGTTCGGCGAGGAAGCCGGCGTGCTCGAGCTGGAAGACGGAGTCGTTGGGGCCGCAGTTGGCGACCCAGGACGCGCCGGGGAAGAACTGGGTTTCGCCGGGGCAGTAGTGGGGGTTGGGGCCCGAGTCGCTTTTGCTGTTGACCGCGTAGAGCCATCCGCCGGCGATCGCGACATCCTGCGGATACCAGGCTGTGGGCAAAAGGCCGTACAGAATGTGCGGCTGGCGAGGCGTCAAATTGACGACACCGATGGCGTTCAGGCCACCTTCCGAGACGTAAAGTGTGTGCTCATCCGCGGACAACGCGAGGGCGTTGGGCGCCGCGCCCCGGTAGCGTTCATGGGTGGAGGACAGGATGGCCGGGATGCCGACCTCGATGCGCTCGACGACGCGGTTGGAGGCGGTGCCGATGACCTGAACGCTGTCATCGTTGTCGGCGGCGACGTAGAGAAGCGTGCCGGCCTTGTTCAAGCGCATGCGATTGGGCGTACCGCGTACCGGGATGCGGGTTTTGAGGACCGGGGCAGCGCCGGAAATATCAAGCACGTCGATCTCCCGGTCGCGCAGCGTGCTGACATAGGCCGTGTTGCCGACGATGGCGATATCGAACGGGGTTTCGCCGCCCGGTACGCCGTTCTGTGCCGGGTCGATGACGCCGGGCCGCAGGTCAAGCTCGCCGGTGACGGTGCGGGAGGCCGTGCTGATCAGCGATACGCTGTCGTTGTAGACATTGGCCACGAGGATCTTGGTGTTGTCGGCGGTGACCGCGAGACCGGCGGTGCTGGGCGAGTTGCCGTTGCCGACGCCGGCTGTATGCCCCAGCGGAACCGGGGTGCCGGAGAGGGTCCACTCACCCTTGGTGAGTTCGTAGGTGCTGACGTTATCCGCGCCGCCGCCGCCCACGTAGAACTGCTTGCCGTCGGGGGAGAAGGCGAGCCCGACATAGGTGGTGGGGATGTGGACGACCTGCCTGCGGACGGGCGTGTGCGTGGAGATGTCGTAGACGAACAGGTATTCGCTCGAGGAGTCGAGATCGAGACCATTGGGGCCCTGCAGGCCGTTGTAGCCGCTGGTCATGACGAGCAGCGTGTTGCCGTCGGGGCTGACGAGGGAGCGGATGGCCTGGCCGGCGAGGTAGTCGGGGAAGGCAGGGAGGTTCGGGTTGAGGGTTTGGAAGATGGCGCCCGGCGCGGCTGAAGGTGTGACGTACTGGCCGCTGGGCAAGGGCGGCGTTTGAGCAAGTGCGCCGGTCGCGGCGAGGGCGGAAAGGAGGGCGGCGCTGAGGGGCAATCGATTCGGCATGTGGGGGGAGGATCTCCGGAGGTGGAATCGGGCAAGAGGTCGAGGATGGAATGCTTTCCACCCGGTCAGCTCTTACGATAGCCCGATGTGCCGGCGGCTTTATGAACACGCGGTCAAACTTCCCGTACCGTTAAACTGAGCTTCCATGCAGCGTGATTCGAATCCACAGAAGCTGCCGCCTCACGATGCTGAACCAGACAGCCGGCTTTCGGCATCGATCCACTTTCTTCAACAAGCTCTCGTGCGAAACCCGGAGCATGCGGGTGCCTGGAATGACCTGGGGGCGTGTCTGCATGCAACGAACCAGCCGGTGGATGCGATTGAAGCTCTGCTGCAGGCCATTGCACTCGACCCGCGCGACCCTAAACCTTACAACAACCTGGGCAACGTGCTGCTTGCGCAAGGCAGCTTTGAGGAAGCGGTCGAGCACTACCGCCAGGCACTTGCGCTTGACCCGGCCTGCGCCGACGCTTACAGCAACCTTGGAGCGGCGTATCTCAGCCGATGCTCCTATGCAAGCGCTCTACCATGCCTGTCAGAGGCAGTTCAGCTGCAACCGCAACATGCCGACGCACTGGCCCACCTGGGCGGCGCGCTCAGCCTGCTCGGCCACCCCGATGCAGAGACTTACCTGCGGCGCGCGTTGACACTCCGGCCCGGAGATGCCGCCAGGCAGGTGAACCTTGCCTTGCACCTGCTCCGAACCGGTCGCTTCGAGGAAGGCTGGCAGCTTTACGAAGCACGCTGGCGAACCCCCGAGCTGCCTCCCATTGAAGTTCGGCAACCGCTTTGGCTGGGCGAGGCTCCAGAAAACCTGCGCGGGTCCACTGGGCTGCTGCATGCGGAACAAGG
>CAXSBW010000038.1:24714-28341 GCA_964235795.1 uncultured Acidobacteriaceae bacterium | reverse complement strand
CGTGCCCACATTCACGTGCGGCTTGCTCCGGTCAAACTTTTCCTTGCCCATGATTCTCCCCTGATTCCTTTACTTCCTGATAGTTTTGCAGGCCACAAAGGCCGGCGAGAGCTTACTTGCGCTGCTCACCCTGGTTTCGGCCGATGATCTCTTCCGAGATCATGCGGGGCGCCTCTTCGTAGCGGGCGAACTGCATGGAATAACTGGCACGTCCCTGGGTGCTCGACCGGATATCGTTCACGTAGCCGAACATTTCCTTGAGCGGCACCATTGCCTTGACCACCTGCGAGCCGCCGACATGCTCCATGCCCTCGATCCGACCGCGACGCGAGTTGATATCGCCGATGATCGTGCCCATATGCTCCTCGGGCACCGTGACCTCGACGGCCATCATGGGCTCCAGCAGCACTGGGCTGGCTTTGCGTGCCGCTTCCTTGAAGGCCATGGAACCGGCGATCTTGAAGGCCATTTCGTTCGAGTCAACGTCGTGGTAGCTGCCGTCGAAGAGCACGGCCTTGAAGTCGACCATCTCGTACCCGGCCAAAATACCGCCGGTCAGCGCTTCACGGATGCCCTGCTCGGTCGGCTTGATGTACTCCTTGGGAACGACACCGCCTTTGATTCCATCCACAAACTCAAAGCCGGCACCAGGCTCGCCCGGCTCCAGGCGAATCTTGACATGGCCGTAGTTACCCGATCCGCCAGTCTGACGAATGTACTTGCCTTCCGCCTCGGCCGTTTTGCGAATGGTTTCCCGGAATGCGACGCGCGGCTCGCCCACATTGGCCTCGACCTTGTGCTCGCGCTTCATGCGATCGACCAGAATTTCCAGGTGCAGCTCGCCCATACCCGAGATGATGGTCTGGCCCGACTCATGATCCGTACGGACCTTGAACGTCGGGTCCTCGTCGGCCAGCCTCGACAGGGCAACGCCCATCTTCTCCTGGTCGGCCTTGGTCTTGGGCTCGATCGCGACCGAAATCACGGTCTCCGGGAAATCAATCGCACCCAGCGCGATCGGAGCCTGCGGCGACGACAGCGTGTCTCCCGTCTTAATATCCTTCAAGCCCACACACGCGCAGATGTCGCCCGACATGATCTCGGTGATGTCCTCGCGCTTGTTGGCATGCATCTTGACCAGGCGTCCGACGCGCTCGGTCTTGCCGGTGCGCGGGTTCACGATGGTATCGCCAGTCTTCAGCGAGCCCGAGTAGACACGGATAAACGCGAGCTTGCCGAAGGGATCATTGATCATCTTGAACGCAAGCGCCGACAAGGGGGCTGCGTCCGTGCACTCGCGGGTTAACTTGTGCGAAACATCCGAAGGATCAATCCCTTCTACCGGCGGCAGATCCACCGGGCTCGGCAGGTAATCGACCACCGCGTCGAGCAATGTCTGCACGCCCTTGTTCTTGAACGACGAGCCGCACATGACCGGGAACACATGCATGCCGATCGTCGCGTTGCGCAGGCCCGCCTTCAGCTGTGCCGCGGTCGGGATCTCGCCTTCCAGGAATTGGGCCAGCATCGTGTCGTCATGCTCGGCCACCGACTCAATCAGCTGCATGCGAAAGGCTTCCGCCTTTTTCAGCAGGTCGGCCGGAATCTCCTCGACTGAATACTTTGCACCCATCGTCTCGTCATGCCAGACGATCGCGCGCATCTCGATCAGGTCGATCACGCCGGCAAACTTCGCTTCCGCCCCGATCGGGATCTGGATCGCGACCGGCTTCGCGCCGAGCCGCTTGCGGATTGTGTCGATCACATATTCAAAGTCCGCGCCGGCCTTGTCCATCTTGTTGACAAAGCAGATCCGCGGCACCTTGTATTTGTCGCCTTGGCGCCACACCGTCTCCGACTGCGGCTGCACGCCGGAAACAGAGTCAAACAGTGCCACCGCGCCGTCCAGAACCCGGAGCGAACGCTCCACCTCGGCCGTGAAGTCCACATGGCCCGGCGTATCGATGATGTTGATGCGGATGTTGTTCCACATGCAGGTAGTCGCGGCGGAGGTGATGGTGATCCCGCGCTCCTGCTCCTGCTCCATGTAATCCATCGTGGCGGTGCCTTCGTGCACTTCACCGATACGGTGGGTGATGCCGGTATAAAACAGAATGCGCTCGGTCGTCGTGGTTTTTCCGGCGTCGATGTGCGCCATGATTCCGATGTTCCGGCAACGATTGAGCGGTACTTGGCGAGCCATAACAGTGTCTCTCTTTAGCTTCTCGCGTCCCGTGGGACGCGGTTCAGGGGTTAACTACCAGCGATAATGCGCGAAAGCCTTGTTGGCTTCCGCCATGCGGTGAATGTCTTCCTTTTTCTTCATGGCCGCGCCGCGACCGTTGGCGGCGTCCAGCAATTCATTGGTCAGCTTGTCCACCATGCCTTTTTCGCCGCGGGCGCGCCCGTAGGTCACCAGCCAGCGAATCGCGAGCGAGGTGCGGCGCTCCGGGTTCACCTCAATCGGCACCTGGTAGTTCGCGCCGCCCACCCGGCGGCTCTTGACCTCAAGCAAAGGCTTGCAGTTTTCTACCGCCTTTTTGAACAGCTTCAAGGCTTCATCGCCGCCCTTCTGCTCCAGGTTCGTCATCGCGGTATAGAAGATGCCTTGCGCCGTCGATTTCTTGCCGCCCCACATCATCGAGTTCACGAACTTGGTGACGAGCGTGGACTGGTACACCGGGTCCGGCGAGACCTCCCGCTTGGCGATATAACCTTTTCTTGGCATTGCTGATCACTCCCCTGTTGTCCGAAGCCTGTTTTCCGCGCGAATCCCGCGATCCTGCTTACTTCTTCTTGCCTGTGGCAGCCGCCGCGCCGCCCTTGGCGCGCTTGGCCCCATACTTTGACCGGCTCTGCTTCCTGTTCGCCACACCAACCGAGTCAAGCGTACCGCGGACCACGTGATAGCGAACCCCGGGAAGATCCTTGACGCGACCCCCGCGAATCAGCACGATCGAGTGCTCCTGGAGGTTATGGCCGATGCCCGGGATATAGGTCGTGACCTCGATCCCGTTGGTCAGGCGAACACGCGCGACCTTGCGCAGCGCCGAGTTCGGCTTCTTCGGTGTTTGCGTGTAGACACGCGTGCACACACCGCGCCGCTGCGGCGAGCCCTGCAACGCAGGCGATGCTGTTTTATACCTGGGCGCCGTGCGCCCCTTGCGAACCAACTGACTGAATGTAGGCAAACCGCAACTCCCTTGGAAGACAACCGACAATGCAACCGAGCGGACGCAGACAGCCGTCCCTCGCCCATCCCTATCATGCGGACAAAAACAGCCGCACACTCCATATCCCCGAAACTTCGGGTACAACCGATCCAGCCGTACAAATCCATTCGTAAGAGACTTCGACGGTGACCCAGCGTTCCCGGCCTTGAAAAGCCTTGAAGCCCGATTCCGTTTCGAAAGTCCTGGCCCGCATAGCCCGCCTAGGTAGCGGGTGGCGCAGGCTCCTATGAAAGTGCCGCTTCACGCGGCCCTGGAGCTATGAAACCAACAGGCTGTGCCTGTTCTCCAGCCCGTGTCTCGCCCACGCAGGCAGCGATTCACAGCAGAACCTTTTTAGAGTAACAAGCACGATCGTGTCCGTCAATTCCATCCGGGCACCCCGGTGCATCGTACC
>CAXSBW010000038.1:14644-24614 GCA_964235795.1 uncultured Acidobacteriaceae bacterium | reverse complement strand
GCATCGTACCCGCTTGGTTCTGGTTTCCTCATCATAACGCAGACCACGGCGCAGACCACGGCACAGATCACGGCACAGATCACGGCACAGATCACGGCACAGATCACGGCGCAATCGATTGCCCCGTGCTCCGAACCTTCCGCAAAGGCGCAGATCACCTGCCGGACGCTCCCGCTGCTACGATGCAACGCATGCGCATTCGCCCCCTGTTCCGCTCTCTTCCCCTGCTTGCGGCCTTCAGCTGTGCCGTCACCCTTGCTCAACAGCCAGTCTCCGGCACCCCCGCGCTGCTCGATCAGCTGCGCGCAACCAGGCGCATCGGCCCCGTCGCGCTTTCACCCGACGGCACGAGCCTGGCCATGGAAGCAGGCGGAAGCCTCCTGGTCGGGCCGGTCAGCAGCCCCGGCACAGCGCACCCGGTTGCGGTTTGCACCACTGGAAACACCCCGGGCAGGAATGACGTTTCGGCCCTCAGCTGGTCGCCGGACAGCAGGCATCTGGCCATCCTGGCCACCTGCGACGCGACAACAGAGGTTTTGCTCGCGCCCGCAACAGGGGATGCGAAACCGCGCGTGCTGGCCACCCTTCACGGTTATGCCAAAGCGCTCGAATTCGCGCCGGACGGCCGCTCCCTGGGCCTGCTTTACGTGGAAGGTGCCACTCGCCCCTCGGGTGCGCTGGCTGCCATGAAGCCGCCGTCCGGCGAGATCGGTGTCGAGGGGCTGGAAGTCCAGCGTGTCGCCCGCGTCGATGCGGAAACGGGCAAACTGGAGCAGATCACGCCCGTCGGGCTCCATGTGTATGAGTTCTCCTTCTCGCAGGATGCGAAATCGATTGCCTTTGTCGCCGCCGCGCCGCCGGGCGAGAACAACTGGTGGATCGCGAAGCTCTACACGCAGCCGGTGAGCGGGGGCGGCGAGCCAAGGGTCGTGCTGGACCCAAACAATGCAAACGGCCCCCTGCATGGCTTGCAGATCGCGGTACCGCGCTGGTCTCCGGACGGCTCGGCCATCGCCTTGATCGGCGGCCTGATGAGCGATCAGGGCGCGACCGGCGGCGACCTCTACCTGATCCCTTCCGATGGAACCGACACGCCCGTCAACCTGACCGCCGACGCGAAAACAACGGTCCAGTGGATCCACTTCCTGCCGACAGGCAAGCTGCTCGCAACCGAGATCGACGGCGGGCAGGAGCGTGTGGATGAGCTCAGCCTCACCTTCGCGCCCGGCGCGCCCGTCGATGCTACGAACCGGGTAACGAACCGGGTAGCGAACCGGCTCACCGATCGCGTTGTCGCCACCCTGCCGTACTCGATCGGCGACGGCCGCCTCGCGGGCTCGTTTGCCGTCTCACGCGACGGGGCCGTCGCCGCGTGGTCTGCTTCCAGCTTCGGGGCCGCGCCGGAGGTCTACGCAGGCCCGCTGGGCAGTGCGGCGCTGCCGGCGGTCACGCACCTGAACGCAGGGGAAAAGCCGACCTGGGGTCGAGCCGAGTCGATCCACTGGACCAACGACGGCTACAACGTGCAGGGCTGGCTCCTTTACCCCGCGAACTACGACCCGGCCAAGAAGTACGGCCTGATCGTGATGGTGCATGGCGGCCCCTCGTCCGCCGTCACCCAGCGCTGGCCCGGTGCCGGCTTCGGCGCGGCCCCGCTGGCGGCTTCGGGTTACTTTGTACTTGAGCCCAACCCGCGCGGCTCCTATGGGCAGGGCGAGGCGTTTACCGCGGCCAACCGCAAGGATTTCGGCTACGGCGACCTCCGCGACGTCCTGGCCGGGGTCGACACGGTCGAAAAGCAGGTTCCGGCGATCGATGACAAGCGCCTGGGCCTGACGGGCTGGAGCTACGGCGGCTTCATGACCATGTTCAGCGTGACGCAAACCCACCGGTTCAAGGCCGCGGTCGCGGGTGCCGGTATCTCGGACTGGCTCTCCTACTACGGCGAAAACTCCATCGACCAGTGGATGACGCCGTTCTTCGGCGCAACCGTCTACAAGGACCCTGCGGTCTATGCCAAGTCCTCCGCCATCAACTACATGGACCGGGTCACGACGCCGACCCTGGTGGTGGTGGGCGACCGCGACGGCGAGTGCCCGGCCCCCCAGAGCTTCGAGTTCTGGCACGCGCTCAAGGCGTTCAACGTGCCCACAACGCTGGTCGTGTACCCGAACGAGGGCCATGGCTTCGTCGACCCTGACCACCAGCGAGACCTGGTCGAGCGCTCGATCCGCTGGTTCAACCAGTACCTGCAGTAGCCGCCGGATCGCGAAACGGGAAAGGCCTCTCCGGTCCTTCCCGTCTCGCTCGGACAAAGCAGCCGCCCCAGTTCAGGGCCGGAGCCTGTGCCCTGCGGGCAGCTTCCGTTCGCAGTGCTGTAAACTTTGGTGGCAGTCACCCTTTTCGGCGCACGATCCCATCCGAAGGCGAGTCGCAACCGTCTGCGCACCATTTCCGGCAGGCTGGGAGGTTCCATGCAGCGGTTTTTCACCCTTGTCGCACTGTTTCTGTTTGCGCTTCCCGTCGGCCTTTCCGTCACAGGCTGCGTCACCAATGTTTCGCAGTACTGCAATGACCTCGGCTACGGTGCCAAGACCGGCCAGGCGTACTCCGTTCATTTCGCTCCGGGTGTTTCGGCCACCGGCATATCGCTCGGCTATGGGCAGTCCACGGGTGTCGGCTCCATCTCGGTCCAGGACTGCAAGGGCACAACCCTGGGCACCGGCGTCACGACCTACGGCACGTCCAACCTCCAGCTGGCCGATATCAGCCCCCTGGGCCAGGTCTGTGCCGGCACGTGGAACCGCCTGAGCCCCGGCGGCATCCCTGACTTCACCATCTGCACCCCGCCGGCGACCCACGGCACCGCGATCATCACGGCCAGCACCGCCGGCATCGTCAGCAACCCGATCACCGTGTATGTGCACCCGCCGGTTTCCGCCATCACGGTCAATACCCCCACAGGCTGTGTGCCTTCCGGGCAGCTTGGACCCAACCTGCTGAGTGAAACCTCCGTATTCGATCAGAACGGCAACCCGATGCCGTCGCAGGGTGCCAACAACGAGATCGGCTTCATCACCTACACGGCGAACACGCCCAATATCGTCACGATCAACAACACCAATGTGACGGGAACGCCGGCCACAGGCGCGCTTGCAGGCACGTCGCTGGGCACCACGCAGGCCAACCAGCCCGGCGGCACCGTGATTACGGCGACCATCGCCGGCACGGGCGGCGATTCGGTCGGCACCAGCTCAGCCGCCGGCTACTTTTACACCTGCCCGCCGACCAGTATCGCGCTGTCGCTGCCTTCCAGCACCGGCGTCACCAACCCGGACGGCTCCATCACCGTCACCGCCGGCAACCCGCAGACCATCACGGCGACCCTTACCGACAACGCCCCGGGCCATGGCAATATCGCGATCACGCCTGTGACCGGCAACAGCCCTGACTACACCTCCAGCCTGCCCCAGCAGGTGACAGTATCGGGCACGGGCGCGGTCTCCTCCGCGCTGCCCGGCGTGGCCGCCGTGACCGCGATCTGCCAGCCGGGCGCGCCCACCGCAGCCACCAGCTCATCCTCCAGTGCTTCCAGCACGGCCACAGGCTCCAGCTGCAATCCAACCCCGCTGAACAAGCTGGGCACCTTCGGCACCGGGCTGCCCATTGTCGCCAACCCGCTGCTGGTGCGCTCGCCCGGCGTCAACAGCACCCTGTTGTGGGCAGCCTCGCCCGACTCCAGGCAGTTCACGCCGTTTGATCTGAGCCTGGGCACGGGCGGCGCGCCTATCCTGCTGCCCTACCCGCCCAACTCCATGGTGCTCGACCCGAACGGCTCCACGCTGTACTTCGGCTCGTATCGCGCCCTGATGACCTACAGCGCCCTGAACAACACCCCCGGCACACAGGACACAACGGTGCCCGGCGTAGTGCTGGCAGTCTCGCCGGCCAACAACCAGGTGGTGATCGCCGACCAGATGCGCAAGGTGATCTATCTGTACACGCCGGCGGTGGCGGGCAGCGGTGCCACCTCCGGCACCACAAACTCGTCCGTCATCAGCATCGGCGGGTTGGCGACCCATGCCGAGTACTCGCCCGACGGCAAGAACGTGTACATCATCGGCCCCGACACCCTGTTTGTGCATAACCTGGTGAGCGGCTGGAGCCAGTACCCGCTGACCGGGGCTAATCCCACCGCGAGCTGCGCGCTCGACAATACCAACAGCAACCCGTTCTGCTCGCCGGACGTGGCGATCACGGTGCCCGCGGTCGCGGTCTTCACAAGCGGCGCTCCGGTCGCGGCACGCTCGTTCTGCCCCGACACCACCACCACACCGGTCACCTTCAACCCGGTGGCCGCGACCGTCAACGGCAGCAGTGCCGACCACCTGGCAGCCACGCCCGACGGCACCCACCTGATCGGCGCGACGACGGCCGGCATCTCCGACATCAGGCACAGCGGCACAGGCAGCCTGCTGGCACCGGTCGGGCCCTGCCCCGGTGTACTGCCCGGCACTGCGGGGGCGCTCGCGATCCAGACGACCCTTCGCCAGATCGCACTGACCGGCATCACGCCGACGCAGATCGACCAGGTGCTGGCCGCGCCGGACTCGTCGAAGGCCTTCATCACCTACACAGCCGGGGCGGCTTCCGGCTTGCTGCCGGTCTACACACCGTCGACGGGCCTTGTCAGCAATGTCCAGCTGGCGGCCGGTGCCGTGGCCCCGATCGCCGGTGCGTTCAGCCCGGATGCTGCGAGCTTCTTCGTCAGCACCACGGGGGACAACCTGATCCACGTCGTGAACAGCTCCACCTTGAAAGACGGGCAGCAACTCAATCCGCAGTTGACGGACAGCAACGGTGTCACGGTTCCGGCACAGTTCATCGTGACCAAGGGGCGCCCGACAACATAATCCTTGTTGTTGTCACAGGAAAGCCCGCCCTCGCCGGCGGGCTTTCTTATGGCTCGGCAACGATCCATCCCGCAACCTGCATCCAAGGGAGAAGATAAGGCGAAACACAGGAGAACTATGGACGAGTTGAAGAAAAACGGCATGATGGCGCACCTGATCGCATCGCTCGAAGAAGGCAAGGACATCGGCCACTACGGCCGGCTGACGTTTGCCATGGTAGCTCGGCACTTCCTGGGCGAGGACGAGCTGCTCGCGATGCTGGTTAAGGACAACGACTTTTCAGAAGCCCAGGCCAAACTGCTGATCCGCCAGGTCGAGGGCAAGGACTATAACCCGCCCAAGCGCGATCGCATCCTGGCGTGGCAAAAGGAGCAGGAGTTCCCCATCTGCCCCAACGCCGACGATCCGGATGCCTGCAACGTTTACAAGGACCTGCATTTTCCCGATCACGTCTACGAGCACATCCAGGGCTATGTGGAGCAGAAAGCGGAAAGCGGGTCGTAGTCGGAGTCGAACAGCCCCGGCAACACTTTCGTACCGTTTTCAGGGATCGGAGGGTGAGTTAGAGTCATCGTCAGGATGACTCTGATCCCGAACATACTGAGAACCGGGGCATGGGAGACGAGCCTGGCGCTGCTGGACCGCTTCCCCGTCCGCCGACGTTCCACCTTGCCGGATCACCTGCTGGTCGGCAGGGCCGGCGAGGAAGCGGCTTTCTTCTTCCTGCGGCGTGTCGGCTTTACCGTCGTCGCTCATGGTTGGCAGTCGGGCAAAGCGCCCGGCGATATCGACCTGATCGCCTGGGAAGGCGATACGCTCTGCTTTGTAGAGGTCAAGACCCGATCCAGCCGTGGCTTTGCAACCGCGGAATCCGCCGTCGATCGCGGCAAGCGGCACAGCCTGCGACGCTTGGCGCGGCACTATCTGAGACAGGTCACCAACGGCACACCAACCCGATTCGATGTACTGTCGATCTACCTGAAAGCCGGTGAACCGGCGCGCAGGGCTGAGTTCGAGCTATTTCGGAATGCGTTTCAGTGGGAAGAATCGCCCGAACGGAATTAATCCGATCGGCAGCTTACTGGTTCGCGTCCTGCCACTCTTCATACCAGGCCATCTGGATGGCTTCGAGCCGCGACTCATTTGACTTCGCCGGATCATCGGCGAAGCCTTCAAGCTCCGTCACGTGTTTGTGCAGCTCGGTAAAGCGCACTTTTAACGGATCGAGCTCCGGGTATTTCTCCTGCAACTGGATACCGATCTCCTCGGCATCGGTCCATAGGATCTCTTTCGGCATAGGCGCTCCTACTTGCTTTCACTGAGGGTCAGCGGCTTGCCCTCGGATACATAATTGCGGTTCCAGGCCGGAATCTCGACAACATAGCTGCCGGGCCGGGTGATCACCGCCTGGCAGCCCAGGCGCGAGTTCAACTGGAGCCCCGGTGCTTTTTCCATCCGGTCCAGTTCGTCCTCGGTCGCCTCGTTCAGCCCCGGTTCGCCCTGCCTGATATGCAGGTGGCAGGTTGTGCAGGCGCAAACACCGCCACACGCATGGTCCAGGAAGATGCCGTAGTTTTCCGCCACGTCCAGAAACGACATCGGCAGGCCATGGTGGTCGTATGGCAGGGTGCCAAAGGCGAACTCAACCGTCCGACCCTCCGGCTCAAAGGTCACACGCACCATACTTTCAGCCGGTGGCCGGCTCAGATCGATCGGCTCACCGGATGCATCAGTTTCACTCAAGCTCATTGTATTTTCTCCCGCTTGAGTCGTTCGTTTTCAAGCAGTGCTCCTTCAGCCACGCGCGTCGCCTGCTCCAGCTTCAGTGTGGCTTCGGCAAGCTGAATCCGAATAACAAGCTTTTCCTTGGAGTTCTTGATCTCTCGCAAAAGCCGCGACTCCATGTCTTGCCGGCCCTCGGTCTGTGCCTTGAAACCATCCCGCATGGTTTCCTGCATCGTCTTTTGATTGTCGGACAGAGCTTTCAGCTGGGCTTTCAACTCCCCCAACTCAGGGGCAAGAAAATCCTGAAGTGCCTTGCGAACATCGCCGACAACGGACAGCTCGCCCACGCTCATCTTCGTATCCTACCCGATCTCCGCTTTTGCGAACGGGTGTGGCGCAGTCGGGCCCTCGCCCAGCTTCTCGCCTGCGGACGCCATCGTCTCACCGCCCAGCGCCGAGGTCACGGTCTGGTTCATCATCAACTCGGCCAGACGTCGCGTCGCGCGATCCAGCGCTTCAATGCTTCCCCGAATCGCCACGCGATCGTCTCCACCCTTGAATACGTGCAGTTCATCCTCGGCAAGGCCGACCTCGGTCTGCTCCTCAAACGAGAGCAGCGCCCAGACTGGATGCGTTTTCGCCTTTTCAACACGGGCGAGAATATCGTCCGCTTCGACCCGCGCCTCGATCAGCTGCCGCTGCTCAAAGTCCGCCTCAGCGTTGTCGAACGAGTCCAGAATCATCGTCTCGACCTGCTCGTCGGTCAATCCGTAGGTCGGCTTGACCTCGATCTCGGCCTCCTTGCCGGACCTCTGCTCACGCGCCGATACATGCAGGATCCCGTTCGCGTCAATCAGGAACCGGACCTCAATCCTCGGCAGGCCGGCCGACATCGGCGGAATCCCTTTCAAGTCGAACCGCGCGAGCGAGCGGCAATCTTTTGCCAGCTCCCGCTCGCCCTGCACGACATGAACCGCCACATTGGTTTGTCCGTCCACGCCCGTCGTGAAATGCTCGGTCTCGCTCGCCGGAATGGTCGAGTTGCGCTGGATGATCTTTGCGACCACGCCGCCCAGCGCCTCAATCCCAAGCGAAAGTGGGGTCACGTCCAGCAGCAGCATGTTTTCAGTGGCTGCAGAGCCGCCGCCCAGGATGTCGGCCTGCACCGCCGCTCCCAATGCGACTACCTCATCGGGATTTAACCCGGTGTGCAACTTGCGCCCGCGCGCATCCAGCTCGAACAGCTGCCCTACGAGTTCCTGGACAAGGGGGATTCGCGTCGACCCGCCCACCATCACAACCTCGTCGATCCGCCCGGGGGTGACCTGCGCGTCGGTGAGAGCCTGCCGCACCGGAGCAAGCGTTCGCTCGACGATCGGCCGGATCAGCCCTTCAAACTGCTCGCGTGTCAGCTCGCGCGCGTAAGGCTCCTGCCCGGGCAGGTCGACCAGGATGCGCGTGCTTTCCTGCGAAGACAGGGCAATCTTGGCTTCCGTCACTGCCTGGCGCACGGCTTGCACGGCTTCGGCGTCGGTTCTGACATTTCTACCCGTCGACCCGGCGATGTCATCGAGCGCGATCGTCAGCAGCAGGTTATCGATGTCGTCGCCGCCCAGGTGCGTGTCGCCGCCGGTTGCGACTACCTCGAAGATCCCGTCCTGCAAACGCAGGATCGATATATCGAAGGTGCCGCCGCCGAAGTCGTACACGGCAACCAGGCCCTCCTTCGCGCGATCCAGTCCGTAGGCCAGCGCAGCCGCGGTCGGCTCGTTTACCAAGCGCAACACGTCGAGCCCGGCCATCCGGCCCGCATCCTTGGTCGCCTGTCGCTGCGCGTCGTTAAAGTAAGCCGGAACCGTAATGACGGCCTTCGAAACAGCCGCTCCAAAATACCGTTCCGCGTTGCGCTTGAGCTGCCGCAGCACCTGCGCGCCAATCTCGGGCGGCGTGTACTGGTGGTCGCCTACCTGGAGCCGGATCACCTCACCGGGTGCAGCGTCTGCAGCCACCCGAAAGGGAAACAGCTTGAGCTCTTCGCGGACTTCCTCGATGCCGCGTCCCATCAGCCGCTTGGCCGAATACACGACGCGATCGGCGGACTGACTGAGAAAAGGCCGGGCCGCGTTGCCGATGGCGACCCGCCGCTCGCCGGTTGCGGGAAACGCAACGACCGACGGAACCAGGTTGAGGCCGTCCTCGCCGGGGATGACCACCGGCTGCCCGTTCTGCATGAAGGCGACAAGCGAGTTCGTTGTGCCGAGGTCGATGCCCACAACGCGATCAGCTGACTGCGCGGCGCTCGCGTCCGGACTTATGGTTTCACTGCTCATCACTTCAGTCTAGCCGCTCAGGCTCCGAGTGCTTCGCGCACATCGCGGACCAGGTTGCGGACATAACGACGCTTGTCGAGCAGCGCGGCCATACGTTCGAGCGCGCTCCGGTCGCGACCTTCGTCCCAGGCCCCCCACTCTTCCTCGATCGCAGTGCCCAGCGCGGCAAACTGCTGCTCGAAGCGCGTCCGGGCTTCCTGCAGGTCTGCGCGAAGCTGCGGGTCGTCCTCGCCCATCCGTATCTCTTCGAGTTGCATGTTGAGCTCGAAAACCTCGGCCAGCAACTCCGGCGGAACATGTTTCCTGCCCTGCCTGTCGGCAGTCTCCGCATCGTCGGCCAGCGTGATGCCTTCCAGTCTGAGCAGGTACTCGGTACGGGCGATCGGGTCTTTCAGTGCCCGGTACGCATCGTTCAGCAGCGACGTTTGCTCGAGGCTCCAGCCCTGCTGCTCGGCACTTGCTCGGGCAAACCGGTCGGGGTGCACCTCGCGGCTGCGCTTGTAGAAGGCCCGCTCCAGTGCCTTCGTATCGAGTGCGAGCTTGCGCGGAAGGTCGAACACAGAAAAATAATCCGCGCCGGCGGGCGCGGACACGGTCCTGCTATCGGAGGCTGCCGTCATGCGGAGAAGGACGAGCCGCAGCCGCAGGATTTGGTCGAATGCGGGTTGATGAAGTTGAAGCCCTGGCGCATCAGTGTCTCCTCGTAATCCAGCACCATGCCGTGCAGGTACAGGAAGGATTTCGGGTCAACGAAGACGCGCACATCCCCGAACTGGTACACCCGGTCACGCTCGCGGGGCTGGGTGTCGAAGCGAATATTGTACGAAAGCCCGGAGCAGCCGCCGCCCTGGATGCCGAGGCGCAGGCCGCCTTCCTCAGGCGACACGCCTTCCTTGGCCATCGCGATACGGATCCGAGCCAGCGCACGCTCAGTCACCTGGACGCCTTTCTGGTTCGCGGGAAGGTTCTCGGGTTGCAGAACTGCGGGAAGTGTGCTCATCG
>CAXSBW010000038.1:9600-14544 GCA_964235795.1 uncultured Acidobacteriaceae bacterium | reverse complement strand
CCGTGACTGCGTGCGCTTCGGCCGTCTCCGGGACGCCGTTCTTCGCCTTCCAGTCCCCGATAGCCGCCCGAATCGCGTCTTCCGCCAGCACGGAGCAGTGAATCTTGACCGGCGGCAGCGCAAGCTCCTTCACGATGTCCGTGTTCGAGATCGTCATGGCTTCGGAAATCGTCTTGCCTTTGACCCACTCTGTCGCAAGAGAGCTCGAAGCAATGGCCGAGCCGCAGCCGAAGGTCTTGAACTTGGCTTCCTCAATCACCTGCGTTTCAGGGTTGACCTTGATCTGCAGGCGCATGACGTCGCCGCACTCCGGTGCGCCGACCAGGCCCGTACCGACCTCGGACGAGCTTTTGTCGAGAGTGCCTACGTTGCGGGGATTGCTGTAATGATCGACGACCTTATCGCTGTATGCCATGCTGCTTCTCCTCTAATTCCTGTTCATTCCTGTGATTCGTGCTTGCCCGTCTCTTCGACTTCAAACGCCCATGGCGCGGATCAGTGCGCGGCCCACTCAATCTTGCTCAGGTCAATGCCTTCCTTGACCATCTCATACAAAGGCGACAGTTCCCGCAGCTTCTGCACCACGTCGATCAGTTTGTCGGCCACGTAGTCCACCTCGGCCTCCGTGTTGAACCGACCCAACCCGAACCGGATGGAGCTGTGGGCTACATCATCGCCCAGGCCCAGGGCTTTCAATACATAGGATGGCTCAAGCGTCGCAGAGGTGCAGGCCGAGCCGCTCGAAACCGCGATATCGTTGATGCCCATCAGCAGCGATTCGCCCTCGACATAGACAAAACTCATGTTGAGGTTGCCGGGCAAACGCTTGCCCGGCTCATTGGTTCCGTTTACATGCACGTAGTCCAGTGCATCCTCAAACTTCTTCTGCAGGCGGGTTCGCAGCGCAAGCTGCCGCTTCCCTTCCGCCTCCATCTCTCCGCGGGCGATCTCGGCGGCCTTGCCCATGCCGACAATGCCCGGGACGTTGAGCGTACCCGAGCGCATGCCACGCTCATGGCCGCCGCCATTGATCTGCTCCGAGATCTGCACCCGGGGGTTGCGGCGCCGCACATACAGCGCGCCCACGCCCTTGGGTCCGTAAAACTTGTGCCCGGTCATGCTCAGCACGTCGATGTTCAGCGCCTGCACGTCCACGGGGATCTTGCCGACAGCCTGCACGCCGTCCGTGTGGAAGATAATGCCGCGCTCGTGGCAGAGCTTCCCGATCTCGGCCATGGGCTGGATCACGCCGATCTCGTTGTTGGCGAACATGATCGTGACCAGGATGGTCTTGTCGGTCATGGCAGCCTTCAGATCTTCGAGATCGACCAGCCCATCCGCCTTGACCGGCAGGTAAGTGACCTTGTAGCCGGACTTTTCCATCCGCTTGCAGGTATCAAGCACAGCCTTGTGCTCAGTCACCTGGGTGATGATGTGGTTGCCGCGCTCCCGGTACATCTCGGCGATACCCTTGATGGCCAGGTTGTTCGACTCGGTCGCGCCGGAGGTGAAAATGATCTCTTTCGCGGTCGCGCCGATCAGCTTCGCGATCTGCTCGCGCGCGTACTCTACCCCCTGCTCGGCCTCCCAGCCGAAGCCGTGGTTGCGGCTGGCCGCATTGCCGAACTTGCCCGTGAAGTACGGCACCATGACCTCGAGCACCCGCGGGTCCATGGGCGTGGTGGCATGGTTGTCCATATAGATCGGCAGCTTGACACCATTGGGCGCGGTGCCGGCTTCCCCGGTCACAGCCGGGACAATCTGGTCGCCTTCAGGGGCGTCCAGAGGGGCTTTTTCGGGCATTTCAGTCGCTATGCTCATCGTGCTCTCCACTTCCACAACAGACAACTTGGGCGCCGCGCGGGCGCGTTACATGCGAATGGATACCAGGGGCCGGTCAGGTTTCGCGGCGCGCTGGGGGTCGGCGTCCACCAGGTCCTCGATGCGAATTCCCTTCAGCAGATCAGTGATGGACTCGTTGACCCGGGCCATCGGTTCTTTGATGGTGCAGCTGTCGTTTAAGTCGCAAGGCCGGGCTCCGGAGCTGCACGCGGTCAAAAACAGGGGACCGTCCACCGCCAGGATCACCTCGAACACCGTCATGGCCGAGGACGCCCGCGACAGCACATAGCCGCCGTTCATGCCGGCGGTCGAGCGCACCAGGCCTACCTTGGCCAATCGCTGGAGTATCTTCGCCAGCAGCTGCGGCGGGATGTGGTAAGCCTCGGCGACATCTTTCGCGCTTACGGCGGTCGAGCGCGGCTGCTCAGCCAGGTATTTCAGCGCCATCAGCGCGTAATCCGCTTTTTTTGTCAGCCTGAGCATGCACTTCCAAGTATAGGACCCGCCCGGAGACCCCGCAATGCTCCAGACCGCTTTGAGAGCTTCTTTATCGAGAATGATTCCCAAATCGGAACCCCCGGCCCGTCAGCAACGAGGATTTAACAACGTTTCGACATCCACTCGACATCCAGGGGGCGCACCGGGCGCTACAATCTTGAAGTGGGGCCTTCGCCGGCTCACCCTTGAAGACCATGCAGACCCCTTGCAAACACCCCCAAGTGCGTATTGTTTCCCGTCAGGACGATATGGAGTTTGTCGAGTGCCTCCAGTGCGGAGAGGTTTTCGACTCCGACGAGTTCGAGGACATGGAGATTGAAGAAAAGAGCGGCCTAGGCTCCCTTTCCGAAAAAACGGAAGACCTCGAGCTCGACTAGCCCGCCGTCGGGCGGTCGTTCTCGGCCCCCATTGCCGGCTCAGGCAACGGGGACCCCGCGCTGATCTGCCAGGCCATCTTGAGCGCGTAATCGAAGCCGGACACGCAAGCCAGGGTGCCGGTCGCGATCAGCGCCCAATGGCGTACCCAGTCCACGGGGCTCCACGGCGAGAACTGGGCCAGCAGGACCGCGACCACGGCCACGATCTGCGCGAGCGTGTTGGCTTTGCCGTAAAGGCTGGGTCGAAAGCTGCGAAGCCCCATCGCCGCGAACAGGATCGCGCCGACCACCAGGATGCCCAGGTCGCGCGCAAACACCAGCAGCGTGACCCTGCGCGAGACCAGTCCCACGTGGTGCAGGGTCAGAAACAGTGACGACAACAGCAGTTTGTCCGCCACCGGGTCCAGGTACTGGCCCAGCTGGGTGCTTTGCCGCAGCCACCGTGCCAGCAGGCCGTCCAGCGCGTCCGATATCCCGGCGACCACAAACAGGGCGAAAGCCATCCTGTAATGGCCTTCCAACACCGCGAGCAGCAGAAAGGGCACCAGGCACAGGCGTAGAAATGTGAGCTGGTTGGGGGCGGCGCGGAGTTGACTCATGGCGGGGCAGCTGCTTCCGGAGTGACAGCCCATGCTAACGCAAGGAACAGGACTCCTGTTCTTGACACCCCGGCCCGGCGCCGTTAGCGTTACAGCTATGCCCGGTCGCAGACACGCTCATGCGCGCCACCCACATCACGCCGGCTCCATGCATCATGCCAGCTCCATGGCGGTGCCTCGCGGGTGTTTGCGGCAGCTCTGAACCGGCTTTAAACGAACGGTTCCCTCGGCTTCCCGGTTTACCCAAAAGGCCCGCCCCGCATCCCCAAGCGAGGCGGGCTTTTTTATGAGTTCCGCCACAGGATTTTAGAAGGAAAAGGCAGATGAACGAGGCAGTCATTGATTTTGAAAAGATGGACGGGCTGGTGCCCGGCATCGTGCAGGACGCGGCAACGGGCGAAGTGCTGATGGTCGGATTTCTGAATGAGGAAAGCTATCGCCGAACGCAGGATACAGGCTATGTCACATTTTGGAGCCGCACCCGTTCGAAGCTGTGGGCCAAGGGTGAAACCAGCGGCAACCGCCTGCGCGTTCTGTCCGCTTCGACCGACTGCGACCAGGACACGCTGTTGTTTCGCGTGGCGGTGGAAGGCGACGGGCTGGTGTGCCACGAAGGCACGGTGAGCTGCTTCACGCGGCCGCTGCCGGTCGGCAGCCAAGTGCCCGCGGGGGTGCTGTAGCCATGGCCGACTCAAAAAAACTTCGTCTCGGCATCCCCAAGGGCTCCCTGCAGGACGCGACAATCGACCTGTTTGCCAAGGCCGGCTGGAAGGTCTACGCCAATGGCCGGTCGTACTTTCCGCAGATCGACGACCCGGAGATCGAGTGCATGCTGATTCGCGCGCAGGAGATGGCGCGCTACGTTCACTCGGGCGTGCTCGATGCCGGGCTCACGGGCATCGACTGGGTGGTCGAAAGCGGCTTGCCGGTCGAAAGCGTGTGCTCGCTGGTGTACGCGAAGCAAAGCCGTCAGCGCGTGAAGTGGGTGCTGGCCGTGCCCGAAGACTCGCCCTGGAACCGGGCCGAGGATCTTGCCGGCAAAACCATCGCGACCGAGCTGGTCGAGGTCACCAAGCGCTACTTCGCCGGCAAAAACGTCCCGGTCAAAGTCGAGTTCTCCTGGGGCGCGACGGAAGTGAAGCCGCCGATGCTGGCCGACGCCATCGTCGAAATCACGGAAACCGGTTCAAGCCTGCGCGCGAACCGTCTGCGCATCATCGACACCGTGATGGAGTCGGAGACGCGGCTGATCGTCAACCCGCAGGCCTCGGCCGACCCGTGGAAGCGCGGCAAGATCGATATTCTGGCGTTGATGCTGCGCGGGGCGATCGATGCGCAGGGCCAGGTGGGTCTGCTGCTGAATGTGCCGCAAACGCAGCTCGAAGCCGTGCTGGCGGTGCTGCCGGCGCTCAACTCGCCGACAGTTTCGCCGCTCAGCAACGGAACATGGTCGGCGATCAACACCATTCTGGAAGAAGGGGTGGTACGCGATGTCATTCCCCGGCTCAAGGCCGCGGGCGCCACCGGCATCGTCGAGTACCCCCTGAACAAAGTAGTTCTGTAGAGGAGACGCATGGAGATCGTTCGCACCACAGGGCTGGGCGGCCGCAGGGGTCGCGCCCGTATCG
>CAXSBW010000038.1:0-9500 GCA_964235795.1 uncultured Acidobacteriaceae bacterium | reverse complement strand
ATGGAGATCGTTCGCACCACAGGGCTGGGCGGCCGCAGGGGTCGCGCCCGTATCGCGGAGCTGGAACGGCGCGGCGCGGCGATGGATGCGCGGGTACTTCCGGCCACCGAGCGTATCGTGAACGCGGTTCGCAAGGACGGCGAAAAAGCCCTGCGCGCCTGGAGCGCAAAGCTCGACGGGCTCGAAGCGAAAGAGCCGCTGGCGGTCGACCCCGCGCAGATGCAGGCGGCGCTCGCGGCGCTGCCCGCCGCGCTGCGCACCGCGCTTGAAACCGCGGCGGACAACATCCGCCGTTTCGCTGAAAAGCAGATGCCGGCCGAGTGGGACTTCGATCCCACGGCCGGCCTGTCAGTGGGCCAGCGCGTGCGGCCGCTCGACTCGGTCGGCTGCTATGTACCGGGCGGCCGGCATCCCCTGCCCTCGACGCTGTTGATGACCGCCATTCCGGCGCAGGTGGCCGGGGTGCGACGCATTGTCGCGGTCTCGCCCCGGCCCGCGCCGGAGGTTTTAGCGACGGCCGCGCTGCTGGGCATCACGGAGTTTTACCGCGTCGGCGGCGCACAGGCTGTCGCGGCGCTTGCCTACGGCACGGACCATATCGCGCGCGTCGACAAGATCGTCGGCCCGGGCAATGCCTATGTGACGGCCGCAAAGAAACTCGTCGCCTTTGACGCCGGTATCGACATGCTGGCCGGGCCGACGGAGATCGTGGTGACCAGTGAAACCGGGGAGCCGGCAGAGATCGCCGCCGACCTCGTCGCGCAATCGGAGCACGACCCGGACGCGGTCGCGATCTTTGTCACCACAAGTGCCGAGCTGGCCCGCCGTGTTGTCGCGGAAGCGAAGCGGCAGGCGCGGGAAAACCCCATCGCCGCGCTGTCGCTTTCCCGCTCCGGCATTGCCATCGTCGCCGGATCGATTGAGGAGTCGCACGAGATCACCAACCGGCTCGCGGGCGAGCACCTGACGGTGGACACGGCGGAAGACCTTGCCTGGGTGCGTCACGCGGGGTCGGTGTTTATCGGGCGCTGGTCGCCGCAGGCCATGGGCGATTACGTGTCGGGCCCCAATCACACGCTGCCCACGGGCGGCGAGGCGCGCCTGCGCGGCGGCCTCAGCGTCTATGACTATCTCAAGCTCATCACCGTGCAGCACTACACGCCGGCGGGCCTGGCAACGCTGGGTCCGGCAGCCATCCGCATCGCCGAGGCCGAAGGGCTGACCGGCCACGCCGAAGCGGTGCGCATACGAGGGGTCGAGGCGTGAGTGCGCCCGCCACCGCAAGCGCCCCGGCTCCGCGTGAGACCATCCGCGCGATGAAGGAGTATCACCCGCCGCTCGGCAACCGCGACGGGCTGCGCCTGGACTTCAACGAGAACACACTGAGCTGCTCGCCGCGCGTCCGCGAAGTGCTGGCCCGCGTTTCGGCCGGCGACCTGACGCGCTACCCCGAGCGCGCGCCCGTCGAAGCCCTGGTCGCCGGGCACCTTGGCCTGCGGGCTGAACAGGTGCTGCTGACCAACGGAGTCGACGAAGCCATCCACGTTCTCTGCCAGGCATACCTCGACCCCGGCGACGAGATGCTGCTGCCCGTGCCGACCTACTCCATGTACGAGGTGTATGCGTCGGCGGCCGGGGCCAGGGTTGTGCCCGTGCAGGCCGACCGCGCCGATTTTGCATTTCCGTTCCGGCAGGTGCTGGCCGCCGTCACTCCGCGTACACGCGTGATCGCGCTTGCCAATCCAAACAGCCCTACCGGCACCACGCTGCGTCGCGAGCAGATTCTCGCGATCGCGGAGCAGGCGCCGCAGGCCATCGTGCTCGCCGATGAAGCCTACTTCCACTTCTTCGGCGAGACCGTTCTCGACTGCATCGAGGCCTGCCCGAACCTCCTGGTGGCGCGTACTTTCTCCAAGGCCTACGGCCTGGCCGGGCTGCGGCTCGGGCTGCTGGCCGGCAGCGAGGAAAACATGCGCTGGCTGCGGCGCGTGATCTCGCCCTACAGCGTCAACGCGCTTGCTCTCGCCTGCCTGCCGCCTGCGCTCGCCGATACCGACTATCTCAACTGGTACGTCGGCGAAGTGACGGAGGCGCGCGCGGAGTTCTACGCCCTCTGCGCGGCACTCGGGATCCGCAGCTGGCCGTCCAGCGCGAACTTCGTGCTGCTCGAGATCGGCTCAAAACACCGCGAGTTCACCCAAGCCATGCAGGCGCGCGGCATCCTGGTGCGCGACCGTTCCGCCGACCCCGGCTGCGACGGCTGCGTGCGCGTCACCATCGGCACACGCGAGCAGATGCGCCTCTGCCATGAAGCCCTGCGCGCTGCTATTGCGGAAGCGGGGCAGTCCAGGCATAGCGAGGTCCATGCATGAGCGAACAACCGAAGGCCAAATCGAACACCCGCAAAGCGCTCGACGGCAAGCGCACAAGCACGCTCCAGCGCGACACCACCGAAACAAAAATCGCGCTGCGCCTCACCATAGAAGGCACGGGCGTTTACAAAGTCTCGACCGGCATCCGCTTTTTCGACCACATGCTGGAGCTGTTGACACGGCACGGCGCGTTTGACCTGGAGCTCACCTGCAGGGGCGACCTTGACGTGGACCAGCACCACACCATCGAGGACGTCGGCATCGCGCTGGGCGAGGCATTCGACCGGGCGCTGGGCGATAAAAAGGGGATTCATCGCGCGGGCTACTTCCTGATGCCGATGGATGAAACACTCGCGATCGCCGCAGTCGACCTGAGTGGCCGCGTGGCCTGCAAGGTCAAGACCAGGGTCAAAACAACGCTGGTCGGCGACCTGCAAAGCGAGCTGGTCGAAGATTTCTTTGACGGCTTCGCGCGCGGCGCGCGCGCCAATGTGCACCTGAAAACCATGTATGGCCGCTCGAACCACCACAAACTTGAAGCCTTGTTCAAGGCATTCGCGCGCGCGCTGCGCGTGGCCTGCTCGCGCGACCCGCAGTTGGGAGAAATGCTGCCGTCCACCAAGGGGCTGCTGTGATCGCGGTCATCGACTACAAAGCCGGCAATCTCGCCTCGGTGATGAAGGCACTCTCCGCGGTTGCGAGCGACGCGGTTCTCACGGATGACCCGGAGGTCCTGCGGCACGCCGACCGCGTCGTGCTGCCCGGCGTGGGCCATTTTTCAGCGACTCGTCGCCTCGATGAAACCGGCCTTACCCCTGCGATCCGCGAGGCGATCGCCGCGGGCAAGCCGTTCCTGGGTATCTGTGTCGGTATGCAGTGGCTCCTCGAAGGCAGTGAGGAGGCCCCCGCCCAGCCCGGCCTCGGCTACTTTCTCGGTCACTGCAAGCGCTTTCCGACCGGGAGCGATCACAACTCCCCCGGGGCGAGCGAAAAGGTCCCGCATGTCGGCTGGAACACGATTCTTCCTCGCGATACGCCGACAGAGGCACGACTCTTCGCGGGCATTGCGCAACACGAAATGGTTTATTTCACCCACTCCTACTTCGTGCCGGCCGCCACCTCCTTCCGCGACTCGCATGACCCCATGCGCCTTGTGCCCGCGCAGGCTGCCGTGACACGGTATATCCAGACTTTTGCCGCCGCGGTTGAACATGAGAACGTGATGGGCGTGCAGTTCCATCCGGAAAAATCAGGCACAGTGGGCTTAAAGGTACTTGAGAACTTCACGAGGATCCCGTGCTGACGAAACGCATCATCGCCTGCCTCGACGTCCGCAGTGGCCGCGTCGTCAAAGGGGTGCGCTTTGAAGACATCATCGACGCCGGCGACCCCGCCGCACTGGCAGCGCGCCACGCGCAGGCGGGCGCGGACGAGATCGTTCTGCTCGACATCACGGCCACGCACGAAGGCCGCGGGACGCTGCTCGATACCGTAAAGCGAACCGCTGCGAAGCTTTTCGTCCCGTTCACGGTCGGCGGCGGCATCCGTTCGAGCGACGAGGCCACTGCCGTTTTCGACGCAGGGGCCGACAAGGTTTCGATCAACTCCGCAGCGCTTGCCGACCCCGGTCTGATCGACGCGATCGGCCGGCGCTTCGGCGCGCAGGCGGTCATCGTGGCCATCGACGCGCGACGCGACGGCCAGGCTTCCGGGCACGCCGAGGTTTTTGTGAGCGGGGGCCGCAAGGCGACGGGCCGGCGCGCGATCGAGTGGGCGCGCGAGGCCGAGAGCCGCGGCGCGGGCGAGATCCTGCTGACCAGCATGGACGCCGACGGCACCCGCGCGGGCTTCGACTGCGAGCTGACCGCTGCCGTCTCCGATGCCGTGCAGATACCTGTGATCGCGTCCGGCGGTGCCGGCACGGCGCAACACTTTGCCGACGTGCTGAGTCGCGGCGCGGGCGGGGGCCACGCCGATGCCGCACTGGCCGCGAGCATCTTCCACTTCGGCGTCTCCGACGCGCGGGCCCTCAAGCAGGAACTGCAACAACAAGGCATCCCTGTGAGGCTCCCGTGCTGATTCCCGCGATCGACCTGATGGGCGGCCGCATCGTGCAGCTGGTCCAGGGCGAAGAGCTCCGAATCGCGTCGGACGACTTCAGCTACTGGATCGACCGTTTTCGCGCGTATCCCCTGGTGCAGCTGATCGATCTGGACGCCGCCAAACAGGAAGGCGACAATCGCGGACTCATCGAGCGAATCGCACGCGAGCTGCCGGTGCAGGTCGGCGGCGGCATTCGCACGGCCGCGCAGGCAGGGGCGCTGCTTGCGCTCGGTGTGCGCCGCGTCATCTTCGGCTCGGCCCTGTTTCCCCCGTCCGGCATCGATACCGAACTCGCAAGCGAAATCGCCGACGCGATCGGCCCCGAACAGTTCCTCGCCAGTATCGATACAAAAAACGGACGCATCGCGATTCGCGGCTGGCGCGAAGCAACCGCGCTGACACCGGATGCCGCCGTCGAGGCGCTTCAACCGTTTTGCGGCGGATTCCTGTACACGCACGTCGACACCGAAGGAACGCTGCAAGGCTTTCCGTTCGCGGTGGCCCGGCGTTTGCGCGCGCTCACGGCCCGGCGGCTGATTGTGGCCGGCGGCATTCGCGAACAGGCGGAGATCGACGCACTTGACGCGATCGGCGTCGATGCGGTCGCCGGCATGGCGGTTTATACCGGGCTTATCGCTTCGTAACTCCGCGCCGGGTTTTGCGTCCGGCGCCACGGGCAGCGCCCCCACCGAGTGTTCGCCGGCGCACAATGGACCCGATCAGCGCAAAAAAGCCGGCCAGTGCCGCCATCAAGACCGCGGGGCGCGTGTGGTGCACCAGCGCCGCCATGCCGGCCTGCAGCGCCCAGATCACAGCCAGCACCGCCCATACGATCCAGAGTCTCATCCCTTCAAAGCCTAGCATTCACCCCGCTGCGCGGGTCTTCTCTTTCGTCTGCCACGTCCAAACCGGCAAACGCCGCGTCAACTCTCGCACCGTGAAGGACCTTTCGTGAATCGAACTGCCATGACACCTGACCGGCTTTTTTTCGGGCCCTCTTCTCGATCCGTTTGCATGTTCAGCCTGCTCACGTGTTCAGCCGTGCTCACGCTTCCGGGGCAGGCACAACAACTGGCCTCGGCCATACCGGACGCCCCTTCCGCGGTGCTTGCGGCCCGGCAGGATGACAACGCGCACCAGCTGGAAAAGCAGACCACCCCGACCCAAACCACGCCGAACGGCCCGGTCAACCCGGCCAACGGCGGCCAGCCGCAGCAGACCAAGCGCATCCTGGGCATCATCCCCAATTTCCGGGCGGTTTCAGCCGATACTCAACTGCCGCCGCAAAGCGTAAAGGAAAAGTTCACCAGCACCACCCAGCAAAGTTTCGATTACTCCTCCATCGTGTTTTCGGCGGTGCTCGCCGGCGTGGACCAGTGGGAAAACTCGACCCCGCAGTTCCACCAGGGCGCGGCCGGCTACGGCCGCTACTTCTGGCATACCTACGCCGACCAGACGGACGAAAACTACTGGGTGCAGTTCATCGTGCCGGCCATCACGCACGAGGATTCGCGCTACTACACGCTCGGTCACGGCAGCATCCCGCGCCGGGCCTTGTATGCCTTTGATCGCACCCTGATCACCCGGAAAGACAGCGGCGGCGAGACCTTCAACTTTTCCGAGATTGTCGGTGCCGGCGCGGCTTCGGGCATCTCGACCCTGTATTACCCGCGCGCCGACAAGGACTGGACCAAGACCGGCCAGCGCTGGCTGCAAAACGTCGTGATCGACGGCGGCGTGTACCTGTTTCAGGAGTTCTGGCCGAATATCAACAACTCCGTTTTTCATCAGAAGAACTAGACTGATCCCTGCATGACGGAAACCGGCAGTTCCTCACACACCACTCTTCGGGTCGCGATCTCCGATGCTGTCGACCCGCGTTTTCTCACCGGCATCCCGGCAGCCGTCGAAGTACTCCGCTACAACGTAAACGGCCATGAGCAGCTCGAGGTCGATATGCTGGTGCCGCCGGGCTTCAGCAAAAACGCGGGCGCGATCCTGTCGCGTATCCGCACCCGCTTTGTCCAAAGCATGTCGGCTGGAGTGGAGACGATCCAGCCCGCGATACCGCCGGGTGTGGTGCTTTGTAACGCGCGGGGCGTACACGACAGCGCGACGGCGGAGTGGGCCGTCACCGCGGTGCTGGCCTCACTCAAGTGGCTGCCGTTTTATGACGAGCTGCGCCGCGCGGGCCGCTGGGCCGGCCCCGGCGAGAGCGCTGCCTTTTGGCTCGACACCTATGGCACCGCTCACGTTTCGTCCTCGCCGGTCCTGCTCGAAGAGCTTGCCGGCAAAACGGTGCTGATCGTCGGCTACGGCGCGATCGGCAAGGCGATCGAGGCTCGCCTGCTGCCGTTTGAACCCGGACGGATTCTTCGCGTCGCGCGCACTGCCCGCGAGGGCCAACCCGTCGTTCACGGCACCGGGGAGCTGAATAACCTGCTGCCCGAGGCCGACATCGTCGTTCTGATCACCCCGCTCACGCCGGAAACGCATCATCTGATCGGCGCGCCGCAGCTGGCCCTCATGCGTCGCGGCGCGGTGCTGGTCAACGCCGCGCGTGGCGCGGTAGTCGATACAGACGCGCTTGTCGCGGCGCTCGGGAGCCGCCATGTGCGCGCCGCGCTCGACGTGACCGACCCCGAACCCCTGCCGGAAGGCCACCCGCTTTGGCAGGCACCGGGGCTGCTGCTCACCCCGCATATCGCCGGTTCCAGCTCCGCGTTTTTACAGCGCGTCTTTGACTTCGTGGGGCAGCAGCTGCAACGGTTGCTCGACGGAAAAGAGCCCTTGAATATCATCCAGGGTCATTACTGAGTCGCTTCCTCCAGGCAGCAGGACCGGGCCAGTCCTGCTGCCGTACCCGTATTCCCTCTCAAGCGCTGGTGGCTGAAGCGAGCAGCCATAGTACCCTTGCGGAGACAAGTTTTATCTCGGTTGGCAAGGATTCCACGGGTTCCCATGGCGAAATTCACGGTCGGTGTAGATATGGGCGGCACAAACCTGCGCATCGCAGGCTACTCCAGCGACTGGCGTCGGCTCAGTTCGGTCGCGGTCCCCACCCGCGTCAGCGAAGGGCCGGCCACGGTGCTCGAGGATATGTCAGCGGCGATCCGGCGCGTCATTGACGCGTGTGGCGGCCCCGGCGACCTGGAAGGTATCGGTGTCGGCAGCCCGGGCCCGATTGAGCTGCCGGAAGGCCGGCTGCTGCAGCCGCCCAACCTGCCCGGCTTCGATGCACTGGAGCTGAAAACCGAGCTTGAAGCCCTGCTCCAACTCCCGGTCATCATTGAAAGCGACGCCAATGCCGCGGCGCTGGCCGAAGCCCATGCCGGTGCCGGGCAAAAGTACGGCATCGAGTCGCTCTGCATGCTCACTCTCGGTACGGGCGTGGGCAATGGGCTCATCTTCGACGGCAGAATCTGGCATGGATTTCGAGGCATGGCCGGCGAAGCGGGGCATGTTTCCGTGTGGCCCGACGGGATCGGCTGCGCCTGCGGCAACCGTGGCTGCCTGGAGCTGTTCGCGTCCGCCACGGGCATCGTTCGCATGGCGCGGGAAATGGCAGCCGAGGGCCGATCGCCGCGAACACGGGAGCTGATCGAGCACGGCCAGCCCGTGACCGCGCACGCGGTCGCGACCTTTGCCGAAGAAGGCGATGAAGGCGCCCTGGTCGTTTACGACACCGTCGGCCGTGCCCTGGGGCTCAACCTGGCCGGCCTGGTCAACACCCTCAACGTGCCGCTGTATGTCATCGGGGGCGGGGCATCCGCGGCTTGGCACCTGTTCGCGCCGGCCCTGTTTCGCGAGCTGGAACGGGCCAGCTATGTGTACCGGCTCACCATGCCGATGGACACCGGTGAGTCGCGCCTGCAGTATGTTCCCGGTGCCACCAACGTGCTGCCGGCCATGCTGGGCAGCGACGCGGGCCTGCTGGGCGCGGCCATGGTGCCCCGCTACTCACGATAAGCGGGCATTTGCCCGGCGGGGAGGGCGACGGGTGTTGTATTCTTAGGCGCGCATGCCCCGTAAACCCACCATGAACGACGTCGCACGGGCTGCCCATGTGGGCACCATGACCGTTTCGCGTGTGCTCAATGGTTCGCAGCACGTGATGCCGCAGACCGCCGAGCGTGTACGCGCGGCCGTCGCTCAACTCGGCTACCGGCCGAACGAGATGGCGCGGGCCCTGCGAAACTACAAGTCCCGCACCATCGGCCTGCTGCTGCCCAACCTCCACGACACGTTCTACGCCATCTGCGCCCACGCGCTCAACATGGTGGCCAACGAACACGGCTATACCGTCCTGCTCACACTGACCAACGACGACTCGGCCCACGAATACAACGAAGCCCGGCGCATGCTCCAGCGCCACGTGGAAGGCCTCGTCGTCATCCCCGCGAGCTCTGACGTGTGCCGGCTGGGCGAGCCCGAGTTCCGTGAAGTCCCTCTCGTCACGCTGGATCGCCCACTCCCTTCCGAGGCCGTCGGCGAGGTCGACTCGGTCGTCACGGAAAACGAGATCGGCGCCTGCCTCGCCACCGAGCACCTGATCCGCAAGCACGGCATCCGGCGCATCCTGTTCCTGGGGCACAAGCCCAGCCTGTACACCATGGATCGCCGGTGCCGGGGCTACACCAGCGCGATGAACGACGCAGGCTTGACGCCGAGCACGAACTTTCACTGCACCTCCGGCACGGCCACTCTGGAAACGCTCAGGAAAGCCCTGCACGGCCCCGGACGGCCCGAAGCCCTGTTTTCCGCGAACAATCTCACCACGCGCCAAGCCTTGTCCGCCCTGCTGCAGCTGCGGCTGCGCGTCCCCGAAGACATCGCGCTGGTCGGCTTCGATGACCTGGAACTGGGCGACCTGCTGCACCCCGCTTTGACCGTGGTGCGGCAGCCGGCCAAGGAACTGGGGCTGTGCGCCGGGCGCCTGCTCTTCTCCAGGCTCAACAAGCAGGCGAGCGCGGACAAAGTACGCCAAACGGTACTCCCGGTCGAATTGGTGCTGCGCCACTCCTG
>CAXSBW010000037.1:27230-29190 GCA_964235795.1 uncultured Acidobacteriaceae bacterium | reverse complement strand
CTGCAACATCACCAACCCCGACAGATCCTTCTTCTCCAGCCCATGCTCTGCCTTGTTAAACTCGTCCACCTTGCTCGACCAGTTCATCGAGCAGAACTTCGGTCCGCACATGGAGCAGAAAGCCGCTTCCTTGTAGTAATCGTCCGGCAGGGTTTCGTCGTGCATGGCGCGGGCGGTTTCGGGGTCGAGCGACAGCGCGAACTGCTTGTCCCAGTCGAAGGTGTAACGCGCGTAGCTGATCGCGTCGTCGCGGTCCCGCGCGCCGGGGCGGTGGCGGGCGATATCGGCTGCATGCGCGGCGATCTTGTACGCGATCATGCCATCCTTGACATCTTTTTCGTTCGGCAGCCCCAGGTGCTCTTTCGGCGTGACGTAGCAAAGCATGCTGGCCCCGTGCCAGCCGATCATGGCCGCGCCGATGGCGGAGGTGATGTGGTCGTAGCCCGGCGCGATATCCGTGACGAGCGGCCCGAGGACGTAGAACGGCGCGCCGTCGCACAGCTCCACTTCCTTTTTGACCTGCTCCTCGATCTTGTCGAGCGGCACGTGGCCCGGCCCTTCGATCATCACCTGCACGTCCGACTTCCAGGCCTGGCGCGTGAGCTCGCCGAGCGTCTTCAGCTCGGCGAACTGGGCCTCGTCGGACGCATCGGCCACGCAGCCGGGGCGCAGGCCGTCGCCTAGCGAGTAGCTCACGTCGTACTTCGCCATGATCGCGGTGATGCGGTCGAAGTGCTCGTACAGGAAATTCTGCTTGTGGTGCGCGGTCATCCACTGCGCCATGATGGCACCGCCTCGGCTCACAATGCCCGTGATGCGCTTCGCGACCATGGGCACGTACTGGATCAGCACGCCGGCGTGGATGGTGAAGTAGTCGACGCCCTGCTGGGCCTGCTCCTCGATGACCTCGAGGTACATGTCGATATTCAGGTCTTCGACGCGCTTGACGCGGGTGAGCGCCTCGTACAGCGGCACGGTGCCGATGGGCACGGGCGAGTGGCGCAGGATGCGGTCGCGGATCTCGGGGATCGCCCCGCCGGTGGACAGGTCCATCACCGTGTCGGCCCCGTGCTGTACGGCGGTGTGCAGCTTGCGCAATTCTTCGTCGATGTTGGAGGTCACGGCCGAGTTGCCGATATTGGCATTGACCTTGCACCGGCTCTCGATGCCGATCGCCATGGGCTCGAGCTCCGGGTGGTTGATGTTGGCCGGAATGATCATGCGACCGACGGCAATCTCCGAGCGGATCAGCTCGACCGGCACGTTTTCGCGCC
Source organism: uncultured Acidobacteriaceae bacterium (assembly GCA_964235795.1). Classification (GTDB taxonomy): domain Bacteria; phylum Acidobacteriota; class Terriglobia; order Terriglobales; family Acidobacteriaceae; genus EB88. Next base: position 27,916 of record CAXSBW010000037.1, on the reverse strand, counting down.
GCGCCACGAACTCCATCTCCTCGGTCACGCGGCCGAGACGGGCAAAGTGCATCTGGCTCACGTTGGTGTCGCCGGAGCGCGCGGACTCCTGCCTGCGAGCGTCGAGCCAGTGTGCACGGGGTTGGAGGATTTCGGTCGCTCGTACGGGCATCTGCGCTGTGCTCACGGCTGTGCTCATGGTGGGTCCTCTCAGGCGGCGGCGTTGCACCCATCATACGCGGGCTTTCCCGGCGTTGACACGCCCGTTCCCGGCGGCTACAACGAACAGCATGCCGTCGCTTGACTCCCACAGGAGCCGCTCCTAGGCTGAAAGTAGCGATGGCTCACTCTCGACCTCAAACCGCCCGTATCTCCCTGGCAGTCGCCGTAATCCTGGGCGTCATTGCCTACCTGGCCGTGACGGGGGTGCAGGCGAACAAAAGCTACTACGTCACCATCAACGAGCTGCAGGGCATGGGGACAAAGGCCTACACGCGGCACCTGCGTGTCGCCGGCAATGTGCAGCCGGGCTCGATCGCTCACCATGGAGCCGGGGCGCGGTTCGTGCTGGTCGAAAACGACAAGCGTCTGCCGGTGGACTACAGCGGCGCGGAGCCGCCTCCCGATACGTTCAAGGACAATTCGCAGGCACTCGCGATCGGGGCCTATGGGCACGACGGGGTGTTTCACGCGACCGAGCTGCAGGC
>CAXSBW010000037.1:18453-27130 GCA_964235795.1 uncultured Acidobacteriaceae bacterium | reverse complement strand
GTGCCGCAAACCCGGGCCGCGCTCGCACCCGCTCGCTAGCCGGTGCTGCTAGGCTGAAAGGGTGCCCTACCTTTACATCGACAAGCTCTTCAACGAGCTGCGCGACGAGTTGCTTTCGGCCATGCACGCCGCTGCGGAGCGCGAAATCCGCACCGGACAAAAGGTCGATGTGAACCGGCTGTATCGCGCATTCACTCGCGCCGCGGTCGGCAAAATGGCAAACCCTGTGCGCGTGTCCGACCGCTGCCTGGAAATGGGGCCGCCACGCTCGAACAAAGGCGCGGGCCGCGGCGAGTAGCAGGCCTGCCGCCGAAAGCTATACTCACAGCGGTGACCGTGACCCGCGCCAATCCGCCCGCAGCCACGCTTCACGACGTTTCGCACATCTATGCCGGGGTACCGGTCTTGCGGCATCTCCATGCTCAGCTTGAGTCGACACGGTGCTACCTGCTGCTGGGCCCAAACGGCTCCGGCAAATCGACCCTGCTGCGCATCCTGGCCGGGCTCCTGCGGCCTTCCTTCGGCGAGGTCAAGCTCTGGGGGGAACCGCCGGAGCAGATGCGCGAGCGCGTGGGCTATATGAGCCACGCGCCCATGCTGTACGACGACTTCACGGGACTTGAAAACCTGCGTTACTTCGCGAGCCTGTACGCGCCGGCCTCTTGCCTGGTGCCGGAAGAGGCCCTTCAATCGGTGGGGCTGGACCCCGGGCTGCGGCAGCCGGTGCGGGCGTACTCCCAGGGCATGCGGCAGCGGGTGTCGCTGGCCCGGGTGCTGCTGCCTCGGCCGCGCCTGCTGCTGCTCGACGAGCCTTTCTCAAACATGGATGCGGCAAGCGCGCGGGAGATGCTGGCCGTACTGGGGCAGGAGCGTGACCGGGGCTGCACCGCCCTCATCACGACGCATCAACGAGAGCTGGCCGAGCCCCTGGCGGATGCGCTTTTGCTGCTCGAAAACGGCGACCTGCGTTGTGCTCCGGGCGGTGCCGGATGAAGCCTTCCAAAACCAACGCAGCCCGCCTGCTGGACTCGCTCGGCATCGCCTATCAACTGCTGACGTACGACGTAGACCCGGGTGATCTGGCCGCCCCGAGCGTGGCGCGCAAGCTCGGGCTGCCGCCGGAGCAGGTGTGGAAGACGCTGGTTTGCACGCTATCGCCGGGCAGCGAACATGCCTTCGCGGTGCTGGCCGGCGACGATGAGCTCGACCTGAAAAAGCTGGCCGCCGCGGCTGGATCTCGTTCGGCCGCGCCGGCAGCCCTTAGGGACGTACAGCCGCTGACAGGCTACGTTCGGGGCGGTGTCACCGTACTTGAGGCCCGCAAGGCTTTTCCGGCCTTTGCGGACGAAACGATCGAGCTGCACGAGCGCATCAGCGTTTCGGCCGGGCAGCGCGGGGTGCAATTGTTTCTCGCCCCGGCTGACTACCTGCGGGCCACAGGGGCGCGGCTCGCCGGCCTGGCCCTGAACCGATGAACCGCTCCGCGCGTGCCGTGTGGGTTCAGCTGCGGAAAGACCTGAGGCTGGAGTGGCGCTCCAAAGACGCGCTGAACGCCATGCTGTTTTTCGCGCTGCTGGTGGTGGTGCTGTTTTCGCTGGCATTTGACCCGACGCGCGCCACTTCACGCGAGATCGCCGGCGGTGTGCTGTGTGTGGCGATCCTGTTCGCGGCCACCGGCGCTCTGAACCAGTCGTGGTCGCGCGAGCTGGCCGGCGGGGTATTGGATGCTCAGCGCATGAGCCCCGCGCCGCCATCGGCGCTTCTGCTGGGCAAGGTGCTGGCGAATTTCCTGTTTGTGACAGCCGTGGAGGCGATCCTGGCGCCGCTCTTCGCGGTCTTTTACAATCTCGATATCAAGGGCAATGCCGCCGTGCTGCTCGCGATCCTGCCGCTCGGCACCTGGGCGCTGGTTGGCAACGGCGTCTTCCTTGCCGCACTCTCGCTTCGGGCGCGCGCGCGCGAGCTGCTTTTGCCGCTGCTGCTGTTTCCGGTGCTGATCCCGGCGCTGCTGGCCATGACATCCGGCACAACCGCGGTGCTGACCGGTGACGGCGACGCCCTGCTCTGGGTCAGAATGCTTGTCGGCTACGACATCATTTTCACAACGGCTGCCGTGCTGCTTTTCCCCCTGGTGCTTCACGCGGAGGGCTAGCTGGGGTTGCTCGTTGTGGTCTGCTGTGCGCGTGAGTGAGAGTGCAGCAGGGCCGCGGCCGAGCCGATGACCATCCAGGCGCCGATGATGATGCCGGCGATAGTGAGCACGACGTGGGCGCTTTTGCGGTCGCCGGGGTGATGATTTTTCGCGTACCTGCGACCGACCACCAGCTGCCCCGCGATACCGATTCCAAAGATAATGACTCCGACGATCAAAACAAAAGTTGCCATGTTCCCTCAAGCCCCCGGCCGCGACCTGCGGTCCTTCTCATTTCCAGCATTGGGATGCATCCCCGACCGGGATCGTCGATCACCCCGCGACATACAATGAAGGGAGAGTAACAAGCGGTCGGAAAGGGGTCGTCACTTGAAGATGCTGCGGTCTGCCTGGCTCCTGTTGACGCTGGTGGTTCTGGCCGAAGGGCTGCGCGTCGCGTTTGCAGTGCCGGCCGATGCCGCGCAGGGCGACCTGAGCCGCATCTTTTACTACCACTTCCCTGCCTGGATCGGCACATCGGTCTTTTTCGCGCTGAACCTTGCCGGCTCGCTCGCTTACCTGTCCTGGCGGCATCGCAAACCGGCCCTGGCCCTGCGGGCCGACGCGGCGGCGGCGGCCTGTGCGGAGATGGGCGTGGTCTTCTGCACCGTCGGGCTCGTGACCGGTTCCCTGTGGGGCCGCGCGGCCTGGGGCATCTGGTGGACCTGGGACGAACGCCTGACCTCGACGTTGATCCTGTGGCTGATCTATCTCGCGTACCTGCTGCTGCGCTCCTTTGCCGAGGGCGCATCCATGCGCACCCTGGCCGCCGTCATGGCGATCTTCGGCTACCTGGACGTGCCGCTGGTTTATATGAGCACCCGCTGGTGGCGCACGCAGCACCCGGCACCGGTGTTCGCGGGCGGTCCCGGCACCGGCATGGACGCAAGCATGATGCCCGCTGTGTGGTGGAACATGGCCGGCTGGCTGCTTTGGGGTTTCTTTGTCGCCGCCCTCCGCTATCGCAGCGTGGTGCGGCAGCAGCTTGCCCAGCAGGCCGAAGTGCAGGTGCTGCTGCAGACGAATCTGCGACCGCGCGCATTGCCCGAAGCGGACCGCGCATGAGCGGATGGTGGGCTACGTACACGCACGACATGGCGCATCGCCATGTGCTGCTCGGCTACGGATTCGCATGGCTGGTCCAGCTGGGTTACCTTGCTTTTGCGGCAACGCGGTTCCGGCGCGGTTCACGGCGGTAGCAGTACACTGGGTCCTAGAGGATTCTCAAACATGCTCGTCGTTATGAAGTCGCACGCGACCGAGGAACAGATCGCCGCCGTCTGCGAGCAGATCGAGCGCCTGGGATTGCGCCCGCATGCGTTGCCCGGCGCGCAGCGCACCGCCATCGGCATCACCGGCAACCGGGGCGAGGTCGACCAGTCGAGCTTGACGGAGCTGTCGGGCGTTGCGGACGTGATTCGCGTTTCCAAGCCCTACAAGCTGGTCTCGCGCGACGTCAAGGAAGAAGACACGATCATCCGCTTCCCCGCTGTCCACGGCGGAGCGGACGTAACGGTCGGCGGTCGCGATCTGATGGTGATCGCCGGACCCTGCTCCATCGAAAACCGCGAACAGGCGTTTGCGACCGCGGATGCCGTGGCCGCTGCCGGGGCTCAGTTCTTCCGTGGCGGCGCGTACAAGCCACGAACTTCGCCCTATGCTTTTCAGGGTCTCGGTGAAGAAGCGCTCGTCATCATGGCCCAGATCCGTGAGCGGACCGGCATGCGCATCGTGACCGAGGCCATCGACCAGGAAGCACTCGACCTGGTGGCCGATTACGCCGATGTGATCCAGATCGGCGCGCGCAATATGCAGAACTACTCGCTGCTGCGAGCCGCCGGACGCAAGCGCAAGCCGGTGCTGCTGAAACGCGGCATGTCGGCCACGCTCGAAGAACTGCTCATGTCCGCCGAATACATCATGAGCGAAGGCAACTATGAAGTCATTCTGTGCGAACGCGGCATCCGCACCTTTGCCGACCACACCCGCAATACGCTCGATCTGAGCGTGGTGCCGGCCGCGCAGCAGCTTTCGCACCTGCCCATCGTGGTGGACCCGAGCCATGGTACCGGCAAGCGCGACAAGGTGCTTTCGATGGCACGGGCCGCGGTGGCCTGCGGTGCCGACGGCTTGATCGTCGAGGTGCACAACCAGCCGGATCGCGCGATGTCGGACGGCGCGCAGTCCCTCTACCCTGAGCAGTTCACACAGCTGATGGCGGAAGCCTCGCAGATCGCCGCGATCGTCGGGCGCCACGTCCCCTTGAACACGCATAAACAGCAGGCTGCGCAGACGGAAACGCCGGTCGAAACACTGTCGCTCTAGAGGCGTTTGTTCCGCAAGAGGCCGCGCTTGCCTGCGCGGCCTTTTTCTTGGGTGCTGCTTCCCAGCTACGCTTCCCGGCTACGCTGCGTTACAGTCGGGGAGGACTGCCATGTTCTTACCCTCCCGCACAACCCGCTTCAGCCTGCTCCTGCTGCTGCTCGCCGGCTGCCGCAGCAGCCGCTTTCCCGAGTACCCGGCCGGCTACCGCGAGTACGCCTACGTCGCCAACACCGGCGGCGACACCGTTTCCGTACTGGACCTGGTGCATGTGCGCCCACAGGCGACATTGGTCGTAGGTCCGCATCCCTCGGCGGTTCTGGCCAGCCTTGCAAGCAACGAAGTTTACGTCGCGGTCACGGGTGTCAACGGCGGCCGGGGCTCGCTGGCGATTATTGATGCAGAGACCAACCGCATGGCTGCGCGTCTTCCTCTCGGCATACGGCCCTCGGCGATGGTTGCCGACGGTACACGACTCTATGTCGCGAACGGCGGGGCCAACAACGTATCGGTCATCGACCTGCAGACACGCAGGGTGCTGGGCGTGGTCGGCGTGGGCGAGCAGCCGGATGCGCTGGCCGTCTCGCCCGATCACACCACGCTGGTGGTCGCCAACAGCGCCGGAAACAGCATCAGCCTGCTCGATATCGGCGGCAGTCTGCCAAAGGTCCGAGTCGCGTTGAGCGGCTGTCCCGGCGCCGGCAGCCTTGCCGTGCTGCCGGACTCAAGCAAGGTTTTTGTCGCATGCACGGGCGGACACCAGGTGATGGTCGCAGCTCTGCGCACCGCCCCCGGCCATCACGCACGCCTCGCGCCTGACACCGATCGATTGCTGACCTTTCTTGACGTCGGCCAACAGCCGGTTCACCTGGCGCTCAAGCCCGACGGGGGTGAGATCTTCGTCAGCAACGGGAACTCCGACACACTGTCCGAGATCGCGACGGGCACCAGCGAGGTCGGCGGGGCTTCGCTGATCGGCGCGCATCCTGTTTTTGCCGCGGCAAGCCAGGACAACGCGCTGCTGTGGGTAGCGAACCGGGACGCCGATACGGTTGCCGTGTACTCGATCGACGACGGCAAGCTCATCAACACGGTGCATGTCGGGGCCGGGCCCGGCGCCATGGCCTTTTCCGCCGACGGCCATCTGCTGCTGGCGGCCGACACGCGCTCCGGCGATGTTTCGGTGCTGCGCACCTTTAGCCGAGACCTGCACCGCAGGCCTGTTTACGGCACTCTCTTTACACTCCTGTCGGCCGGTCCATCGCCCGGCGGCATCGCTGTCAAGGCATTCACTGTTCGCTGATCTCGGCCTCTCGCGCACGCAGAAGCGCGCGAGCGTGACGCGTGGCGGAAAAGTGCGCGCCCGCCAGCAGCAACAATCCGGTCACAAACGCCCACATCATCAACCCCACCGACACTGCGAATGGGCCATACACGGCCTGCAGGTCCATCCAGCGCAACGCATGCACGTAGACCACCTTGGCCGCTTCCCACAGCAGTCCCACGACGATCGCGGTCGGCAGCACGGCCGCGACAGGCAGCCGGCGGTTGGGAAGCACCCAGTACACCAGCAAAAACAACGTGACCGATAGAAACGCCGCCGTCAATTGAAGGAACGAGTGCGCCAGGACGTTGAAAACCATATTTTGTGTATGGCCGAAAAAGACAAACGTCAGCAATCGCGTTTGCAACGCGGTCAGTCCGACCGAGAACAGGGCAAGCAGGCCGACCAGAAAAGCCAGCCCGAGGGAAAGCACCATGTTCTTCAGGTAAGAGCGATTGTGCTCCACACCCCAGACTCTGTTCAAGGCAACCTCAAGCGGCAGAAAGACGCCTGACGAAGAGACCAGCAGCGTCACAAACGAGAGCACCTGGACGCCGCCGTGCGGATGCACCAGCAGGCTCATATTGCGCACGACGAAATCCTGGTTGGCCGGCAGAAAATAGCGCAGCATGTCGCCGATGACGCCGACCATGGACTGCGAATGGAGCACGCTGCGCGCGACCGTGAACATGAGGACGATAAACGGGAACAGCGATAGAATCGCATTGGCCGCGACAGAGAACGCGTAAGTATGCACCTCGGACTGCGTCAGGTAGCGGCCGAGCGAAAGCCAGGGCTCCAACCGGTCTTTCCAGCCGCGCGCAGGCCGATGCTTTCGGTGTGCCGCTACGCTTCCCATGGCCATGCAGCCGATGGTAGCAGTGCCTGGTGCAGGCTGCCGCGTGTGCGCTTTTCGGCGTCCGCTCCGTGGTAAGATAGGCGTCATCCGCAGCCATGCGGACCGCGGAGAGATGGCAGAGCCCGGTTGAATGCAGCTGACTCGAAATCAGCCATACCTTTACGGGTATCGGGGGTTCGAATCCCTCTCTCTCCGCCATTAGTCTTCCTGAGCTTTACATCGCCCACTCACTTGATACGCTGTGCAGACGCACCCTCGGCTACAAGGTAGAACGCATCCAGCGCCGGGGGCGCAGCCAGCTCCTGCTTCGCTCCGTCGGGCCACAGGATCTCCACGCGGTCCAGCTTCGTGGCCTGCCCAAGGCCAAAATGCAAACGCCCGTCCGCGGAGGAAGCGAACGAGCCGCCGGCCACTACGTCGGCGCGCTGGCGAAAGCCGTTTGCTGTTACAAACATCGTGGCGCCGACTGCATCGCGAGGCGAGTGTGGACCGCCCACCAGCTTGAACGCAACCCAGTGATTCGCTTTACCTGCACCGGCTGCCGACGCGCTCGCCACATTGCGCAGCAGCGTCGGCGGAGCGTCCAGGTTGTTAATGACGGCATCCACCTGCCCGTCGTTGAAAAGATCGCCGAACGCCATGCCGCGTGAGGTCGCGAGCTTTGCGAGACCCGTGCCCTCCACCGGCGGCACCTCTTCAAACTTCCCTCGCAGGTTGTGGAACAGCAGCGGCCGCTCCGCCCACGTCGTGCCCCAGTTTTGCCGGTCCACCCCCGGGTACACATGGCCGTTCACCACAAACAGATCGAGCCAGCCATCGTTGTCGTAATCGAAAAACGATGTGCCCCAGCCGAGAAATGGAACCGTGCACTCCGCGATGCCCGCCTGATAGGCCACATCGGTAAAGTTTGCGTCGCCCTCATTGCGGTACAGCGGGTTGTAATCGTCTGAAAAGGTAGTGTTGTAGATATCGACCAGCCCGCTGTGCTCGTAATCGCCGGCCGCGATGCCCATCGATGCAGTCTCGCGCCCGCTTTCATTCAGCGCGTAGCCGCTGGCGAACGATGCATCCTCGAACGTGCCGTTGCCCTTGTTCAGGTAAAGGTAATTGGGCGTGGAATCGTCGGCCACCAGCAGGTCCGGCTTGCCGTCTCCGTTGACATCGACAAACAAGGAAGCCAGCCCGTAGTAGCCATGTTCATCGCCGACACCGGCCTTGGCGCTCACGTCGGTCCAGGTGCCGTCGCCGTTGTTGTGAAACAGATGGTCGCGCTCGCCTTTCAGCCCGCGCGGCCCGCACATGACGCCTACCCCGCGAAACGCGCAGAACGAGTTCGCTTTTTCCGAACGAAGCTCGGCGAAGTCCGCCGTTTCCAGGTGCACATAGCCGGGCACGAACAGATCCAGGCGTCCATCGCCGTCGTAGTCGCCCCAGGTAGCCCCCGTCGACCAGCCGCCGACCGTTACGCCCGCCTTTTCAGCCACGTCGGTAAAGGTGCCGTTGCGGTTGTTGTGGAACAAACGATTCCTGCCGTAATTCGACACATACATGTCGGGCCAGCCATCGTTGTCGTAGTCGCCCACAACCGCGCCAAAACCCCAGCGGTCGTTTTGCACGCCGGCCTTTGCGGCAACATCGGTAAACGTGCCGTCGTGATTGTTATGAAACAGCGCCGCATGAGGGGGCGCAGCCTTGCCCGCCAGCGCGTCGAAGGTGGAACCGTTGACCAGGTAAAGATCGAGCCAGCCGTCGTTGTCATAGTCCAGCAGGGCGACGCCGGAGCCGACAGTTTCCAGGATGACCGCCTTTTCAGGGCCGCCCATCGTATGCGTCCAGCCTGTCAGCCCGGCTTTCGCGGCTACATCCTGAAAAACCACAGGCCCGGACTGGACAAAGCCGCCGGCCGTGATGGGTCGATGCTGCGCGTCCAGCACCACGGAATGGGCCCCGCCGGTGCTGCTGCCTCCGGGTGCGTCGCCGG
>CAXSBW010000037.1:1838-18353 GCA_964235795.1 uncultured Acidobacteriaceae bacterium | reverse complement strand
CCGGGTGCGTCGCCGGTTTGCATGCCGCTCGTATGCTGTGCCGGAGGGGGAGCCTGCGGCCACGCCCGCATCGCCCCAAGGGTGCAAAGCAGGACCGCGATCAAACACCGCAGCGCCGCGGCCGGTGCACCCATCCATCGTTTCTCGTGTTTCTCGCCCGATCGTTGCAACCAGAACTCCTGTGCGGTCAAGCCGTGACGCTTTACTGCTGCGTACCGCTGAACGCCACGGGCAGCGGCCCATTGATCTCCGGCGTTGCCGAGTCCAGATCGTGCACGTGCCAGATTACGCTTTCACTCGCGATTTCCGGGTGCTTTCGCAGAAAGCCGAGTGCAAACGTATTCGCGGACGGATCATCCTTCTGGTCGGCAAAGGCGGCCGACTCGATGGCCGCCTTGTCCTTGAAACCCAGCCGGCGGTACAGAATGGCCAGGTTGTAGTGAGCCGCCAGGTCGTCGGGATCGATGGCCTGCACGGCCTCATACTCTGCCTGCGCCTGGGGATACTTGCGCTGCTGATAAAACGCGAAGCCAAGCTCACGATGCGCATCGCGAGAACGCGGAAACGCGGCCGCCACGGCTTGGAGATCGGCAATCGCGGCGTCAAGATGGCTTTCGTTGCGCTCAACCAGGGCTCGGTAGTAGAGCGCCCGCGCATTGCCGGGCACGAGCTTGAGAGCCTGCTCCAGGTGAGGCAATGCGTCGGCGTAACGCTCCGATTGGATTTCTACAATCGCCTGGTTCGTATAGGCGTCCACGTAGTCGGGGCGCAGCGTGGCTACATGTGCGAAAGCCTCGACCGAGGCCGCGTACTGCTGTGCATCCAGCAGCGCGATGCCGTAGTTGTTCCAGCGCATCCACTCCTTGTTTTCGCTCGGTGCGGGCGCGACCGGCGGGTTGTCGCCGACAGCAATCACGCGCGAGGTGGAGACCATGTCCACAATGGGCTCGTCGTAGTGCTTGTTTCCACCCATGCCCATCGCGAAGTCGATAAAGTGCTGATCGAAGCGCCGGTACTTGACCGTGGCCGTCACGGTCACCGGGCCGCCGGCCGGCATGTGGAAGCCGTAGCGAACCAGCTGCGACCGGCCCGACTGAATGGTGTTGTTATAGGCGACCACGCGGTTGTTCCACACCTCGTGGTGGCCGTTCAGCTCGCCTTTCACGTTGATAAGGCGGTTGGTGAACGAGTGCGCGCGCTCGTCGAGCTCACCGCCCGGCTTGATAAACCCGCTCTCCTCGAGCAGCTTCCCGCTCGCATCTTTCACCGTGAAGTTGACCCACGACTCGTACATATCGCGCTGCTCCGGCACATGCGAGTGCGCGGCGCCTTTGTTCTGGATCACCACATCGACCGTCACGTTTTCCCGCGGAGCGACCGAGTAAGCAACGGTGCCCAGCGGTGCCGTCACCGTGTTTTTACCGTGCTCGGGGCCGTGCTCCAGCGCGAACAGGTCGACGTTGAACACGCCGTTTTGCAGGAACTGCACCACGCGCGCGGCCTGCTCGTCAAAGCCGTAGTACTTCGGCACCATGGTGTTCGCGCCGAGCCAGCGATGCGAAGCGAGCTGGCCGTGCTTGGCCCCGGGGTCCGGCAGCTTCGCGGTTTCACGCTGCATATGGCAGGTTTCACAGGTCGAGACGGAATCCTTGACGTAAAACGGCAGCGGACTTTGCTTGGCAAAGGACGAGTTCTGCCATTCGTCGTAGAGCGAAATCGCCCGCTGCCATTTGTAGTCGTTCAGCTGGCGGGGCAAGGCGGCCTTGTGGCAGCTCGCGCAAAACTCCGAGGATTTATAAAACGGCTTCATCACGGCCGCGGAGTGGCGATCCAGGTGCGCCAGGATTTCCCCATCGGAGACAGGCCGCGTGATCGGCTGCCCGCCCTCATCGACCAGCACCGCCGGCATGCCCAGCACGTATGAACCGGTGCCGCGCGTGTCTACTTTTTGAATCGAGTGGCAGACCGTGCAGGTCACCCCGTCGGCATCAAACGGCCGGCGCTTGTTCGAGCCCTGGGTCAGGTTGCCTGCGGCCATCGCAACCGGGTCGTGGCAGCCTTCGCAGTGCCGGGTAAACTCGATTCCCTTTTCATCGGCCAGCAGGTTGACGTTCTTCAGGTACCAGGGCGCGCGGTTTGAATTGGAGTGCGCCGACTCGCGCCATTCCTTGTGCGACTCCTGGTGGCAGTGCCCGCAGTACTCGGCCGTCGGAAAGCTCTTCGGGTCCAGGAACTCGCCGGTATCCGTGGCCATGTTTGACGGCAGAAAGTGCGCCTGGGCGCTGAAACGGTCGTTGTAGTGGCTGGCCACCTTGTCGCTGTAGGCGTGCCGCGCATCGGCGTTCACCTCGGGCTCGCCCGCGGCACGGACCGTACCGGGCGCGCGAGAAAACATGCCGACAAAGCAGCCGCAAAGAATCAGCCCTAGAACGAGACTGATCTCCGCAAGTCGTCGGTATGCGATGGTGCGGGGTAGCTCTTTCATAGGCAACGCGCCGACGGAAGCCAGGGCAGCTCACAAGCCACCCGACACGCCTTCGAGTGCATCATAAGCGCTCCCCGGCACGTTATGGAAGCGCGAAACACAAAATCCGGCACTCCTTTCGGAGTGCCGGATCCTTGAGTCCGGACGCGATCAGGATTCATACCCTCCCAGACCTGCAAGGGAGAAGCCTGCCGCCCCAGGCGGTGGGTTACGGCTGGACGACCAGCATCCAGTTTTGTGCCCCGGTGTTGTTGCAGTCGAACAGCTGCATCTGCACACCGTTGGCCGTGGAGCTCCCGTTCACATCCAGGCACCGGCTGCTGCCGACGCCCTGGATAACAAAGTAGTTCCCGTTCGCGATGGGGGTCCACTGCTGGTTGGTACCGCCGCCGTAGGTCCAGGTCTGGATGGGGCTGAAGTCCCCGGTCGCCACGTTGGTCACGTCCAGCACTTCACTGGGAGCATTGCGATTCACAATGCTGTAGATCCCGTTTCCCTTCGACTGGAACTGCCACTCCTGGTTGTATTGATGGCTGCCACAGGCCCACTGCTGGACAAAGGTGCCATTGCCGGTGCCGAACCCGGCTGCATCCAGGCACTTGCCGCTTGTCTGGTTGATGACGTTGTACCAGGCAGCGGTGTTGATGCCGCCGGTTGGAGACCCACCGGTTGTGAGTGTGACCGAGTTGGAAGCCGCCGAAGCGGTGCCGGTCGAGTTGTTCGCCGCTACGTAGTAGGTGTAGGTGGTATTGCCGTTCACTGTTTTGTCGGAGTAGACCGTGCTCGCCACACCCGTCGCAATGGCCGTGGCCGCGCCGGAACCCGTCGCGCGGTACACGGTATAGGTCACACCGCCGCCCGAGGGTGCGTTCCAGCCCAGCTGCACATATGGCACCGTGATGCTTCCGGAAGGCGGTTCGCTGACGGCTTCAAGCCCGGTCGGCGCGCTGACCGGGCTGGGAACCGGGCTGGGTACCGGGGCCGTGATGGTGCAGCTGCCCGTACCGCTATAGGAGGCCACCGGCTCGAGAACGTCCGGCGAGGCGCTGTTGGCTGCCGGGCCCACTCCATTGACGGCATGCGTGATGGAGCCGTACCCGTTCAGCCACACCGTGCCCACATCCGTGACGGAAACCCCCGCGCTGTTCGGCACGGTCATCGCATTGTCCTCGATGATGTTGGGACCCACGTCGAAGAAGGAGTAGATGCCGAGCCCGTAAGCATTGTGCGTACACACGCCCGGTGCCACGACATAGGACGGATAACCGTTCGCGCTGCCGTCCATCCAGGCAGCCTGGTTCGGCACGTCATAGGGCAGCTCGCTCTGGTAAAAGATGGTTTTGCCGCCGTTGCCGTTCCACAGCACCTGTTCTTTTTGGTAGTGCTCGACCGCAAGGCCCAGCGCCGTGACGTTGCTGCCGTTTACGACCAGGCCATGGTCTGCGGTGTTCACGGTCCAGCCCACCGGACCGGATCCATGGTCGGCGCGCCACGACCACAGGTTGTCGACAATGACGTTGTTGCTGTCGACCTGCAGGCCGGTCCCGGCGCTCACGGCCGTCGACTCCTGCCCGCCGATGCGGATCACAAGATCGTTTAACGAGGTGGGATTGGAGGCATGGCTCGCGTTGACTGCCCCGGGGGTGCCGACCTCAAACAGTACCGGCGAGCGGGTCGGGCCGGCGTCCACGATCAGGCCCGCCACCTGCACACCGTCGACATCGGCGACCGAGATCGCGGCGTTGCCGGCCTGGGGAATCAGCGTGGCAAAGCCCATGCCCAGCACGACCGTGTTCGGGTTGGTGACCGTGATGGCCTGGCTGTACTGGTACACACCCGGCGTCAGGATCAGGTTCTTGCCCGACGCGAGCGCGGTGTTGATGTCGGCCACGGTGTTGCTGGGCTGCGCGATAAAGAAAGAGCTGAGCGGCAGCGAAGTGCCGATGCCCAGACCGCCGCCGGACCAGCTGGTGCCCCTGGAGTTGGTCTCGAGCCCCGGCGAAAAGACAAAGTAGTTGCCGCTGCCATCGACATACAGGAATGGTTTCTCACGGCTGGCCGGCGTGTTCGCCACGTTGGTCACGTTGACCAGGCCGCTGCCGCCGCCCGGGTACGACTGCGCCGGCGCGCCCAGCACGCCGGAAAAAACGTAATTCCAGACAAAACCGCTCCAGCCGTTCATCGAGCTGTTGCGCGTAAACCACTGCTGCTGCGAGCAGGGGTTGGTATTGCCGGAGACAGCGATGTCGGCGGTAAAGCCGCCGCTCGCTTCAGCGCACGGATTGGTGGTGCCGATGGAGCCGGAGTTGACGTAGGCCAGGTTGCCTTCGACGTTGATGCGGCGCAGCGATGCACCTTGTGAAACGCCCCAGTCGAGCGTGCCGTTTGCAAGGCCGCCGACCGGCACCACGGCAAGGTTCTCCTGCGAGCGCCAGAAGTTCTGCAGCATGTTGCCGTCAAGAATCTGATCGACGGAAAGCCCGCCCGTGATCGTGACCTGGTTCGGGGACGTACCGAGTCCCGCGACGGACTCGTAGTAGCCCACCTGGGCGGCGACCGGGGCCCCGGCGGAACCGTAGGTGCCGGGCATGAACAGCACAGCATGGCGGTTGGTGCTGAACTGTGTTTCGCCGTTCAGCCCGTTCAAAGCCGAATTGATGGCCGACGCACTCATGCCGGGCGTCAGAATGGTGACGTTCGGGCCGAAGTTAGGATTGGTCTGGCCCAGTGCCGCGGCAGGCAGCAAGGCGGTTGCCGCGATGGTACCGGCGATCAGCCCGGAAATGGACCTTCCGGGACGGGAAAACAGCTGAATACTCGTGATCACTTGTGTAACCCCTAGACAATCGTTTGAATAGCCTGCGAACCGGACTATAGGCGGTCGACTTTCGCCTTGTCAACCGCCTTTATAAGTTTTGTAGTCGCGCCGCAATGAAGAATGCGTGAATCGCTCGGGTGAACGACTTCAGGGGAGCACTTGGGCCCGCTCCCACGAGCCAAGTACCCGTGTGACCAGCAGCAGCAGCGCGCATCCGGCTACGCAGGGCACAAGCAGCCCGGTGCGCAGCGAGCCGGCAGCGCCTGAAACGGCGCCTGTCAGCCAGGGCAGCGCCGCCGAACCCATGCCGGCCGAGAAGAAGACCCGGTTTCCCTGGTGGCGCGTCACCACCACCGCCAGCAGCACGGGGTACAGGGGCCCCAGGCCGAATCCGATCAACCCGGCCAGGGCCGGCAAGGCCCAGACCCGGTGCGTCAGCAGCAGGGCCGCGATGGAGGGAGCAATCACCACGCTGTGCAGGCGCAGGACCGTCACAGGCCGCAGGCGGCGAAGAAGCGGCGTGGCATGGAGGGCGCGGCTCAGCAGCAGCCCTGCCCAGAAGGCCGAGGTTGCCGTAACTGCCCCGGCGATGCTGTGGTCAATTCGCTTGACGTAGGTGGTCAGCCAGCCCCCGAGCGAGGCTTCAGTGCCGACCACCAGGACCGAGATCGCGCAGAAAAACAGGGGCGCGCGGGGCAGAGGAGCGTCTTCGCCGGCCGTGCGAAGCAGCACGGGCGGCAGGCGCGACTCGGCCATGGCAATCAGCAGGCCGGTCAAAAGAAGTGCTGCTGCCATCGAGCAGAAAAGATACGCGGCGCGCGCGGTCGTCAGCGCATGCGCTGCCAGGGGCGGGCAGGCCAGCGCGCCGGCCGCCCACAGCAGGTTGAGACGGTTCATCTCCTGCGTGCAGCGCTCCCCCGCACGCTCCGCCCGCAGACGGCTGATCGATGTCATGGCGATGCCGAGCCCGAGGCCATAGGCAAGGGCGAGCGGAAACACAAAAGCACGCGCCGCGACGGCAAGGCCGCCCGCAGCGGCAGCCGCGAGCACCGCGCCCCGCAATAGCGATCGCGGAAGATCGCCTCGGCTGCACAAGGCCCCAAGCGCCGCGCCCAGCCACGACAAAAACAGGAGTGAGCCGCCGGCCCGATCATTGAGCGACCAGTGCGCGAGCAAAGCCGGCATCGTCGCTCCCAGCAAGGCAGAGCCGACACCCGTCAGCAGAAACAGTATCGAGACAAGAATGGAGGAAGCAGCGGTGAAGCCGCCGGCGCGCGTCCGGGCGTTTTCGACCCCGGTGTTTCCCTTCGCCGCAGCCATCAATTCCACACTCCACTCGTCAAACAGGGGCGAGTATACAGCGGCGTGAAAGATGCCTGTGCGCCCTCCCCCAACGACGGGCAGCGCCTCCGGTTCCGGCACGGGTTCCGTCCGAGGCCGGAACTTCTTGCCTTTCTGTCAACAAGAACGATATTTGTGCCGCTTTTACTCTTTTTCCTGCATCCTGTACGAAAGAAGTGCGCGATCCCGGCAGAATGGGGAGCCGGCACAACGTATCAATGACAAAGTTGCCTGATCAAAAACCTGCCCTCAGTTCCGCCTCGCCGCAGACCGGCGCCGCGCCCATGCAGCGGCCCAGCTTGAAACTGCTTGCTGAGTACCTGGATCTCAGCCCATCCACCATCTCCTTTGTTTTGAACGATTCGCCGGGGCGCTCGATCCCGGCGGCAACGCGGGAACGGGTGCGCGCGGCAGCACGCAAGTTCAACTACCAGCCCAGCATGATCGCGCGCAAGCTCCAGGGCCAGCGCATCAAGACGGTGGGCATCCTGCTGCCGGAGCTGGGCGAGGGCTATCACTCGCAGGTCATCAGCGGGGCGGGCGAACTGCTGATGCGCGAGGACTACCTCTACTTCACCGTGCACCACCGGCATCGCCCGGAACTGGTGCGAGCCTACCCGGAGATTCTGCAGGCACGCGGTGTCGAAGGCATCCTGGCCATTGACACGCAGCTTGAAAGCTCCAGCTTTCTGCCGACCGTGCTGGTCGGCGGACATACCGAGCTGCCGGGCGTCTCCAATGTAGTTCTCAACAGCCGGCTCGGTGCCGAGCTCGCCCTCCAGCATCTGTATGGGCTGGGCCACCGCGAAATCGCCTACATGCGCGGCCAGCCTTTTTCCTCCGATACCGAGGCACGCTGGGACGCAACACTCCAAACCGCCGGGCAGCTCGGGTTGCCGGTGCGCGAAGAGCTCACCATTCTTCTCGAGCAGGACTCCCACTCCCCCGAGATCGGCTACCCGGGTATCCGGCGCATTCTCCATCATGCCCATCCCTTTACGGCGGTCGTGTGCTTCAACGATGTATCGGCCATGGGCGTGATCCGCGCCCTGCATGACGGCGGCCTGCGCGTTCCCCAGGATGTTTCAGTCGTCGGTTACGACGACATCCAGTCCGCCCGCTACAACGTCCCGAGCATCACGACGATCCGGCAGCCGCTGCAAAAGATGGGCAGCATCGCCGCCGAACTTCTGCTGAAAAAACTCTCCGGGCAGGAAACACAAGCGCTTGTCGAAGTAGAGCCGGAGCTGATGGTACGCGAGTCGACCAGTAAAGCGCGCCGCCTGACGAAGCCGGCGCGGCGTTAGGTCCAGTACAGTACACGGGCCGAAGGCAGCAGCGCCAGCAGCCTGCCTTCCAAAAAAGCACGCATCTCGCTCATCGTGTCTTTTGGGTAAACGTATTTGAACCCGCCGAACTTGGTTCGCTTTTCCGCACGCGTTTCTTCGTTCAGGTCCAGCCTGGTCTTGGGGTACCAGCCCAGCAGCACCTCCTTCGAGCCGGGCGTGAACCGGTGCGTGATCAGCTCCGCGGTCAGGTCCAGGTCGGGCACATCGGCGAGCGCCCGCGCGACCGCCTCAAAAAGCTCGGTGTATTCGCGCTCCCAGCCATCCACCTGCATGATGGGCGCAATCGTCAGACCGACCGGGTAGCCGGCCATCGCCATCGAGCGCAGCGCCCGCAGCCGATGCGAGATCGGGGCAGTGCCGCCCTCAAGGTCGCGCGCCACGCTTGCGGCATTCAGCGAAAAACGAACCCGTGTGCGCCGGTGGTGGGCTAACGGCAGCAGGTCGCCGACCGCGGCGAACTTGGTGGTCCAGCGCAGCTGCACCGGCGCGTCCCACTCGCCGAAAAAGCGAATCGACTCGGCCAGCGCGCCGGTCAGGTGCTCGATGCCGAGCGGGTCGGTGTAGCAGGAAGCCTCAAAGGTTGTGCCCTCATGGGCGCGGTCCCGCGAGCGCGAGGTGACCTTGCCCTGGCCCGCGTAGGCGCGCAGGTTTTCAAGAATCTCCGGCAGGTTGGCATAAGCCCGCGTGACCGGCGGCCCGCTCAGGGAGCCCGCCAGGTAGCAGTACTGGCAGTGCGCGGGGCAGCCCTGCGCGACATGAAACTGCCAGTCGGCCGAAGGGGGAATGGGCTGCAGCCTGCGCGCGCCCGGCGGTGAAACGACGATGGCAAAGGTGGTTTTGGCCAAGGCGTAACTCTTGCCCGGCGAGTCGGCCGCGAAGCTGGTGAGCCGGTTCGACGGCAGCTTGACGACCTGTGCCCCATGGGCTGCGGCGCGCTCCAGCATGGCGCGGCCGTGCGGCATCGCGAGCGCGTCCGGGGTAATCAGCACGCGGCGCGGTCGCCAAAGTTTCTCCGGCTCCGGGCTGCTCTCAGGTCCGCTCTCTGGGCTGTCGCTGACAGGCTGCATCGAGAGCTCGGGAGCGCTTGTCTCGGTCAGGGTTGGCATACTGATTGGATGGTCCGCATCGCACCGGGATGCATGGGGATGCACTGGCTCCCGAGCGGCGAACCCGCAGAATCCGGCACGATCAACACCCGTTTCACAGCCGCCGACAGTTTCCCAGCCGCCAAGTAAGGGTTGCCGTCGCTCCTGCGGGGGATGCGTGCACCGTTCACGCCCAGGGTTCGCCCGCACATCCTTGTAGGCGTTTGCGCAATCCCACTGTTCCAGGTCATGGAAACCGCAGCCTCACTGATGAGTCGAGCCCTGCTGGAGCGCGTTGGGGCGCCGGCCGGCTCGCCCCTGCCGATGCCGCGGGTGCTGGCCGTGTTCGCGCACCCCGATGACGAGGTGCTGGCGCTGGGCGGACGCATGGAGCGTTTTCGTGATGCGCGCTTTTTGTGCGTCACCGACGGAGCACCGCGAGACGGAATCGATGCGCGGGCCCACGGCTTTGGGTCGCTCGATGCGTACAGGCGTGCTCGCCGAAGGGAGCTCGAAGCAGCCTTGCGTTCAGTCGCGATTGCATCCAGGAGCTGCTTGCCGGTCGCTCTTTCGGGAAGAGGATCCGCACGACGCATCGCCGACAAGGACGCTGCTTTCCATCTCGCTTCCCTGGCGCGGACCGTCGCCTTCCGCATCGCGTCATGGCGCCCGCAGGTGATCGTCACGCACCCCTACGAAGGCGGCCACCCGGACCACGACAGCTGTGCTTTTGCGGTGCAGGCAGCGCTTGCGACCATGCAGGGGGAACAAGCCCCGGTCGTGGTGGAAGCGCCTTTTTACCACGCCGGATCGCGCGGCATGGAGACTGGCTCGTTCCTGCCCTTCCCTCGATCCGCCTGCACCGTGGTGCATCGGTTGTCCCCGGGCGAGCAGGCGCGCAAACAGGCCCTGCTTGCTTGTTTCCGTTCACAGCGGGAAACGCTGAAGCAGTTCTCGGTCAGCGAGGAGCAGTACCGTATCGCGCCACAGTACGACTTCACACAGCCGCCGCATGCGGGGCAGCTGCTGTACGAGCGCTGGGGCTGGCCCCTGACCGGGGGGCGTTTTCGCGAACTGGCCCAGGCGGCCTTGCGGGAGCTCCGGATCGGCGCGGTCGCCGCATGAGCCTCAACGTCCTCAGCGTCGCGTTCCCGTTCGCGCCGGTCGGCCCCGGCGCGGTCGGCGGGGCCGAGCAGGTTTTGACCCTCCTTGAGGCAGCGCTCGTCGAGCACGGCTTCCGGTCGATCGTGGCAGCGCGCGAGGGCTCGCAGCCTTGCGGCACACTGCTGCCCACACCGGTTCCCCCGGGCACCCTTACGGCCGAGCTGCGCGAGGCGGTAACGGCCGCTCACCAGCGAAATCTCGATCGAGCCTTCCTGTCCGAGTCGATCGACCTGGTGCACATGCACGGCATCGACTTCAACCGGTACACGGTTCCAGCGCACGTGCCGGTGCTGGTCACGCTGCATCTGCCGCCGTCCTGGTACCCGGAGGCGATCTGGCAGCTGCCGCCGCAGTACACGCTGCAATGCGTGTCATATTCGCAGCGCAACAGCTGCCCCCTCCGGGCGCAAAGCCGGGTCGCGGTCGTCGAAAACGGGGTGCCTTTGCCCGCCCACGAGGCCGGGGACCCGCTCGGCGATTACGCCCTGATGCTGTCGCGAATTTGCCCGGAGAAAAACCTCCACACCGGGCTCGACGCCGCGCGGCTGGCCGGTGTACCCGCACGGCTGGCCGGCGAAACCTTTCCCTACGAGGAGCACCTGCGCTACTTCGATCGCGAGATAGCGCCTCGGCTGGGAGCGCATGCGCGGCTGCTGGGCCCGGTGCAGGGCGCGCGCAAACAGCGCCTGCTGGCCGAGGCTCGCTGCGTGCTGCTGCCCACACTCGCGCCTGAAACCAGCTCGCTGACGGCCATGGAAGCGCTCGCCGCCGGGTCACCGGTCATTGCTTTTCCTTCAGGGGCACTTTCTGAAATCGTGGAGCACGGCCGCACCGGTTTTCTGGTGCGTTCCGCTGCGGAAATGGCCGAAGCGATCAGCCGGATCGACCGGATCGATCGAGAAGAGTGCCGTGCCACGGCGGCACGGCGCTTTCCGCTGGATCGCATGGTGGCGCGATACCTGGACCTGTATCGCGAGCTGCTCGATCGACGGCCGGGGCGTAGCCGGCCTCAGCTGGCCGGTGTATCGCGGTGACGGCGCCCGGTGTTCGCTGGACCGTGGGCGACGTTTCCTCGCGCGGGTGGGAAGCGTTGCGCCTTTCCGTGCACTGCGCGTACCGGCTTTTCGGCCCGGCTGCCGCGTACTCGGTCTGCCTGAACACGGTCCCGCTCGAAACAGCGCGGGAGCGCGTCGGCGCTCTTCCGGATGCGGTTGAATGGCGCGTTGTCACGCTTGCGGATCTGCCGAGGGAGCTGGCCGGCCGGCTCGATCCCGCGATGGCCGAGGGCGTCGGCTGGAAGCTCATTCCCGCGCAGCTGTGGCCCGGCCGGCACGAGCTTTCGCTCGATAACGACTGCATCCTTTGGGAACGCCCGGCAGCGCTGCGGCAGTTCCTCGATCGCAACGATGCGACCCTGATGGCCGAAGATGTGGACCGTTGCCTGGGACAGTTTCAGGACGATTCGGCGGTTCCCGGCTGCATCAACTCCGGCATCCGCGGGCTGCCGCCCGGCTTCGCGCTTGCGCCCGCGCTGGCCCGCACGCTCACCGCATACGACCAGACGGCGAGCGGGCCGATGTTGCTTCGCTCCGAGCTCGACGAGCAGGGCCTGCAGGCCGCAGCGCTTCACCGCCACTCCAACTGCCTCGTGATCGCGAAGGAAGAGGTCAGCATCTGCTCACCCTTCTGGCCGCGCCAGCTCCAACCGGGTACGTGCGGCGCCCACTTTGTCGGGCTCAACTCGCGGCACCTGCCGTGGCACTACTACGACGAACCCGGAGACCTGGTCCGGCGCCGACACTGGGACGAGCACCGGCCCGCGCTCTACGCGAAAGCAGGACTGCCGATGCCGCCTGCTTTCCCGCTCGACGCAGCCTAGAGACCAGGCACAAGAACAATCGCACTCTGGCCAGTACAGGATCGCGACTCGCGAACATCCAAGCCGTTGGGCCATGAGCACCTTTGCGCTTCTCAGCACGCTTGTCACGGTCGGGGCGTTGTTCGGCTTTGTCAGCCACCGCTATCTCCGGCTGCCGACCTCCATCGGCACGGTGCTGCTGTCGCTCACCGCGTCCTCCGCGCTGCTGGTCGGCGGCCGCCTGGTCCCCGGGCTGCGGTCGGGTGCCGCGCAGGTCATCGCGGGCATTGACTTCAACCAGGTGGTCCTGCACGGCATGCTCGCGTTTCTGCTGTTTGCCGGTGCCATGCAGCTCGATCTCGACCGGCTGCGGCGCGAAAAGCTGCCCGTCCTCGCGCTGTCCCTCGGTGCCACCGCGCTGTCGACCGTTTTTGTCGCGGCATTGTTCAAGGGCGCGCTCGCGCTTGTCGGCTTTCCACTGACGACGCTTGGCGCGCTTTTCTTCGGCGCGCTGATCTCGCCGACCGATCCCATCGCCGTGCTCGACATGCTGCGTCGTGTCGGCGCACCTGCCGGGCTGCAGTCGCAGCTGGCCGGCGAGTCGCTTTTCAACGACGGCGTCGGCGCGGTTATTTTTCTGGCCCTGCTCCAGGCGTCGGCCGGCGGCAGGCTGCCCGCGCCCGGCCATTTCCTGTTTCTGCTGCTGCTCAAGGCGGGCGGCGCGCTGGGTCTGGGGGGACTGCTCGGCTACGTGACCTACCGGCTGCTGCGGCTGGTCGACAGCTACCGCATCGAGGTGATGTTGACGCTGGCGCTCGCGATGGGCGGCTATGCACTGGCCGATGCCCTTGCCCTGTCGGCGCCACTGGAAGTCGTCGCCGCCGGCCTGTTCGTCAATGGACGCGCGCGGGCACTGGCCATGTCTGAAACCACGCGCGAGCACGTCGATCGCTTTTGGGAGCTGATCGACGACATCATGAACGTGTTGTTGTTTCTGCTGCTGGGGTTGGAGCTGCTGGTGATGCCGATTCGCGGCCGCTTTGTCATCGCAGGCCTGATCGCGATCCCGGTGGTCCTGCTGGCGCGCCTGGGCAGCGTGGGCGTGGTCGCGTATGCGCTGTCGCTGGTGCATGCGCGCATGCCGCGCAACATCCCGGTGCTGACCTGGGGCGGGCTGCGCGGCGGCCTGGCGGTGGCGCTGGCGCTGGCCCTGCCGCGGGCGCATGGACTGGAAAGCGGCCTGCTCGTCGTGACCTATGTCGTGGTCGTGTTTTCGATCGTCGTGCAGGGGCTGACGATGGGCCCGCTGCTGCGCAGGATGGGGCTTCACTCACGCTGAGTCTCGTCCGAAAAACCCTCCTTCTGTCACGATGCAGTCCAGCGCCACGTCATAGGGCTGAGGATGGATCGACGGCAGACGCCCAAGCTCGTAACCGATCCCGATGGTGAACGGCCTCTTCGCAGCCGCCGCGAGCGTCCGGTCATAGTAGCCGCCCCCGTACCCCAGCCGGCAGCAGGCCGGGTCGAACCCGAGCAGGGGCACCAGCATGATGTCCGGCTCAACACGATCCTCACAGGCCGGATACGGGATATCGTAAACGCCCCGACTCATGGCATCGCCCGGTTTCCATCGTCGAAACTGGAGCGGCTGGGCCGGCCCCGGCACCACAGGCAGGGCGACGAACGCGTCCCGGCGCAGCAGCTCGTGGAGCAACGGCAGCACGTCGACTTCTCCGCGGAACGGAAAGTAACCGCCAACGATGCGGCCCGCGAGAGCAGGCCTCGAGCCATCGTCCCATGCTCTGAGAAACCGGCTGACGGCCTGCTCGCTTTTGCGCGCCCGTTCTTCGGGAGCGAGTGCCGTGCGCGCGCCCAGCAGTTCGCGTCGCCTGGCCTGCCGCCAGGCTTTGACCTTTTCGGGCGAAAGCGACTCCTGCTCCAACAAGCTCGTCACGGCTCGTCGCGGTAGATGCCGATCTGCGCCGTGCCGCCCTGCCGCAGCCTGGCCCGAAACATTCCCGGCGTGTTGAAGCTCCAGGCGATCTGCCCATCCGGCGCAATCGCGATCACGCCCCCGTCGCCGTGGATCGCCGGCAACTGCTTCTGCACCAGCTCATCGGCAGCCTGCTGCAGCGGCATGCCCTTGTACTGCACCAGCGCACAAAGGGTCCGTGCCACGGTCAACCGGATGAAGTATTCGCCGGTCCCTGTTGCTGAAACCGCGCAGGACTGATTCGACGCATACGTGCCGGCGCCGATGACCGGCGAGTCGCCGACCCGGTTCCAGTGCTTCGCCGTCACGCCGCCGGTCGACGTGCCGGCCGCGATATTGCCGTGTTCATCGAGCGCTGCCACGCCGACCGTACCGTACTTGTGCGCGTCAGGCTGCTCAAGAAAAGTGAGCGGCTGGCTCGGGGCGGCCGGGGCCCCGGCCGGTCGCGCCGGGATCGGTTCCCCGGCGGCTTTCAACTCTTTTTCAAGCCCTTCCCAGCGGCGCTCGGTAAAGAAAAAGCCGGGCGGCACCTGCTCGAGCCCGATATGCGCCGCGAATGCATCCGCGCCCGCGCCGATCAGCATCACGCTGCTGGAGCGATCCATCACAGCGCGCGCCAGCGTGATCGGATGGCGTGTCTTCTGCACGTCGGCCACCGCGCCGGCCTTCATCGTCGCCCCGTCCATAATCGCCGCGTCCAACTGGTTGGTGCCGTCCGCCGCAAACACCGCGCCGCGGCCCGCGTTGAACAGCGGATTATCCTCGAGCAGCCGAATAGCCGCTTCCACCGCGTCGACGGCTGAGCCGCCCTTGTCCAGCACCGCGCCGGCCGCCGTGATCGCTTCACTCAGCCCGCTGCGGTAGCCGCGCTCGGCCTCCGGCGTCATCGACGAGCGCTCGATCACGCCCGCGCCGCCATGCAGCACCACGGCCCACTTGTGAGCCGGCGTTTGCGCCCCGGTAGCTGTCGATACAACGGCCATCAAGCCCAGCACCCAGGTCTTCATCGCTTCCCTTTCACGGCAACCTCGTTGCGATACACAACGCCGTTCTTCATCACAAAACGTACTTTGCGCACCGACGCGATGTCTGACAGCGGATCGCCATCGACGGCGATGACGTCGGCGTAGAAGCCGGGCTTCAGCTCGCCGACCTGTCCATCCCAACCCAGCAGTCGCGCTCCGTTCAGCAGGTCGGCCCGCAGCACGTCGGGGGCAGCCATGCCGTACTCGACCATCAACTCCAGCTCGCGCGCCTGCGTTCCATGCGGAAACGGCCCTACGTCGGAGCCGACGGCCATGGGCACGCCCGCGGCCAGCTGCTTGCGGAACTCCCCCACGTGAAAACGCTGCATGGCGCGCTCACGTTCGCCCGCGGCGGGCGTTGCAGCATGATCGGCGAAGTACTCCGCAATGGCAAAGGTGGGCACCGCGTAAATCTGCTTTTCCTTCATGGTCTGCATCGTCTTCGGGCTGAGCTGGTAGGCATGGTCGATCGACGCAACGCCGGCCTCGGCCGCGTAGGACGCGCCGGGTTCGGCCGTGCAGTGCACCCCGACCCGTGTCCCCTGTCGCGCGGCTTCGGCCACGGCCACAGCCAGCTCCGCCTCGGTGTACTGGTAGGGCGTCGTCAGCGTCCCGTCGGCGAAATGGTCGGCCCCGGTCTCATAAATCTTGATAAAGTCGGCACCTTCCTTCAACTCTTGCCGCTCCACATGGACCAGCTGCTGCGCGGTATCGGCGTAAGTCGCATTCGATGAAATGTGCTCCGACGGGTTGAAGTGGATCGCGTCCTCGTGCCCGCCGGTGATGCTGATCGCGTTGCCGCTGACCCGCATGCGCGGTCCGGGGATCAGCCCGCGATTGATCGCATTGCGCACCGCGGTATCGGCTGAGCCGGCACCCTCGGTGCCCATGTCGCGTTCCGCCGTGAAGCCGGCCATCAGGTCGTCACGCGCAGCCAGCTCGGCCAGAATGGTCCGCTCCGGCACCGACTCGACGACGGTCTGCAAGTCCTCCGCGCCAGGGTGAAGAAACAGGTGCACATGCGCGTCGATGAGCCCGGGCATCAGCGTCGCGGCCCCGAGATCAAGGACTGTCGCGCCGGGCGGATGAGGAACCACAGAGCCCGCGGCGACGATACGCTCCCCTTCCACCAGCACCTCGGCCGGCGAAAGCAGCGTGCCCGCCCGCACATTCAGCAGGTGCGCCGCATGCAGTACAACCATTGCTTTTGGTTCTTCGCCGCTGATCGCGAGCGGCAATGTCCAGCAAGCGATGGCGAGCGCTTTTTTGAGCATCCTGCTTCCCATATGGCAAGGATGCTACAAGCGGCCCCATCCACCCGCAAGCCCGGGCAACACCCCGTTCTGAACCCGCCCGTCAGAGCGAAGCGCAGGCCTGTGCTCAAGCGAAGCGCAGAC
>CAXSBW010000037.1:0-1738 GCA_964235795.1 uncultured Acidobacteriaceae bacterium | reverse complement strand
CCTTACAGGCCAGGTAACTGCTAACGCGATACTTTGGGATGTTACCGTGCCGATCCAGTGCAAACTCGCCCGGCAGCAGGTAGATTCTGCCTCCGCTTATGGCAGACTTAGGCCGAGGGCTTTCCCCCATGAAACTTTCTCTGGTTGTTGCGTCGCTCGGGCGCACGCGGGAGCTGCACGATCTGCTGGAAGGCTTTGCCACGCAGCCGTACTCCAATTTTGAAGTGATCGTCGTCGATCAGAACGAGGATGACCGGCTGGTGCCGATTATCGAACAGTATGCGACGCGATTCCCGCTCCTTCATCTGCGCTCCGACGTGCGCAATGCATCTCACGCGCGCAATGTCGGGCTATTCGCGGCGACCGGCGAGATCGTCGGTTTTCCGGACGACGACTGCCTGTACCAGGCCGACACCATGGTCCACGTGATGGCTCACTTCGCCGGCGACCCGGGGCTTGGACTGCTGGGCGGCAACTGTGTTTCGCCTGCCGGCAAGCTGACGAATGGGCGCTGGGCCTCGCACTCCTGCGCGATCGACGACAGCAATGTTTGGACGACCATGCAGGGATTCTCCATGTGGATGCGGATCGAGCCGGCGCGCGAAGTGGGCGGATTTGACCCGGCCATCGGACCCGGCACCCCTTGGGGCTCGAGCGAGGAGCCGGACTTCGCGCTGCGGCTGCTGCGGCACGGCTGCCGGGGCTTTTACGACGTCACCCTGGGCGTGTTTCACCCGGACAAGAGTTTCAGCCCCGGCGCAATTGCCCGCGCGCACCACTACGGGGCAGGCATGGGCCGCGTGCTGCGTCGGCACGGCATCGCCGCCCGCATCGCGCTGCCGTACTTCATTCGGCCCCTGGGAGGGGTCGTGCTGAGCCTGGCACGCGCACGGGGCGAGCATGCCCGCTACTACTGGGAGACGTTTCGCGGCCGGCTCTTCGGCTACCTGGCCCAGCCCGCGCGCTAGCGACGGACCGTACAGAAGGCGAGGCACGATCCCCCGGGTTGTATGCAGGCATGCTCAAGACGGCGAGACGATGTGGCGGCACGGTGCACCCGCAGGGCGGATTGCCGCATACGGGTGGGCCTGCTTGAGTTTGCTTCGCTGCCACTTGTGTGGGTTTGCGTTTGCTTTGAGTCAACAACCGCTAAGGCAGGGCCTGCCGGTCTTCGCCGGATTCGACGAAGGCACCCAGCCGGGCAAAACACTCGGCCAGGCGGGCCAGGGTTTCAGGCATGGCGGCGGGCGGATGGCTGACAGCGATCCTGAGCGGCTCTTGCGACAGAACTCGCAGGCCGAAGCACTGCCCCGGTCGATAGGTGCAGGAGGCCAGGTCGGCGATGCTGAGCGTCTCGGTGGGCGTGGCGAAGAGGGTATGCGGCGGAGCCATGCGGTCAAGCAAACTCAGGATTTCGAGCTTCGATTCGAGTTCATCGGGAACAGTGTCGATGACCAGGTCGGCGTCGCGGACCGCGTCCTCAATACTGGTGGCGTAACGCGGTGTGAGGGCCGCGTCCGTGCCCCCCACCACTTGCGCAATGACCTGTGCGGCGCGGCGCAAATGGCTGGGCATCACGTCTTCAAGCACGGTGGTGAAACCGGCGCGCATAAAAAGCAGGGCCAGTTTCGCTCCAGAGACCGGCCCGCCCGGGCCGGCACCGATGATCGCGACGCGGCTGATCGCGACGCGGCGAATTGCAGGGTGCGTTGCTCCAGACGTCACGGCGGGCGTCACG
>CAXSBW010000036.1:14520-30092 GCA_964235795.1 uncultured Acidobacteriaceae bacterium | reverse complement strand
CGCGCAGCAGCGACGCTCAAATCGACTGCACGGGCAATTGGAGCAGATCGGGCACCAAACCAACCTCTTTCTGGACAAACGGCTCGCCATAGCGCACCCCGCCCAGCAGGCCGTAGTGACGCGCCTCGGCAAAGGTTCGCTCGAGGATCTCCGGCTCCGGCACAAACAGCCCGGCACCGGCCGGCTGGTCGCCGTACTGTGAGCCGTAGGCCATCAGCGCTCGGTGGCGCTGCTCGATATAAGGGGTAATATCGACCACAAAACTCGGCCGCACATCGGCGTACAGGCTTGCATACACAATCTTGAATGGGCGATGCGCTGCCTGCTCCCGGCCGTCCGGCCCGGTAGTCGAGACCTTGCGCAACCCGGACAGAAAACACGCTTCGTAGCCCAGCGTGGAGCAGGTGCTGTGGTCGGGGTGGCGCGCCTGCCAGTACGGCAGAATGACGACGCGGGGCGCAAGCGCGCGCAAAACGCGCACAATTTTCAGACGGTTTTCATAGGTGTTTTCGACATCGCCGTCCCGCAGGTCCAGCGCTTCGCGGTGCCCTACGCCAAGCAGGCGCGCCGCCTCCGCCGCCTCCGCCGCGCGTTCTTCCGCCGATCCCCGAGTGCCTGCCTCTCCGGCCGTCAGGTCCAGGATCGCCGTCGTCTGCCCCTGAGCCCGCGCCCGCAACAGGGTGCCGCCGCAGGTTTGTTCCACATCATCGCGATGCGCGGCAATGGCCAGGATGTCGCAGGTCGCCATCTCGATCTCCTCGCAATCGAAAGGGGCGCACGTCAGCAACGCGCGCCCCTTTTCCGTCCGTACGGGCTAGTACCAGGTATTGTTCGAATCGTCCGGCGCGTCCATGTAGGCGACGTCCACCACCGTCCCCTGGATCGTCACATTGGCGTTATCGAGCGTGTTCCCGGTCGTTGTGCCGTAGATATACACCTGCCCGCCCTCGGCTGTGTACACCTTGTGCAGACCGGTGACCGCGGCGATCCCGGTGCCGTCGCCCTTGTACGACTCGATCGTCGTTACCGTGTTGGTCGCGGTGTTGAACATCGTCATGCAGCCGTAGGGTGTCGAAAGGCCCGACTGCGACTGGCGGTAGCGCTCGCCGCCCTGGCAGTTCGACGAGCCGATCCACAGGGTATTGTCGTCGGCCGCCACCATGCGCGTGTGGGTGCCGTCCGAGATCGGGATCGGCGTTCCCACGGTTCCGGTCGAAGGGTTCACTACCGAAAGCTCCCCGGTGAACAAGCCGTCCGGCAGCTGCTGCTGGCCCGCGACATACAGGCTGTTGCCGCTGAACAAGGCATCGGTCGCGCCGCCCGGCACCGCGATAAAGCGTGAGGTCGCGAGCGTCGCCCCGGCCGGGCCTTGCGTGCCCGTGTTCAGGGCCGACGCAGGCAGCGGTATCTCCGTGATGCCGGCGGTTGCGCCGCCACACTCCTGGCCGCAATCGATCACATACACTGACGAGCCGTCGGGGGAAAACACCGTGCGGATCGGCTGGTCGACACGCGCGGCTTTCGTATCCACCGGGTACACGCAGTACTGCGGCAGATTCTGCGGCTCGCAGTCCTCGGCAACATTGCCGTTAATGGCAAAATGAGGCTGGTTGACCGCCTGGCCTTGCTGGGTCGAGTTCAGGTGCACAATGCTGTAAATCGTGTTCTGGTTGCGAACAAAGGCCAGCGCGATGGTGCCGGATGGATTGATCGCGACGCGGTACACTCCCGGCAAGTTGAGCAAAAACGCACTCGGCACCGTGGACGCGTCAACCATTTCCAAAACATGGTTCTGCTCCTCGGCGGCTACGATGAACTGCCGGCCCGCGGAAGCAAAGATCGACGACGCCACGGCACCGCCGGCCGGGGGCGCAAAGCCCGCATTGGCAGAGTTCTCAGCCGCGTAGTTCACGGCGGCCAACGTGCCGTCCGAGCCTGAAAACACCAGTCCGGTCTGCTCCGCGGGCTGATTTTGAATCGTCAGCGGCAGTGACGACGCGTTGTAGCCGGAGATGGGAAACGAGCCGATCGTGTTGTTGTAGTTGTGACGCACATCGTACAAGCCGTCGACCAGGAACAACTGTCCCCGTCCGGCGTTCTGCACGGCGATCAACACGCGGTTCAAGATACCGCTTGGCGGCAGGTTGCGCCCGGCGTAGTAGTAGTTCTTGCCGCAGGCCGAAAGCACGAGCGAAAAGAGAAGAAGCGCGGCTACGGCCGAGCCTGCACGCAAAGCGCGACGCCCGCGACCGGCCCCGCAAACCAGCTGAAACCACAAATTGCACAAAGACAAATGGAAACCCCGAACTCATCCGAGACACACCGAAACATACCCGGGAGCAAGGCTGAGTATAACAAAGCGACCCCGCGGCTGGCGCGCGCGCGGCCACTGGCATAGCATGGGACCTACTCGATGACGACCTCCAGCGCCAACCGGCTTCAGCAGATCTTCGGGGAGCGTCCCGTGCTTTGCGACGGTGCCATGGGCACCACCCTGTATGAGCGCGGCATCTTTATCAATCGTTGCTACGACGAGCTGAACCTGTCGCAGCCGGACCTTGTACGCGGCGTCCACGAGGAGTACCTGCAGTCCGGCGCGGAGCTGATCGAGACCAACACCTTCGGCGCGAACCGCTTCCGGCTGCAACGCTTTGGGCTGAGTGACAAGGTGGACGCCATCAACCGGGCCGGGGTGCGCCTGGCGCGCGAGGCGGTCGCGCAGCTCAAAAGCAAGCAGGCAGCGGATGCCTGGGTCGCAGGTTCGGTCGGGCCGCTCGGGGTGCAGCTGGAGCCGCTCGGCCGGCTTTCACGCGAGGACGCCCGCGCTGCTTACCGCGAACAGATCCATGCGCTTGCCGATGGCGGCCCGGGCATGGGCGTGGACCTGCTTGTCATTGAGACCATTCTGTCGCTCGCCGAGGCTGAGCAGGCCCTGCTGGCCGCGCGTGAAGCCGCGCCGGAGCTGCCGTTGATCGCCATGGTGACGGTCGACGAGGAATCGGTGTGCCTCGACGGCACGGACCCGGAGCTCGCTGCGGCACGGCTCGCCGGCTGGGGCGCGGACGGGGTCGGCGTGAACTGCAGCACGGGGCCGGCCGCCGTGCTGAGCGCGATCGAATGCATGGCGGCCGGCACCCACCTGCCCCTGTTCGCGATGCCCAACGCCGGGGTGCCGCGCGCGGTCGACGGTCGCAATATGTACCTGTGCTCGCCCGAGTACATGGCGAGTTTCGCGCGCAAGTTTTTAAAGGCCGGGGTGCAGTTCCTGGGCGGTTGTTGCGGCACCACACCCGCGCACACCCGCGCCATGCGAGCGCAGTTGCGCGCCCAGGCCGCCCAGCGCGTCGCGCAAAAGGCAGCCGGCGAAACCAGTCCGCGCGTGCAGGTGATGCCCGACGACGCGACCCCGCCCCTGCCGCTCCGGTCGCGCTCCGTCATCGGTCGCCTCCTCGAGGAGCGGGCCTTCATCACGCTCGTCGAGATCGTGCCGCCGCGCGGCATCGATACCACGCGCGAGCTGGCCGGGGCTTGCTTGCTGGCCGAGCACGGGGTCGACGCCATCAATGTGCCCGACTCGCCGCGCGCTTCGGCCCGCATGAGCGCGCAAAGCCTTTGCATCCAGATTCAGCAGCGCGCCTCCATCGAAACCGTGCTGCACTATACCTGCCGCGACCGCAACCTTCTGTCGATCCAGAGCGACCTGCTCGGGGCCTCCTCGATCGGGCTCAAAAACATCCTTTGCCTTACGGGTGACCCGCCGAAGCTGGGCAACTACCCGGACGCGACCGCCGTGTTCGACGTGGACGCGATTGGGCTCGTCAACGTGGTGCGCAAGCTCAATCACGGGCTCGATATCGGCGGCAATGCCATGGGCGCGTCCACCGGCTTCACCGTCGCGGTTGCGGCCAACCCGGGCGTGCCCGACATCGAGAACGAGATCCGCCGCTTTGCCTACAAGGTGGAGGCCGGGGCCGAATACGCCATCACACAGCCGGTGTTTGATCTGCGCCTGCTCGAAACCTTTCTGCGTCGCGTTGAGGCGTTTCGCATCCCGGTCATTGCCGGCATCTGGCCGCTGACCAGCCTTCGCAATGCGGAGTTCATGCGCAACGACCTGCGCGTGGCCGTGCCGGACGACATCATGGCGCGCATGGCCGGGGTCAACGGGCCCGACGCTTCCCGGGCCGAGGGCGTCCTGATCGCCCAGGAGATGCTGACCGAAGCACGGCCCATGGTGCAGGGCGTGGCCGCCAGTGCGCCGTTTGGTCGGTACCAGACTGCGCTTGAAACCCTGGGATCCGTGCTTCGCGAGCGGGCGGCCGTGCCTTCGCTCGCGCCCTGACCCCACCGGGATCGGCCGGGCGCGTTAGGCTTGAAACAGCATGGCTACTTTTGAGGAAAACGTAAAACAGCTGGAAACGGTCGTTGCCCAGCTGGAGCGCGGCGACCTGCCGCTTGAGGATTCCATTAAGCTGTTTGAGGATGGCATGCGCCTGTCCGCCGCCTGCAAGGAACAGCTCGAGGCCGCCGAAGGCAAGGTGCGCATCCTGACTCGGCAGCGCGACGGCTCACTCGAACCCGAACCCTTCCCCCTGCAGTCCGGAAGCGCCCAGAGATGACCTCCGTACCCATTCCATGCACGGCAAAGACGCATATGATGAACGGAATAACCGCCCTGCAAGGCCCCAAGGAGCCACCCAATCTTGATCGGTACTGACTCACGGATGTTCTCGCAGACGACCCCTCATCCGCGCCCGCAACGCCTTCGCCGGCAATGGTCTTCGCTGAACGGCGACTGGGAGTTCTCGAACGGCCGGGAGGCCGGGTACTCGCTGCCCGAACAGGTGGAGTGGAACGCCCGGATCCTGGTGCCTTTCAGCCCGGAAACCGAGGCCAGCGGCGTGCATGACACCGGCTTTTACTCGGCCGTCTGGTATCGCCGCACCTGGGAGCAGGGCCCTTTGCAGGCCGGTGAGCGGCTGTGGCTTCACTTCGAGGCCGTGGACTGGCGCGCGACCGTGTGGGTCAACGGCCACAAGGTTTGCACGCACGAGGGCGGCTACGCGCCATTCGGGGCCGACATCACCGATGCGCTGGCCGATGGCTTTGTGCAGGAAGTGGTGGTACGCGCCGAAGACGATCCCGCGGACTTGGCCAAGCCGCGCGGCAAGCAGGACTGGAAGCTCGAGCCGCACTCCATCTGGTACCCCCGCACTACAGGCATCTGGCAGACAGTATGGCTTGAAGTTGTGCCCGAAACCCGTCTGCAGTCCATTCACTGGACCAGCAGCCTGGATCGCTGGGAGATCGGCCTTGAAGCCCTGGTCGTGGATGGCCGCGAACTCGATGCCAGACTCGGCCCGCTCGAGCTGTCGGTGCGCCTGTCGGTCGGCGAACAACTTATCGCGTTTGACCGGTACGCCGTGATCGCCGGCGAGGTGCACCGGCGCATCGCGCTTTCCGATCCCGGCATTGACGATTATCGCAACGAGCTGTTGTGGTCTCCGCAATCGCCCACGCTGATCGACGCCCACGTGGAGTTGCACGACAACAGCGGGCGGCTGCTGGACCGTGTGGAAAGCTACACGGCCCTGCGCTCGGTCGCGACCCAGGGCGATCGATTTCTGCTCAACGGACGCCCGCTCAATCTGCGGCTGGTGCTCGACCAGGGCTACTGGCTCGAATCGGGCATCACGGCCCCGGACGACGCGGCGCTGATTCGCGACATCGAGCTCACCAAGCAGCTCGGATTTAACGGCGTCCGCAAACACCAGAAGATCGAGAGCGCCCGCTTCCTGTACTGGGCCGACCGCATGGGCCTGCTGGTCTGGGAAGAGATGCCGAGCGCGTACCGTTACACCACCAAGAGCATCCAGCGGCTCACGCGCGAGTGGCTGGAGGTGATGGAGCGCGACCGCAGCCATCCGTGCATCGTCGCCTGGGTGCCTTTCAACGAGAGCTGGGGGGTGCCCGACCTGCCGGAAAGCCCGGCCCAGCGACACTACGTGCAATCGCTGTACCACCTGACCAAGGCGCTTGACCCGAGCCGCCCGGTGATCGGCAACGACGGCTGGGAAAGTGTCGCGACCGACATCATCGGCATCCACGATTACGACTACGATCCCGCGCGGATCGGGCAACGCTACGGCATCAACGATATTGAGGCCAGGCTGCTGAAACGCGAGCGCCCCGGCGGCCGCGTCCTGACGCTCGGCCGCGAAACCGTGGCCGGCTGCCAGCCGATTGTGCTGACCGAGTTCGGCGGCATCGCGTTCGGCGGCGCACACGAGAATATCTGGGGTTATTCCCGCACCGAAACCGCAGAGCAGCTGCTGAGCCGCTACACCGACCTTCTGGAGACGGTCCGCAAATTGCCCGGCCTGGCCGGCTTCTGCTACACGCAGCTCACCGATACCTACCAGGAAGCCAACGGCTTGTTGTACGCTGACCGCACCCCCAAGGCGCCCCTGGCTGAGCTTGCCAAGGCAACCAGCGGCCTGACGCTGGACTTTGACCCGCATGTTGAAACCGCATGGAAAGAACACCTGCTCAGCACGTAAGCTGCTGCCCCGGTCTACGTACGGACCGGGGCTGGTCCCGATCCCTTGCACAGTTGCCCCGTCACGATGGAATCGCGGCGCAACCGGCTCTAGGCAACCTTCTCGGCTTCCATGTCAAACAGCACCCGGCTTGCCTTGCGCCACCAACCCGGCGCGCCCAGCGCTGGATGGCGCGGGGCCTCCCCGCGTGAAAGCTGCCGTATCACGTCAGCCAGTGCCGTGGGTCGCGGCTCGCCGAAGCTGAGGTCAAAAACGCCCGGTTCGTAGTGGCCATTATCGGCTGTAACCAGGCTGTTCCAGAAGTAGGAACCCATCAAGGCCCAGAAAGTGATGGCCTGGCACCCCGTGCCATCGGCCCGCGCCTGCTGGGCCGCGGCCCAGGCTTCGGCCGCCCAGCGGATCTGCTCATCCACCCCGGCGCCCAGGTGCACCTCCGTGATGGCAATCGGCAGACCGTAACGCCGGTGCGCTTCGGCAAGAATCGGCTCATAGCCTTCCACCCCTGCCTGCTCCACGCGAACTGCTTCAATGTCGGCGAACGGGCCTTCCGCGGAGCGGTAGCGGTCGGGGTACAAGTCCACGCGGTGGTCCAGGAACCGGTCACTCAGGACGTAATAGTTGACCCCCACCACATCCGGCGGGCACGGGTTGTCGCGGAACCAGAGGATCTCCGCGTCACTCAGGCCGCTTTCGCGCAGGTGCTCATACACCGGGTGCCCCCGGTCGACGGAGCCGTACAGCAGATCGTAAGCGAGCCATCGGCGCTCGTTCATCAGCTCGGCCGTCGCATCGAGCTCGGGCGTGGAGCAGAAACCGCCCAGGTCGTCGGTTTGCACCAGCTTCGCATCCGAGCGCACCGCGCGAATCGCCTGCATGCTCAGCACCACACCCTTGACCTGGTGCAACAGCGCGCGCATGTAGCTGTGCGAGGAAGCATGGTGCGGATACCAGACGCCGTAGCGTCCTGCGAAGCGCGCCGTTGTATTGGGCTCGTTCACCGGCGTGTAGGCCTCGACCCACGGGTAGCGCGCCGCCACCTGCCCGGCATACCCGGCCAGTTGCGGCGCGAATTCGGGATCGAGCAGGCTGGTATGACGGGGGCCGCTGCCGTGGTGCACCAGGCCCACGATGGGCCGGATGCCTGCGGCGCGCACGGCATCCAGGTAGGCATCCGGCTCACCCCAGGAAGGCTCGCGATGCTGGCGCTCCCACAACACGCCGCAGCGCAGCGCCGACAGCCCAAGCTCGGCGAATCGCTGCAGGTCCGACAGCCGTCGGGCATGACCGGACAGATCCAGCTGATCGAAATACCGATCCCCTACGCGGTTGCAGGTGTACTCCGCGCCGCCCCATATCTCGAGCGGCGTTGCGGCTTGCGCGGTGGTTCCAGCGAGAATCTGAACCATGCTTCAAGCCACCCGATGGCCGTCGACCTTGACGGATACCCGGTGACTCTCCTCCGAGGTCACCTCCATCGGTACCGCGAGCAGCCGCTTTTCCTGCTGGTTGCTGCGCACCGCGGCCTGCTCCGCCAGCTTGGCATAGAGCGCGAGCGCCTGCGCGACCACCTGGTCCATGTTGTAGTACTTGTAGGTACCCAGCCGGCCGGCGAAGTGCACGTTCGGCAGCGCCTCGCCCAGCGCCTTGTAACGGGCGTACAGCTCCGCATTCTGCGGCTGCGGCACGGGGTAGTACGGGTCGCCCTCGGCCGTCGGATACTCGTAAACGATGCTGGTCTTCGGGTGCTCCTGCCCGGTCAGGTACTTGAACTCGGTCACGCGCGTGTAGGCGTGCTCGTTCGGATAGTTCACGACGGCAGCCGTTTGAAATAGTGCCTTGTCATGGGTCTGGTGCTCGAAGCGCAGCGAGCGATACGGCAGCTTGCCGTAGCAATAGTCGAAGTACTCGTCGATCGGCCCGGTAAAGATCACCTCGCGGAACGAGACTTCGTCCTTGATATCGGCGTAGTCCGTGTTGAGCAGGATAGAGATGTTCGGGTGATCGAGCATGCGCTCAAACATGCGCGTATACCCGTGCAGCGGCATGGCCTGGTACTGATCCGTGAAGTAGCGATCGTCGCGGTTGGAGCGGACAGGCACACGCGCTGTCACCGACGCGTCGAGCTCCGAAGGGTCAAGCCCCCACTGCTTGCGTGTGTAATTACGGAAGAACTTTGTGTAAAGCTCGCGCCCGACGCGGCTGACAACAACATCCTCTGACGTGCGCACCTGTTCGCACGGCTCAGCCACCGACGCGAGAAACGCTTCCACTTCCGTGCAGTTCAGGTTCAGCCCGTACAGCGCATTCAGCGTGTCGACATTGATCGGCATCGTGACCAGTTGCCCGTCGACACTGGTTTTCACGCGATGCTCATACGGCCGCCAGCTCGTGAACTGCGAAAGATAATCAAAAACCTTTGCCGAGTTGGTATGAAAGATGTGGGGTCCGTACCGGTGCACCAGCACGCCTGCGTCGTCGTAGAAGTCATATGCGTTTCCGGCAATGTGTGGACGCTTGTCCACCACCAAAACACGCGCACCAGCCCGTGATGCCAGTCGTTCGGCAAGCACACTTCCCGCGAAACCCGCACCCACAATCAAGTAATCAAACATCGGCGCCTTTCCTCGTTTCTCTTGTTTTCGTTGACGGATCCGCGCTCGGAAGCAGCTGCTAAAAAATCGTCAAGCGATTGTTGCCCGCACACGCGCTGCTAGAGGTGCTGTGGAGCACTACTCGGCACTTTGATGCCGATCTCCCGCTTTCGGTGGTCGCAGGTTTTGTTGGATTTTTCGCTTTCGTGCAGAGTGTACCGATCAGTACACCCCTGCCTCGAAAATCAAGTTGTTGTCTGCACGAATTTCTGATCGGATGGCACACGCTTCAATCCACTTGAAAGATCAGAAAATAATCCTGCCCGTCTGCCTTGGTGAAGTCATATCGTCCGACACGGTGGAAACCGGCGGCACCCAGTTCCCTTTCCACCACGGCTTCATCCAGACCATGATCCGCACCATTGCCGTTGCGATCGATGATGCCGAAGCGCGCACCGGGTTTGAGTGCAGGTTTCAGGTTTCGCAGCAGCACCGCCGGATGCGCGATCTCGTGGTAGACCTTCAGCATCAGCACCGCATCCACACTCGCCGGCGCGAGCTTCGGGTCATCCGGTGTGCCCTCGACAGTTTCAATATTGTCGAGCTTCGCTTTGCGCGCGCGATCGCCGATCGCTTTCACTGCCTGCGGGTTGATGTCCTCCGCGTACACCCTGCCGCCGTGCCCGACACGCTCGGCAGCACGCACCGTAAACCACCCGGAGCCGGCACCGATGTCTGCCACCGACTTGCCCGGGCCAATGCCGAGCAGCTCCATCACGCGCCCTATCTGTAGCTTTTGGTCGCGGTCCTTGTATTCAAAAATCGAAAGATCGCCGGAATACGGCGTGCTGGTCTGCCTCTGCGGCTGGCCGGCTGTTTGCGCAGGAGCCATGGGTGTGAAGGAAAGGGAGACCAGCAGCGCGAACAGAAGTGTCGAGCGGAGAAGGATGGAGAGAACACGTGAACTTCCCATCTCTTCAGCATGCGCTATGCAGGCGGATGTGTCCATGATGGAAATCGGGAAGTCTGAGGTGTGGCTCCGCAGGTAGGACTCGAACCTACAACCCTTCGGTTAACAGCCGAATGCTCTGCCATTGAGCTACTGCGGAATACGGGGCAAACAGGGCCGGAACGCGGGGCGCTCAACTGGCCTACCCTGTTGTATCAAAACAGGCCGCCGAGGTCAAAGCGTCGAGGTCAAAGCATGCGGCCGGGCCATTCAGCCCGAGAGTGCCCCGCGTTGCGCGAGGATCGCCTCGGCCGCGCGACGTCCGGAAGCGAGCGCGCCCTGCAACGAGGGCTGCTCCACCGCGTCGGAGCAGACATACACGTTGTCCGTTACGCGGATCGCGCTCGCCTCCCAGTGCGTGGAGCGGGCCAGCGGCAGCGCATAGGCAATCGGGTAGCCGCCGACCAGTCGCCATTGGCTGACCTGTTCCGCGCCGAACCAGCGCTCCGCGTGCTCGCGCACCTTGCCTTCCAGTGTTTCCATCGCGGCATCATCGGCCGGGGCTACGCCGACCGCGCTGACCGCGATCAACTGCTGCCCGGGCGGTGCATAGCGCCTGGAAACCTGGCTCATCACGGCGAGGTTGTTGATGGGTCCGCCGTCCGGACCTTCACCGTTCAACGCGAGGATGGGTCCGTCGATCGGCGACTTCGGCGCGGAATAGTAAAGCGTGGTCGTGCGATTCCAGGTGCGGTGTTCGCGTGCCTGCGCACGGGTGTGCGGCAGCAGGTCCGCCAGCAGCGGCCGCAGCGCGTGCTCGGCCACCGCCAGCACCAGCTGCTTGGCTTCAACGGCTTCGCCTTTTTCAGGCGTCACCAGAAAGCGCTGCTGCCGGCGCGTGACCGATACCACAGGGGTATTCAGCTGCAGCACGCCCGGGGCAAGTTTCGCCGCCATCTGCTGCGGAATCCGCTCCATGCCTTCGAGCGGTACGGCCGCCGCCCCGGTCGCGAACATGCGGAACAGAAACTCAAAATAGTGCGCGGAGGTTTGCAACTCGTTTTCAAGAAAAACGCCGCCGAAAAAGGCCGCGAAAAAGCGGTCGATCATCTTGTGTGAAAAACCGAACTGCCGCAGAAACTCATGCGTGGTCTGGTCTCGCCCGCTGAACAGGGCCTCGGGACCGCCTCGGCCCACACGCGCGCGCAGGCGAGCCACGCGCAGCTTGTCGCCGAAGGTGACCACGTCGTCGAACAGGAACTTCGCGGCGTTGATCGGCTCCTTCGCCGGGTCGACAAAGCGATGAAAACGGCCGCCGTGCCAGACCAGCGCCCCGGGAGTGAACTTGCGCAGTTTGAGCGCACGATAGTTCAGCACCGCCCTGGTTTCAGGGTACTCCGTCAGCAGGATCTGAAAGCCGCGATCCAGGCGAAAACCGTCGACCAGGTCCGTGCGTACACGACCGCCGGGCGCGTCGCCGGCTTCCAGCAGCAGCGTGTCAAAACCCGCGTTGCCCAG
The DNA here is from genome assembly GCA_964235795.1 of uncultured Acidobacteriaceae bacterium. Classification (GTDB taxonomy): domain Bacteria; phylum Acidobacteriota; class Terriglobia; order Terriglobales; family Acidobacteriaceae; genus EB88. The sequence goes on along the minus strand of CAXSBW010000036.1, from coordinate 18,474 downwards.
CAGTTCGGCGCAGCGCAGCCCGGCCAGCCCTGCGCCCACAATGACGATGTCTTTCTCCACTTCGCCTGTTCCTCACGCGCGCGACGACACTTCGTTCGATGCGCCTGCTCTAGTATGTCGCTTTTCCGAGTTCGCGCACACACCCCTCGGCGCGCTCGCGCAGGGCGATGCGCTCGGCGGCGGGTTTCTTCCTCAGCGTGGCGTACTGCATTCTCAGGCGCGGATTGGTGCCCAGCAACGCTTCATGCCGTTCCAGAAACGACCAGTACAGCGCCGTGAACGGACACGAGCCCTCGCCGGTCGCCAGTCTGGGGTTGTACTGACATCGGCCGCAGTAGTCGCTCATGCGGTTGATATAAGCCGCGCCGCTCACATACGGCTTGGTCGCCGTGATGCCGCCGTCGCCGTAGGTCGCCATGCCGAGTACGTTCGGCTCCACCACCCAGTCGTAGGCGTCGATGTAGCCGATCCAGAACCAGTCCGTCAGCTCGCGCGGCGAGTAGCCGCACAGCATCGCGAAGTTGCTCAGGATCATCAGGCGCGTGATGTGGTGCGACCAGCCTTCATCGACCACCTGCCGCACCACGGTATCCAGGCAGTTGAGCCCGGAGGGCACGCCCCAGTACGCCGCCGGCAGGGGCAGCGCGGCCCCCAGCGCCGAGGGCCGTGCCCCGTTGTCCTTCCCCGCTGATTGCGGCGCGGTGGGCGCGGCTTTCCTTTCTTCCTCCTGCTTTTTCGCGGACGGGCGCGGGGGCTCAGGGGGCGCGGCGATGTTGCGGTAGCCGTCCGTGATGCGGTGGATGTGCCGCATAAACTCGCGCCAGCCCAGGATCTGCCGCAAAAAGCCTTCGGCGCTGGCCAGCGGCACCAGGCCCTTGCCGGCGGCACCGAGCAGGTCGTCGACCACGCGCGCCGGCAACAGCCGGCTGATGTTGATAAAAGCCGACATTTTGCTGTGAAACATATCCGGCTCGCGCGTCCCCATCGCGTCTTCAAACGGGCCGAACAGCGGCAGCAGGTGCTCCAGGCTCCAGTGCCAGGCCGCGTCGATGTCCTCGCGGCGCAGCGGCAGGTTCCACCCGGCACTTGACCCGAAGTGGTGTGGAAACTCGCGCTCCACGGTTTCGATCGCTTCACGGGTGATCTCGTCCGGCTCGTAGGCCGGGCGCCGCGGCACCGGCGGATTGCCCTTGTAGGGCTGCCGGTTTTCCTCGTCGAACGAGAAGCGTCCGCCTTCCGGCTTGCCGCCGCGCATCAGCGCCCCGGTCTTTTCGCGCATCGAGCGGTAAAAGCGATCCATCACGTAGTGCTTTTCGACCGGGCCCGGTGCCGGCTTGCCGTAGACGCGCTCGAAGTCTTCGTTCGTCGAGAGCCAGGTCGCATCCGGCACCTGGTCGAGCTCGACGCCGCGTCCGACAGCTTCCGCCATGTCGAGGCGCATCTCGCGCTCCGCCGGTTCCATCATGGTCAGCCGCCCGAAGCCGTACCGGTCGCGCGCGGCGACGAGGCCATCGGCAAAGATGCCCGGCGTGAACAGGTAAGCGACCTTGACGCCGCGCGCCGCCTGCTCCAGCGCGAAATGGCGCTGGCTGGCGAGAATCAGGATCAGCTTTTTCTTGTGATACGGCCGCCGGTGCGCCTTGGCCAGCGCTTCCATCATGACGATGCCCGCATCGGCCGGCGGGGTCTCGGCCAGGGGACCGGCGGCGTCCGTCAGGCGATCATAGGGGACGTAGATCCAGCGCCTGTTCCGCACGTCGTCCGTGCTCGGCGCAGCGCTTTCCATCGATTGTTGAAACAGACTCATCGGGCACTCCGTTGCCAGAGTACCCGGATGCTCGAGTCCCTGCGCAGGAAGTCCAGAAAGCGTGTTGACCGGAAGCTACGGCCTGGGCCTGGCCGGGGCGTCGTCGCTGAGCGTGTAGATGACCTCGCCGGCGCGGGTGTAATGCAGGCGCTGACGGGCTTCCATCTCGATCGTTTCCGGGTCGGACCGCAGGTGCTCGACATGATGTTTCAGCCTGGCATTTTCATTGCGGAGCGCATCAATGCGAAGCTGCAGGGACCGGTCCTCGGTACGCTTGGCCGCGTAGGCCGTGATGCCGTTCGCCCCGAAAACAGCGTGCCAGCCAGACAGCCCGGCCAGCGCCACGGCCAGCACTGTCGCTACGCGGCGCCTGCTGCCCGCAAGCGCGCGCAACCCCTGCCATACCGGATTGGTTCCCTGCCCTGCCATACTCGCCTCTCAAAAACCGTTACTGCATCACCCATGCCTTGGCCGCGTCGCTCAGCTTCGCACTGTCTTCCAGCCGGCGCACCTCGGTGTACACGCGGACCACCGGTTCGGTCCCGGACAGCCGGTAGCACACCCAGGACCCATCCTCGAGCACCAGCTTGAGCCCGTCGGTCCGCACAATCGCGGAGACCTTGCGGCCGCCCAGCTCCGCCGGATCGCCCTTGATCTTCTCAGTGAATGCGTTCTTGATCTCGGGCGTCAAGCGAAAATTCTCGCGGTGCGGGTAAAAGGAACCTACTTTGCCAAACAGGTCGGTCAATTGGCTGCCGAGATTCTTGCCGCGGGTCGCCACCATCTCGGCCACCAGCAGCCCGGCCATCACCCCGTCTTTTTCGGGCACGTGCCCTCGAATCGTCAAACCGGCGCTTTCCTCGCCGCCGATCGCAATCTTGTCCGCGTTGATCAGCTCGCCGATGTACTTGAAGCCGACCGGCGTTTCATAGAGCGGCACGCCGTTTTTCTCTGCCAAGGCATTGATCAGGTTGGTCGTCGCCACCGATTTGGCGACGCCGTTTTTCCAGCCGCGCGTTTCCATCAGGTAATCGAACAGCAACGCGATAATGTAGTTCGGCTGGATATAGGTTCCATCCTCGTCCACGATGCCGAAGCGGTCCGCGTCGCCGTCGGTGGCGATGCCGATGCCTGCGCCGAAGCTTTTCATCCGGGCGCGGCATTCGTCCAGCAGCTCGCCGTCGGGCTCGGGGGCATGGCCGCCGAACAACACATCGCGGTAGTCATGCACGGTCTCGACCGGCACCCCGTGCTCACGCAGGATCGAGTCGCTGTAGCCGCGGGCCGCGCCCCAGAACGGATCGAAAACGATCTTCAATCCTGACTTCTGAATCGCCTTGAGGTCGACCAGCTCTGCCAGGCGCCGGGCGTAGTCGGGCTTCACGTCGACCTGCTTGTACTCGCCGGGCACAGCCGGCGGCACCGCGGTTTCGCCCAGCGCTTCAATGGCGGCCTCGATCTGCTTTGTCGTTTCCGGCAAGGCGGGCGCGCCGTCGGAGGTGGAAAACTTGATGCCGTTGTATTCCGGCGGATTGTGCGATGCCGTGAAGTTGATCGCGCCGGCATAGCCGCCTTGCCGCACTGCATAGGCGATGGCCGGGGTGGGCGCGGCGTCCGGAATCACGCAGGGGGTCACGCCGTTGGCCTGGAGAATGCCCGCGGCTTCCGCCACAAAGGTTTCGCCCAGAAAGCGCGGGTCGCGGCCCACCAGAACCGTTTTCGCATGGCCCGGCTGCGTCGCGACAAACTTCGCGATGCCGGTCACGGCTCGCCGTATGTTGCTCATCGTGAACTCTTCCGCGACAATCGCGCGCCAGCCTGAGGTTCCGAACTTGATAGGTGTCGCCATATGCCTGCCTTTCCTTTCGCCTGCCGTTCCTGAAGCCGCTTACCACCCAAATTCCCGGCGGCCCGGCGGCCCGCTCTTTGCTATCCTATGGCTTCGTCCCGCCATGCGTCTTCTTGTTCTGGTTCTCGTTGCAAGCCTGCTCGTTTTACTGTGGGCCGCATCGGCCATCGCGAGAGCGGTCCTGGGGGGTGGCCGGTCCCGTTTGCGCCACCCGGCAAAGGACGGCGAGGGGGACCAGGATGTCCATGCCGACCGATAAGGGAGTTCCGACGCCCATGATCCACGAATCCGTTTTCGT
>CAXSBW010000036.1:8430-14420 GCA_964235795.1 uncultured Acidobacteriaceae bacterium | reverse complement strand
ATCGCGGCTGTTCTGCTGGGGTCGCTTTTTGTCGCGGCCTGCGCGCAGGTGGCCGTTCCCCTGCCGTGGACGCCCGTGCCCATGACCATGCAGCCCTTTGGGGTGCTGCTGGTGGGCCTGCTGCTCGGCCCCGGTCTGGGCGCGGCTGCCCTGGCGGCGTACTTGCTTGAAGGCGCAGCCGGCCTGCCCGTATTTGTGCCCGGATTCGGCGGCCTGCTGCCCTTGGGCGCCAGTGCCGGCTACCTGCTGTCGTACCCGCTGGCGGCTGCGGTGACGGGCAGGCTTTGGCGCACCGGGCACGGCCTGACCGGTGCGGCCGTCGCGGCGGCGCTCGGCAATACGCTGATCCTGCTTTGCGGCGCAGCCTGGCTTGCGATCGTGACACACGGCAGCGCGGCCTCCACGCTGAAACTGGCTGTGCTGCCCTTTGCGGCAGGCGACGGCATCAAGGTTCTGCTGGCAGCTGCCATCGCTTCCGGGCTGCGCCGCGGCTTTGATCGTGTGGACGCCCGTCCCCGCGCCTAGGGCTGCTCACGGCGTATTCTGAACGGGTACCCGCGCGTGCGTTGCTGCCCAAACGCCCGTTGCGCCGACCTGTCCCTGAAAGGACCCGACCCTGATGAGCGCTACCCCAACGATGCCCCGAAGCACGACCCCAGCCGAAGATGCCGTACGCGAGATCTCCATCGCGCACAGCCCGGACTCCGACGACGCCTTTATGTTTTACGGCCTGGCGACCAATAAAATCCGGGTGCCCGGCTACAAGTTTTCGCACGTGCTGTGCGACATCGAAACACTGAATCACAAGGCCATGCACGAAGCCTTTTTCGATGTCACCGCCATCTCGTTCCATGCCTACCCATACCTGCAGGACAACTACGCGCTGATGGCCTGCGGCGGCTCGGTCGGCGAAAACTACGGCCCCATGATCATCGCGCCGCAGCGTTACACGCTGGATGCGATCAAGAAGATCAAGATTGCCGTCCCCGGCACTCTCACGACCGCGTACCTGACCCTGAAGCTGTTTGCGCCGGAGATCGAAACCGAGGTCGTGCCCTTCGACCAGATCATTCCGCAGGTGCTTGCAGGCAAGTACCAGGCCGGGCTCATCATCCACGAGGGGCAGCTCACCTACGGCATGAGCGGACTGAACAAAATCATCGACCTGGGTGTGTGGTGGCGCGAGCAGACCGGCATGCCCCTGCCGCTCGGCGGCAATGCCGTCAAGCGCTCGCTGGGGCTTGAGGCCATGCAGATAACAACGAAGGCCATCAAGGACTCCATCCGGCACGGGCTCGATCATCGCGAGTCGGCCCTGCAGTATGCCATGCAGTTCGCGCGCGACCTCGATCCCAACCTGGCCGACAAGTTCGTCGGCATGTATGTCAACGAGCGCACGCTCGACTACGGCGCCGATGGTCGCGCGGCGATTGAAAAGCTGCTCACCATGGGCCACGAGCGCGGCATCATTCCGCAGGTGGCCAGGTTCGATTGGATCGAGCCCTTGTAGTTCGGGGCGGCACTGATCGACACCGCGCGGCTCAGAACTGGAGCCGCGCGAAAAACTCGATCACCCGTCCTGAGTCGGCCCCCGGTGAAAGTCCGAACAGGCTGTTTTCGACAGTCGCATTCGGGGTTCCGAACTGGATCGGGGCCAGGTTGAGCTTGTTGAATACGTTGTAGAAGTTTGCCTGAAAGCGCAGCTGCGACTCGTGTCCAAGCAGGCTGATGCTCTGCTCTTTCGCGGCGGTCACGTCTGTATCGAGATAGCACGAGCTGTTGAACGAGTTGCGGCCGATTCCCGGCGGCCCGGACTTGCTGATGTTGAAGTACTGCTTGCCGCCGCCGGCGAAGTTCGAGCCGTCGATCAGTGCGCTGTTTGAGCAGGAGTTGTGCGCGCCGCCGTAGTAGCCGATCGGGCGGGTCGGCGCGATGGTGGTCGCGCTCTGCACGACGGCCACGGTCGGCACCCCGGTGACCGGCGTCCACGGAAAGCCGGAGTGATACTGAAAGATGCCGTTGACCTGCCAGCCGCTCAGCGTTTCTCCCACCAGGCCCTGGCCATGGTGAAGCTTCGGCAAGTCCCAGTTTCCCGCAACCGTGATGTTGTGACGCACGTCGAAGTCGGAAGGACCGTACTCCGTGATTGGATGAGCGGGGTCGGTCTGGTTCGACAAGGCACCCGGGCCCTCGTTCGAGCCCTGGTCCAGGCTCTTCGAAAAGGTGTACGCAACGTGCAGGTTGTAGCCGTGCGAAAAACGCTTGTCGAGCGTCGCGTCCAAACCGTTGTAGTTCGTGGCCACATCGGTGGTCGGCACATACGAGGCAGTGAATGGCGTCAGTCCGCCGACGCAGGTAGTGCCGTCCGGGGCGATGTTTGCGCAGGTGGGATGGAGAAAGTTCTGGTTGACCAGCCGTGGAAAGTGGTGTCCGGCGGAACCCTGGTAGATCAAGGCAGCCACAAGCTGGTGCGGCAACTGCCGCTGCACCTGCAATGAAAAACTTTCGAGCATGGGCTGGGCGGTATGGGGCGACGTACCATACACCTCGATCTCGTTGGTGCCGTTCGGCAAACCTGTGGCGGCATTGGTGCCGACGGCCAGCCCCGGGTTCGGGGCGAAACTGTAAGCCGAGTGCGTGGCGCCTCGCTCGAAGAGAATGTTCGTCTTGGCCTGCGAAGCAGCATCGGTCGCGCAGCACAGTCCGAACTGGGCATAACCCGGACCGTTCTCAAAGCCGTTGTTGAACAACTGATCGTCGAGCCGGTCATACGCAATTCCAAATCCGCCGCTGACCACCAGGTTGTTGGTTGCTGCCCAGTTGAAGCCGACGCGCGGAGACCAGTTGTTGTAGTTCGAGTTGTAAAGATGATGAACCGGTTTCAACACGGCAGCCGTGAGATAGTCAGCAGGCGTGGAGCCGAACACAGGCTCGTTCGTCAGCGATCCCTTGTTGCTGAGCGGCTCGAAGTACTCCCAGCGCAGCCCCGTGTTGAGTGTGAATGAGGACGAAACCTTCCAGTCGTGCTGTACAAAGGCGGAAATGTCGTGATCGCGGAAGTAGCGTTGCCCGTTCGCGACCCCGCCTGTATTCGGGTCGGCGGCAATCGCCTCGTCTACCGGCGCGTCGTTGGCATACTGCCAGATTCCCTGAAAAACATAATCGGGTCGCGACTCGGCACTCAGGTTGTCGTTGTCCTGCTCCCAGCGATACGACCCGCCGTAGCGCAGCGTATGCGCGCCCAGCGTCTGGACGAGCATATCGCGTACCTCGTAGGTGTTCTGCGCCAGGATTCCCGGTGTGGTCGATCCCCAGCCGGGACCGTTGTAGAAGCGCCCGAACACATACCCCTGCACCTCGAAGCGCGGAATGCCGAAGTCGACCGAGGTGCCGGCATCGTGAATCTGGTTGTCCGCGTAGCGGGTGAAGTTCGCACGGGCCTCGTTGATCAGCGAGGCGTTGAAGGTGTGGATGTACAGCACGGTCGCCGAGGAGTTGAAGGGCTTGAACGGCAGGTTGGATGACGGCTGTGCGCCCGTTCTGGGGTCAGGGCTGGCCTGGTCCAGCTTGACGATAAAGCCGCTCACGGCCAGCTGGTCGCGCGGTGTCAGGTAGAGGTCCACGCGCGCGTTGAACTGGTTGCCGTGGAAGTGCGAAGCGGCAAGAATCTGCGCGTACTCAACATCCGCAATGCCGTCCAGCCCGCCCCCGGTCTGATTGTTCGGGACATTGGGCGTCGCGGCGACATAGGCCGGCAGGTAGCTTCCCCGCGTCCCGGCAAAGGAACCGATATCCGCGCCGCCCGCGACCGGGTTACAGGCGGTTTGCAGATTCGCGCAGCTGGTCGGCAGCACCTTGATCACCTGCGTCTGGCTGTTGGGGCCATTCAGGACGCCGGCCACGATGCCCCCGGCGCGCGATGCCGCAAGCCCGCTGAGGAACCGCGGCGTGGGTACATACTGCTCCGACGAGCCCTTGTTGATATTCGAGATGCCTTCGTACGAAGCGAAGAAAAACAGCTTGTCCTTGACGAGCGGAAACCCGAGGCTGGCCGCGTATTCGCGCTGCTGGTTGTTGTTGCGGACCGGCAGTGCGCCCGCGGGGCCGCCGTAGGAAGGGTATGCGTTCAACCCGGGCTGGTCGTACTGAAAGAACAGGCTCCCGTGCACGTCGTTGGAGCCGGCCTTGGTCACCGTAGAGGTATGCAGGCCGACATTGCGTCCGGCGGTCGCGTCAAAGCTGCTTGAAGTCGCCGTGATCTGTGCGACCGACTCGGGATTGGGCGTCACCACGGCCGAGCCGCCGTGCGACAGGCTGTCGACGCTCACGCCGTCGATCAGGTAGGTGTTCGAGGTCACCCGCTGCCCGGCGGCGGCGGCCTGGATCTGGTTTTCCGTCTGAAAGATGCCGGCGTTCGACTGATTCCCGCTCTGGTTGTTCGGCAGCGACACACTGCTGCCGGACCCGCCGCGGGCCGCGTCGCTGACGGTGCCCGGGACCAGGCGCAAAAGCTCATAGGGGTCGCGCCCGAAAACAGGCAGCCGGGTCACGTCGGCGGCCGAAAAGCTGGTGCCCACATCGGCGTCCGAGGTGTTGAGCACCGGCACATCGCTGGCCGAAACCGTCACGGTCTCGGACGCTCCTCCGGCGCGGAGTTTCACCTCCAGGTCCCGGGGCGACTCGGCCACCAGCGTCACATCGTCAAACGTGGATTTGGCAAAGCCGTTGGCGATGGTCTGGAGGGAGTAGTGCCCGGGCGGCAGTTCGCTGAAGTTGTAGTAACCCGCCGCCGTGGTGGTAAAGCTGCGCACCGACTGGTTCGCCTTGTCGGTCAGCTGCACGGTGGCCCCGCTCACCACGGCGCCCGTGTTGTCGGTGACCGTGCCGGACAGGCTCGCACTGAACTGCGCTCGCGCCGAGAGTGACAAGCCGAAAAGAGTCGTGACAAAAAGAAGACGAGCAGCACGCGTGTGTCGGCGCATAGGGGAAAGCTCCTGGAATGACCTGAAAACAGATCGTCACCAGCCTACGCCGCCAGAGTGAAGAGGCGCAAAGCGAACCTGCCCGCTGCGGGCGGTGCCGCATCATAATCCCATGCAGGAAAAAGAGACCGAAACGCCCTCGCTCCCCCCCGTTCTCGCGCCCGTGCAGTCGAAGGCCGTGCGGCGGGGGCGATCCGTGTGGCGCAGCCTTCAACGGCAGCCGCTGGCTATCGTCGGGCTCTTCCTGGTCGTTCTGTTCTGCGTCCTGGCATTGTTTGCGCCGTGGATTGCGCCTCACGCGCCGGCGTCGCTCGACCTCAACGACCGGCTCGCCGGCCCGGGCGCGGCCCACCTGTTCGGTACCGACGAGCTGGGCCGCGATACCTTTTCACGCATCGTTTACGGCGCGCGCATCTCGCTGCTGGTCGCGGTTTCGGTCGTGGGCTGCTCGTTGTCGCTCGGCCTCGTCCTCGGCGGCCTCGCCGGTTTTTACGGCGGCGTACTCGACACCGTGCTGAACATCTTTGTGATGAACGCTTTTCTGGCACTGCCCGGCATCCTGCTGGCCATCGCCTTTGTTGCCTTTCTCGGGCCCGGCCTGTTCAACCTGGTGCTCGCGCTTTCCATCGGCGGATGGGTCGGCTATGCGCGACTGGTGCGCGCGCAGGTGCTGGCCGTGCGTGAGCGCGAGTTTGTCGAAGCCGCGCGCGCGCTCGGGGCGAGCGACTTCCGTGTTTTCACGCGTCATATCCTGCCCAACATCCTCCAGCCGCTGATCGTGCAGTCGGCCATCGGCATGGCCGGCGCGGTGCTTGCCGAGGCCACCCTATCGTTTCTCGGACTGGGCGTACCACCGCCGGCCGCCAGCTGGGGCGGCATGCTCAACGACGCGCGCTCCCACCTGTTCGACTCGCCGCACCTGGTTGTCTTTCCCGCGCTCGCGGTCATGTTCTGCGTGCTCTCGTTCAACTTTCTCGGCGACGCGCTGCGGGATTTTCTCGATCCGCG
>CAXSBW010000036.1:0-8330 GCA_964235795.1 uncultured Acidobacteriaceae bacterium | reverse complement strand
TTGTAGTGGCAGTTCCTGCTCAAACGAAAACAGGCCAGGAAGTGGCCGCCGGCCGCGCAGGCGGTTTTTGTGTTTCACCCCTTCGGATCCCGCGATGAGAATCGGCGTCATTGCGGACACGCATGGTTTGCTGCGTCCCCAGGTGCTGACAGCCTTTGCCGGCGTCGATCACATCCTGCATGCCGGCGATATCGGCAAGCCGGAAATCCTGAACCAATTGCGCGAACTCGCTCCCGTCACCGCGATCCGCGGCAACATCGACCGCACAGGTCCGTGCGCCGAGCTGCCGGCCGAGGAGTACCTCACGCTCGCCGGCATCAACCTCTACCTGCTGCACGACGTGCACACGCTTTCGCTCGATCCCGGCGCAGCGGGTTTGCAAGCAGTCCTCTTCGGCCATTCGCACAAGCCGCTCAGCGAGCATCGCAAACGGGTGCTTTTCTTCAATCCCGGCGCGGCCGGGCCCCGGCGGTTCACCCTGCCCGTCACGGTCGGGCTGCTCATCATCGAAAATGAAAATCTGCAAGCGGAACACGTCCCATTACTGTGACGGATGCCGGGCGTATCTGGGCCGCCAGGAACAAACTTGGGTTGGAAACAGCGATGGGTGTCGGCATGGGGGCGGCCCTCGGCTCGGCGACACACCAGATGGGCGTCCGGGTCGCGGTCGGGTTGCGGTCGGTGGCGCACTCGGCGTCGCCTCGGCGTCGCCTTTGGACTGGTCCTCAATCGAGCACCATGCCAACCCCATCAGGCGAAACAGCTCAATCCCGAGGTCAATCCCGAATGCGCGGGTTCAACAACAGGTACACCACGTCCGTCAGCAGGTTGACCAGCACATACGTCAGCCCGATGGCGAGCAGGCAGCCCTGCACCAGCGCGTAGTCGCGATTCGAGATCGCCGACACGGTAAGCCGTCCGATGCCCGGCCACGAGAAGATCATCTCCGTTACGATCGCTCCGGCCAGCAGCGCGCCGAACTGCAACCCGAGCAGCGTGACGATCGGGATCATTGCATTGCGCAGCGCGTGACGATACACGACAGTCCTTTCAGGCAAGCCCTTGGCGCGCGCGGTGCGAATGTAATCCTGCCCCAACTCCTCCAGCATGGCCGTGCGAATCATGCGCGTCAGAATCGCCGCCAGCGCGGCTCCCATCGTGACAGCGGGCAACACCAGGTACGAGGGACCGGCAGCGCCTGAAACCGGCAGCCAGCTCAGTCGAATCGACACCAGCAGGATCAGAATCGGCCCCAGCGCGAAGGCCGGAAACGACAACCCGAACAGGCTCACGACACCCAGCAACTGGTCGGGCCAGCGATTGCGATGCAGCGCAGCCGTGATGCCCGCCGGCAGCGACAGCACGAGCGCCAACAGCAGCGCCGCGACCGTCAACACCACTGTGTACGGGTAACGCAAAAGGAGCTGGTGCGTCACCGTGTCGTTGAGCCGGATCGAGTGACCCAGGTCGCCGTGCAGCACCCCGCGCCAGTACGCCACATACTGCACGCCGAGCGGCTGGTCCAGCCCGTACTGGTGTCGCAGCGCAGCGATATCGCCCGCGCGCGCGCCCTCGCCCAGCATCTGCTGCACGGGGTCGCCCGGTACCAGGTGGATGAGCACAAACACGAGCGAGACCACCAGCCACACAACTGGAACCGTGTAGAGCATGCGCCACAGCAGCGCGCGCAGGGCCCGCCTCAAGCGCGCACACCCTGCCTGCGACGGATCGCGGCGGCTTGCTTCAAGCGCATATCCTCGCAGAAAAAGCCGCTCATACCTGCACGTCCGTTTCCGCCGATGTTTTCTCAGGTTCCGCCGGCGCCCCGCGGTTCTCCACCCGCACCCTGCTGATACGCCGGCCGGCCATCTCGACCACCGTCAGCCGGTGATGGTCAAAGTCGACCCGCTCGCCTGCCCCCGGGATATGACCCAGCCGGCTCAGCAGAAAACCCGCCAGCGTTTCCACACCGCCGTCTTTTGGCAGCTTCCAGTGCATCTGGGTTTCCAGATCGCGCAGCCGCACACTGCCGTCCAGCATCAACGTGTCGTTTGCGACAGGCAGCAGCGGCACCGTCCGTCCCTCGGCTGCGTCGAACTCATCTTCCACCTCACCGATCAGCTGCTCAATCGCGTCCTCCACCGTGACCAGGCCGACGGTCGAGCCAAACTCATCCACCACGATCGCCAGGTGCCGCCGCCGCTGCTGGAACTCGAGCAGCAGGTCAAACGCCGGCTTGGTTTCCGGCACCACCAGCACATCGCGCATGATCGATCGCAGCTGCAATCCGGCCAGTGCCGTAGCGGCTGCGGCTCCCCCGATGGACTCCGCGGCTCGCCGGCCGGACACCGCGTGGAAGTGCATGAGACGCGCCACATCTTTTGCATACACCACGCCGATAATCGCCTCCGGCCCGCGCACGGGGTCATACACGGGCACGCGCGAGTGCATCTCTTCGACCATGCGGGCGCTGGCCTGCTCCACCGGCATCGAGGCCGGCAGGGAAACGATCTTCTGTCGCGGCGTCATGATCTCCCGCGTCGGGATGTCGCCGCCCTCGAGCGCGCGATGGATCAGCGCCTCCTGAAATGGCGGCAGCACCCCGCCCTCGCGCGCCGCCGTCGCGATCAGCTTCAGCTCGTCGGGCGAGTGGAGCCCGCCGTGCGCCGAGGGAGGCGTCCGAAACAGCCGCAGCACCAGCGTCGCGGAGCGGTTCAGCAGCAGCACGGCCGGGCGGGTCATGCTCATAAAAGCCAGCATGGGCCCGGCAATGGCGATGGCCAGCTGCTCGCCACGGCGCAGGGCCAGCGACTTGGGCACCAGCTCGCCCAGCACCACCTCAAAATACGTGATACCGAGAAACGCAATCGCCGCGCTGAGCAGGTGCGCGTAAATCCGCACGTGCTGAAAGCCGCCCAGCAGCGGCACCAGCAAGCCGGCAACCGTGGGCTCGCCGATCGAGCCGAGCGCCAGCGAGCACAGCGTGACGCCAAACTGCACGGCAGGCAGAAAGTCGTCCAGGCGGCTCTGCAACTGCTGCACCTTGCGCGCACCGGGGACATTGTCGGCAATCAGTTGGTCAAGCCGGCTGCGCCGCAGTGACACCAACGCGAACTCCGCCGAGACAAAGAAGCCGTTCGCCAGGATCAACACGGCAATGGCAGCCAGCCGGAATAAGAGGAGCCCCAGCATTGCCTCTGAGTGTACGTGATGGCCGGGAACTTTCCGGCCCGGCCTTGCGTACCATCGGACAAGCGCCGGAAAACTGCCCGCGCCGGAGAGATGCCTGCCATGAAATCATTTCGCAGTTTTGCCTGGACTGCCTGCGCCTGCTTGCTGTGGCCCGCCGCTGCCCTGGCTGCCGATGCTTCGTTTGAACGCACGCTCAAGGTCAACGGCCCCGTGCTGCTCGGCATTGATACGGGTTCAGGCAACATCCACGTATCGCCGGGCGCGGTCAACTCGGTGCACATTGTGGGCCACGTGCACAGCGGCAACAACTGGCTCGGTGGCGGTTCCTCCGACGACCGCGTCCGGCAGATCGTCGCGCACCCGCCCCTGACGCAGGCCGGCAACATCATTAGCCTTGGCCACAACTTTCACGAGAACAACCTCAGCATCGACTACGAGATCACCACGCCGCGCGGCACCGACCTGCGCGCCGCCTCCGGCTCCGGCGACATCCGCGTGGAAGACAACGGCGGCCCGGTCGAGCTCAAAACCGGCTCCGGCAACGTGCAGGCATCAGGCCTGAGCGACCACGTGTCGCTCGAATCAGGTTCCGGCAACATCGTGGCCACCATGCTGTCGGCCTCGGACGTAAAGGCGCAGACCGGCTCCGGCGACATCACGCTCGGCAACGTCCAAAGCGGCTTGTGGGCCCACACCGGCTCGGGCAGTCTCAAAATCGGCGGCAAACCGCTGGCCGCCTGGCGCGTGGAAACCGGCTCGGGCCATGTAACGCTCGACACCGGCGGCGCGCCCATGTCGCTCAACGCGACTACCGGCTCCGGCGACCTGCACTACGACGGCACGTTCACGCGCGGATCGGCTCCGAGCAGGAACCAGCTGGTCGGCGACGTGGGGGGTGGCGGCCCGCAGGTGCGGCTCAACACCGGTTCCGGGGACATCCGGGTGAAATAAGGCAGGTAAGATGGAGGGATGGTCCATGTGCTCCGGCCTTTCCCTACCGCGCGGCTGCGCCTGCTTGTGTTCGACCTGGACGGAACCCTGATCGACTCGAAACAGGACCTGGCCGAAGCCGTCAACGCGACCCTGCGCCAGTTCGGCCTGCCGCCCCAGACCCACGAGCGCATCGCGTCCTATATCGGGGACGGTGCGGCCGTGCTGATCCAGCGCGCGCTGGCAGCCGACGCGGCGGACCCGTCTCTCGCCCCGGCCGCGCTGGCGGCGTTTCTCGACTACTACCACCGGCACCTGCTGGACCACACGCGACCCTACCCGGGCGTTTCGGAGCAGCTGCACCGACTGCGCGAAGCACTGCCGCAGGCCCGCATGGCCGTGCTGACCAACAAGCCGGTCCGCGCTTCCGTCAGCCTCTGCGAAGGTCTCGGTCTCGCGCCGTTTTTCACCACGGTTTACGGCGGCAACAGCTTCCCCACCAAAAAGCCCGACCCCCAGGGCCTGCTGCAACTCATCTTGGAAGCGGGCGTGCAAGCCGACGAAACCGTGATGGTCGGCGACTCCTCGGTCGACATCCTGACCGCGCGCGCCGCCGGTACCTGGAGCCTGGGCTGCCGCTACGGGCTTTCCCCGCAGACCATCGCCGATATGGAGTCCAAACAGCTGGTCGATGTCGTCGTCGATGCGCCGTCGGAGTGGGCCGAAGCACTCGGCGTGCGAGCAGCGCAGGAGGCAAGCCTTGGACTTTAAACTCCACAGCGACTACGAGCCGCGCGGCGACCAGGGCCGCGCCATCGGCGAGCTCGTCGAGGGCATCCGCGGCGGCGAGCAGCACCAGGTGCTGCTCGGCGTCACCGGCTCCGGCAAAACCTTCACCATGGCCAAGGTCATCGAGCAGCTCGATCGGCCCGCGCTGATTCTCGCGCACAACAAAACGCTCGCCGCGCAGCTCTTCCATGAGTTCAAGCAGTTCTTCCCCGAAAACGCGGTCGAGTATTTTGTCTCGTACTACGACTACTACCAGCCCGAGGCCTACATCCCCGCCGGCGACCTGTTTATCGAAAAAGAAGCGACAATCAACGAGGAGCTCGACAAGCTGCGCCTCGCCGCGACCCGCTCCCTGTTTGAGCGCCGCGACGTCATCATCATCTCGTCGGTCTCCTGCATCTACGGCCTGGGCTCGCCCGAGGCTTATTACGGCATGCTGCTGTTTCTTGAAAAAGGCCAGGCCATCCGCCGTGAAGACATCACCAAAAAACTCGTCGAGATCCTGTACGAGCGCACCGACGGCGACTTCCGACGAGGCACGTTTCGCGTCCGAGGCGACGTGATTGAGGTCTTCCCCACCTACGACGAAAGCGCGTACCGCATTGAGCTGTTCGGCGATGAGGTCGACTCGCTCAGCCAGATCGATCCGCTCTTCGGCACTGTCCTGAAAACCTATGCGCGCCTGCCCATCTACCCCAAAAGCCACTACGTGGTGCAGCCCGAGCGCAAAAAATCCGCCGTCGAGTCCATCCTGGCGGAGCTCGAGATTTGGGAAAAAGAGCTTGAAAGCCAGGGCCGCATGGTGGAAGCGCAGCGCATCCACCAGCGCACCCGCTTCGACCTGGAAATGATCAAGTCCATGGGCTTCTGCCATGGCATCGAGAACTACTCGCGCCACTTCTCCGGCCGCATGCCCGGCGAGCCGCCGCCGACCCTGTTCGATTACTTCCCCAAGGACTTCCTGATGTTTATCGACGAGTCGCATGTCACGGTGCCGCAGCTGCACGGCATGTGGCACGGCGACCGGTCGCGCAAGCAAAACCTGGTCGACTACGGCTTTCGCCTGCCGTCGGCGCGCGACAATCGCCCGCTCAAGTTCGAGGAGTTTCAGAACCGCGTGCACCAGCTCGTCTATGTATCGGCCACACCCGGGCCCTATGAGCTGTCGAAGTCCGAGGGCATCGTCGTCGAACAGATCATCCGGCCCACGGGGCTGATCGACCCCGAGGTGGAAATCCGCCCCATTCGCGGCCAGATCGACGACCTGCTCGCCGAGATCCGCCTCCGCGTCGAGCGCAACGAGCGCGTGCTCGTGACCACGCTCACCAAGCGCATGGCCGAGGACCTGTCCGGCTACTACACCGAGGTCGGTGTGCGTTGCCGTTACATGCACTCGGAGATCGAAACACTCGAACGGGTCAAGCTGCTGCGCGACCTGCGTAAGGGCGAGTACGACGTACTGGTCGGCATCAATCTGCTGCGCGAAGGGCTCGACCTGCCCGAGGTTTCGCTCGTCGCCATTCTCGACGCCGACAAGGAAGGTTTTCTGCGCTCGCAGGGCTCACTGATCCAGACGATCGGCCGCGCGGCGCGCAACATCAACGGCCGCGCCATCCTGTACGCCGACAAGATGACGGACTCCATGCGACGCGCGCTGGATGAAACCAGCCGTCGTCGCGAGGTGCAGCACGCCTACAACGTGGAGCACGGCATCACGCCGACCTCCATCATCCGCCCCACCGATATGTCGCTCGCGCAGATTCTGAAAGCCGACTACGCCGACCTGACGGAAGAAACGGAAGCAATGCCCGAGTTCCCGACCCAACAGGCCCTCGACCTCCACATCGCCAACCTCGAATCCGACATGCGGGAAGCCGCGAAAAAGTTCGAGTTCGAAAAAGCCGCCCGGCTGCGGGACACCGTCGCCGGGCTCCGGACGAAGGAGTTTTTGTTCGGGTAATGGGGTGAACGTTCAACAGTCACCCCGTCTCCAGTTTTCCGTATTTGCGTTTGGTTGCAGGTTGTCATCTTCCAAATCTCATAGATAGCAGTCTTCTCTGGAGACTTGCCGGGCTAAGTGGTTTGTTTCGATCATTCTCAACTGGCACACAGATTGCATGGAGCTTTGTGGCAGTTCACGCCACAGGAGTGTTCATGATTCAGCGATTCAAAGTCAGGCTGTTTGCGGCGGCCCTGATCTCCGCCCCTGTTTTGCTTGCAACAAGCGCCGTCACGGCTCAGGAAATTTCAGCGGTGAAGGGCGGACTGCAGGGCACGATTGCCGACGTCGGCGGCGCGGCCGTACCCGGCGCCACCGTCACGTTTACCGGGCCCTCCGACAAGCGAACGGCCACCACCGACGAGCAGGGCCACTACAGCCTCGGCGGTCTGACACCCGGTTTGTATACCGTCAGTGCGGAGCACCAGGGCTTCAAGATTACGCAGACCAGGAATGTCGAAGTCGTGATCAATCGGCTTTCAAACCTTGACCTGAAGCTCGACCTGGGCGGCGTGAGCGATACGGTGGAGGTGGTCGCGAACAGCGTGCAGATCGATACGACGTCAACCGCGGTCAGCGACAATCTGGATGCGACCTTCTACTCGCAGGTGCCGGTGGCTCGGAATGTCGGCAGTCTGTTCTATGTAGCTCCGGGCGCGGTCAATAGCGGCGGCACCGGCACGTCCAACCCGTCCATCGGCGGCGCGACCGGGCTTGAAAACCAGTACATCATCGACGGCGTCAACCTGACGGACGTCGGTTACGGCGGCCTGGGTGTGTTCAGCCCCACCTACGGTTCGCTCGGCACGGGCATCAATCTTTCGTTTATCCAGGAAGTCCAGGTCAAGACGGGTGCGCTGGAGCCCAGGTTCGGTCGCGCCAACGGCGGTGTCGCGCTGATTGTGACCAAGACCGGCGGCCGCCAGCTTCATGGCGCGGTCAGCGCCTTTGCGGCGCCGGAGCAGTTTGAAGCGACCCAGCGTTACGCGGACAACTACGGTCGCGTCAACACCCATGGCCGCATCTATGCGGAGCCCGCTTTCGACGCGGCGGCAGAGCTCGGCGGTCCGGTGCCGCTCGGCAAGCTGCGAGACAAGCTTTTCTTTTTCGGCGCATTCGATCCGACGCTGAGCCAGTATAGCTATGCAGCGCCAGCCGGCGCGGGCCTTGCAAAACACGGGCCGTTCACGAATGCGATCACGGCCTATAGCTGGGCCGGCAAGCTGACCTATAAGCCGACCGAGAATGTAACGATTGAAGCCTCGGCCTTCGGCGACCCTTCGCAGTCCAACCGTGGACTGGGTGTTGTGAACGAAGATACCTTTCCTGCGTACCCGAACATCAATCAGGCAAACGACAGCGGATTCAGCCGGTGGAACTTTGGGTCAAGGAGTGAAGTGGTGCGCTTGAACGCCACGAT
>CAXSBW010000035.1:7801-30206 GCA_964235795.1 uncultured Acidobacteriaceae bacterium | reverse complement strand
AAGGAAGCCCCGCTCGCCGTCGCCAACTTTGTCGGCCTCGCGACCGGCACCAGGGACTGGACCGACCCGGCGACCCACGCGAAGCAGCATGGCAAGCCGCTCTACAACGGGACCACCTTCCACCGGGTCATCCCCGGGTTCATGATCCAGGGCGGCGATCCGCTCGGCACAGGCGCGGGCGACCCCGGCTACATGTTCGCGGATGAGGTCGTGCCGGGGCTCGGCTTCGACGTGCCGGGGCGGCTCGCCATGGCCAACTCCGGCCCCAACACCAACGGCTCGCAGTTTTTCATCACGGAGCAGCCTTACCCTTCGCTTGACGGCAACTACTCGATCTTCGGCCAGTGCGACGAGCCGAGCGTTTCGGTGGTTGCCGCCATCACGCATGTCGAGCGCGACCCGGAAGACAAGCCGCTCACCCCCGTCACGCTCAGCCGGGTCACGATCGTCCCTGCCGGGCAGCCCTTACCCGCGACCTCACCGGCGTCCACCGTCCCGGCTCCACCCGTTTCGCCGAAACCAGGCACCGCCAGCCGTCCAGTCAGCCCCGCTCCGCAGTAAACTGGAAAGGCCCCACGCACTCACCATCCCTGGCGAGCAAAGCCACCAGGCAATGCACACGCGCAGGCAGGATCGCAAACCAACACAACTGAGGAGCTTCCAAAGCATGCCTACAACCCCCGGCACCTATGCCACCTTCAAGACGACCCAGGGCGAGATCGTCTGCCGCCTGTTCGAGGACGTTGCCCCCAAGACCGTGAAAAACTTCGTCGAGCTCGCCGAAGGCACGCGCGAGTGGACGCACAAAGGCCAGTCCAAGACCGGCACGAAGCTTTACGACGGCACGGTCTTTCACCGTGTGATTCCCGACTTCATGGTGCAGGGCGGCGACCCGGACGGCACCGGCATGGGCGGCCCCGGCTACAAGTTCGAGGACGAAACCAAGGGCTCGCCGCACAAGTTCGACAAGCCCGGCAAGCTGGCCATGGCCAATGCCGGACCCAACACCAACGGCTCGCAGTTCTTCATCACCGTCGCGCCCACGCTGTGGCTCACGGGCAACCACACCATCTTCGGCGAAGTGATTGAAGGCCAGTCCATCGTGGACGCCATCACCAAACTGCCGCGCGGCCCGCAGGACAAGCCGAAAACGCCGGTCGTGCTGGAATCCGTGACCATCGAGCGGGTGTAAAACCGCCTACGCGGCTCGCGGTCCCTTCGGGACGTGTACTCGTTCAAGACAAAGGCGGGCCTAAAGCCCGCCTTTTGTCTTGAAGAAAACTCCCCACAAAGCGGGCGCCAGCCGCGCAGGCGGTCTTACACGCCGATGATGCCGCAGAGCTCCTTCACGGAGTCGGCGCTGCGCTGCAAGGCGGTCTGCTCGTCCGGCGTCAGCTTGATCTCGATAATCTGCTCGAGCCCTTTCGCGCCCAGCTTGCACGGCACCCCGACGAACAACCCGTCGATGCCGTACTCCCCTTGCAGGTATGCGGCGCACGGCAGGATTTTTTTCTTGTCTTTCAAAATAGCTTCCACCATCTCGATCGCGGCCGCTGCAGGCGCGTAGTAAGCCGATCCGGTCTTGAGATACTTCACAATCTCCGCGCCGCCGTTGCGTGTTCTGTCGACCAGGGCGGCAAGCCTCGCGGGCTCGATCAGCTCCGTGATCGGAATACCCGCGACGGTCGAGTAGCGCGGCAACGGCACCATGGTGTCGCCATGGCCGCCCAGCACAAACGCCGTCACATTCTCGACCGAGACCTTCAGCTCTTCCGCGATAAACGTGCGAAAGCGCGCGGAATCGAGCACCCCTGCCATGCCGAGCACACGCTCGCGCGGAAACCCCGAGTGCTTGAACGCCGCCTGCGCCATGGCATCGAGCGGGTTCGATACCACAATCAGGATGGCTTGCGGCGAGGTCGCAATGACGCGCGTGATCACCTCCGCCATGATCTTCGCGTTGGTATGCAGCAGGTCGTCGCGGCTCATACCGGGTTTGCGCGCAATCCCGGCCGTGATCACGACGATGTCGGAGTCCACAGAGTCCGAATAGTCATTCGTACCGATAAGCCCGCAATCGCGCTTCTCGATCGGCATCGCCTGAAGCAGGTCCAACGCCTTGCCCTGCGGCACCCCTTCGACCACGTCCAGCAACACCACATCGGCCAGCTCCTTGGCCGCGAGCCAGTGCGCGGCGGTCGCACCTACATTGCCCGCACCCACAATCGTTACCTTCCTGCGCATCATTCTCCTTCGCTTCGCACGACGACTCAGGCTATCATCCGCGCCATGGCCTACGCACGTTGACCAAATGTGGAACTCCCCCGTAAACTCAAGGCAGTCGCGAGAGCGCACCACCCGCGATCGGCACGAACACTGCCCCCTCGTTCAATGGTAGGACAGCTGACTCTGACTCAGCATATCGGGGTTCGAATCCCTGGGGGGCAACCAATCGTCATGTTTCCATGGACTGCTTCCAGATAGCTCACCCCCTGCTCAGGTTGCGGAAACACGCAAGTCACGTCGTTCACCGGGGATTGATTCTGGCCGGTCCCGTCCTTTGCTATTTCAAGAAATTTGCTCGCGGCAGGATGACTTACTCCGGCAATGTAAGACTGTTTCTTACCTGAAAGGTTTGTTGTATACCTTTGCCGCCGGTTTCAGGCTGAGCCCCACCGACAAACAAGGAGAATGTCCCTTGTGGCACGACGGGTTCGCCTGCTTCCGTCACCATACTCATATCTCGCGGTTTCAAGGTAAGCTTCACTTCTCGGGATGCACCAGCCTGGAGATGCACCCGCTCAAACCCGCGCAGCGCCTTCAGCGGCGCGCCCGGTACGCTTGGAAACTTGAGATAAAGCTGCACCACTTCGTCGCCTTCCAGCTTTCCCGTGTTCGTCACCTTTACGAGGGCAGTCACTGGCTTGCCGGCATCAATGGCAACATCAGAAAGCTTCAGATCGCTGTAAGCGAAGCTCGTATAGCTTAAGCCATAACCGAAGGGATAAAGAGGAGCTCCTTCAAAGTACCGGTAGGTCCGGTTCTTCATCGAGTAGTCTTCAAACGCGGGGAGCTGACTGATTCCCGTGTAGAACGTGACAGGCAGTCGCCCGGCCGGATTGTTGCGCCCGGACAGCGTTTCCGCTACTGCCGCACCACCTTCTTCGCCGGAATACCAGGCCTCGAGGATCGCATTCGCGTGCTCCTTTGCCCAGTTCACACTCAGGGCGCTGCCGTTCATCAGCACCACGACCAACGGTTTACCGGCAGCCGCCACGGCTTCGAGCAGATCCTGTTCCGGCCTGGGCAGGTCCAGGCTGGTGCGGTCACCGCCTTGAAAGCCGGGCTCACTTACCTGCATCTCTTCGCCTTCCAGTTCACTCGTGATGCCGACGACAGCTACCGTAACATCTGCGTCTCTCGCCGCGGCGACGGCCTCGGGACTCGGCCGCATATCGATCTTCGACCAGACCAGCCGAGGCTGCACACCGGCAGCACTCAATGGGCCGTAGTCCACCTTCAGCGCATAGGATTTTCCCTTCTCGAGATGCACCTTGCCGAGCCTGATTTCCTCACCATTGGTCGCATTGGTCGTGGCGAGTACCTGACCGTCGAGGGACACACGGAACGAACCTTTCGCCTGCAAGCCGAGGTTGTAATCTCCCGTATCATCCGGACGAAGCGTTGCTTCCCAGCGAACGTTCAACGGTTTTTTGCCCGCCAATTGCATCGGAGGTTGACTGGCCAGGCCGATGCCCGGTTCAGTTCGACTGGCAAGTACCGCCGGCGCCTCAGCCAGACCCGCGATGGCAGCTATATCGGAGACAAAGTAACTTGCCTGCACGCCGGGTTTTCCGTTCACGGTCAGTAGATTTCCCGGCACCGGCGTGGTGTTCTTATTCAAGAACTGGGTACCAGGCACGAAATGTATCTGTGCTGACGGAAACTCCGCGCGCAAGCCTTCCAGCACGGAAACGGAATGCGTCGGTGTCCCGTTATAGTTACCCAGCAATACTTTGGTCTGCTCCGCCAGCGGGCCGACCACGGCGATCTTCAATGGTTGCTTTTTCAGCGGCAGCACACCGTCATTCTTGAGCAGAACCATCGACTCATTCGCGAGTTTGCGAGCCAGGGCGCGATGCTCGGGGCCGTCCAACAGCTTCTCATCAATCCGCGTGTAAGGGTTCATTTCCGGCGGATCAAACATCCCAAGCCTCATGCGCGCGGTAAACAGTCGCGTCAGTGCCAGATCGATCTCGCTCTCCTTCAGCAGGTTCTGTTTCACCGCGTCCAGGTAAGGCGCGTAATCATGGTTATCCGTGACTTTGCTCGTAAAATCAATGCACTCGTTGTCCATGCCACGTTCGAGACTGATAGCTGAGGCTGCAGCCTGCGTCGGTCTGTAGTGATGCCCGCTATAGATGTTTCGCACCGCTTCACAATCCGACACCACGTAGCCCTGGAATCCCCACTTACCCCGCAACTGGTCCTGCATCAGAAACTCGTTGGCACACGCCGGCTCGCCGTTGATGCTGTTGTAAGCACACATCACGGATGCGGCTTTCGCTTCAGTCACCGTGGCACGAAAGGCGGGCAGGTATGTATCGATCTCGTCATGCTTGCTTACATTCACATTGGCGATGTGACGTGTCGGTTCCGGGCCGCTGTGCACGGCGAAATGCTTGGGCGTGGCGATCGCCCGGTAGTAGTGCGGATCATCGCCCTGCATCCCGGTCACAAAAGCCACTCCCATGTGTGCCGTAAGAAATGGATCTTCTCCATAAGTCTCCTGCCCGCGTCCCCATCGCGGGTCACGAAAGATGTTGATGTTCGGTGCCCAGAAGTCGAGACCTTCAAAGATATCGCTGTGCCCGGCCCGTACATCCTGCGCGTGCTTGATGCGTCCTTCCGTGCTGATCGCGGCGGCCATCTCGTGAATAGCCGATGCATCAAAGGTAGCCGCCAGGCCGATCGGTTCGGGAAACTCCGTGGTTCCATTCACGGCCACACCATGGAGCGATTCACTCCACCAATCGTAAGCCGGTATGTTCAGGCGCGGCACCGCGCGCGCCTGGTTGACGAGTTGTGTAGCTTTTTCGTCGAGAGTCATGCGGTGAACGAGATCAGCCGCCCGTTGCTCAGCCGGCAAACCGGGATTCAGGTAGGCAGGCTTGTCGGCTGTCTGTGCCGTGGCGCTCCACGCCAACCCATAAAAAGCTGCCAATGAAGCAAGTCTCCATCCAGCTATTCTCATGCTTGTCTCCAGACTTCATCCTACAGAAACGGTGTTTACAGCAAATCGTCAAGCACAGGGAGATACCCGGATGCCGGCAAAGCATCCGGCCCACCGGCTCTCGCCCGGACTCCCCGCTCCACTTAAAAGGTAAAGCGCCCGAGGAGTTGCAGAATCCGCGGGTCGTTGGCTCCGGAAACGGAGCCGAAGCCGTTCCATTGCGATGGATTGTTGGCAGCCGTGTTCGTAGGTCCGGTACTGCCCGGTGTGCTGAAGTTCAACGAGCTGTTGATGCCGTTGAACTGTGTGTGGTTGAACACGTTGAAAGCGTCCAGCCGTAACTGGAAGTTGTAGCGCTCCTTCACCCTGAACTGTTTCTGCAAGGCAAGGTTGGTGTTGTTGATTCCAGGACCGGTGAACTGATTTTGCCCTTCATTTCCAATGCCGGGGTCTCCCACCTGGGGTGCCCTGAAAGCCGCGGGATTGAGGCGATGGTAAGGGTCGTGGCTGGTACCGAGGTATGGGTTGCCGACGATACTCACTCGAGTCCCTTCAGTATAGGATCCGGTGAGGAGCTGGTTGTTATAACCGTCTACATTCGCTGTCACCATGAAAGGCGCACCCGTCTGGAACGTCGTAATGCCGGAAACCTGCCAGCCATCGACCGCTGTATGCAACAGGCGTTTGCCTTGAAAAAGGCTCGGAAAGTCGTAGATGTAATTGGTGACAAAGGTATTTCGGCGATCGAACGCAAGCGGTCCGTAGTTGAACTGCCGCGTGCGTCCGTCGATACGAACATAGTCGCCATCGTTTGAAGTCACGCCGAGCGCCTTGGACCAGGTATACGCCACCCCTAGGAACAACCCTCTTGCGTAACGTCGGTTGAGCGCGATTTGTAGGGAATTGTAGTTCGACGAACCAGCGCTCTGAACCTGGGCGATATCTCCGTAGCCCGGGTAGGGTCGCAGAAAGTTTTCATCCTTGGCGTTGGCACCCAGGGCTGCGCCCGGGTTCTGTTGAACTTTCACGGGATCCTGGTTCTGGGGCAGAAACGTGGCTCCATACGGAATCGCATTCAGGTTTTGCTGCTCGATCAAGTGGCTCGATGTGGTTCGGACATAGGCTATGTCCGCCAGGAACTGGTAGGGCAGCTCCTGCTGAACTTCCATATCGATGTCGTAAGTCGTCGGCAATTTGCCGGCATACTGGCGCGAACCTACGTTGCTGGGACCCAGCAGCGCTGTACCTGGATTAAGCTGGCTGATAAGACCGTAGTGCAGGGTTGGTGTATAAAGTGTCGGAACATTGGTATCGAATCCGAATACATTGTTTCCCTGTGTTCTGTCATAAAAGATGCCGGCTCCTCCGCGGAACGCCGTCTTCGGATTCGGCTGATAGGCAAATCCCACCCGAGGTCCATACTGGATTCCCCGGTCGTCCTGTAAGTACCGGTTGATGTTTTTACCGGCGATCACGATGCCGTTCAAGGGATTGCCGGTATTCGGCACCAGCGCTCCGATCGCATACGCAGGCAGAAGTGAGCCTGTTCCAGGATCCACGGCCACCTGGTTCCCCTGCCCGTCCACGGCTCGCTGGTAAAGTCGAGGCGCGCCTGCGGCGTTGAACTTCGACGGGTCGAAGCCCGATTCCTGGTTGTTGGTGTCGTACTGCGGCTGGATCCAGTAGAAACGCGCTCCATAACTCAAGGTAAGACGCTGAGTGACCTTCCAGGAATCCTGCCCATACCATTCCACGTTATTGTAGCGAAACATCCCGTTGACATACTTGCTCTGCTGCGTGAAGCTGTCGTAAATTCCCAGCGCGGCATTCGAAAAACCCTGCTGGCTGTCGTAGGGGTTACTCGGGTCGTCTGAAAAGCTGTAAGAGCCGTCGACAGGACCGCGGTTGGTCTGGTCCTTCCGGCTGCGCTGAAAGTAAAATCCGAACTTCGCTGAGTGCTGCCCCCACGTCTTGCTGAAGTTGTCGATGGCCTCGATACTTGTATTGCCGTTGTTGAATGGAGGACTGTTGCCGGTCAGCGAACTGGTATTCGCAAGACGGCCGTCAAAGTTGAAGTCCGGGATAATGTCCTGCTGGATGGCCGCGGGGTAAAGCACGGGAAGCCCTTCCAGTCCCAACGTCGTCCTCGACAACTTATTAGTCGTGGGATTGATTTTGATGTGGTTCCTGCCATACCCGGCGATCACTTCGTTGACTGTCGTGGGATTGATGACATAGGTGACCCCGAAAGCCATGCTCGACCCGGGTCGACTATCCTGAATCGGAGTTGTCGGAACGTTGCTGCCGAGTACAAAGGAACCATAAGAGCTGGAAACGGAATCCTTGTTGTTCAGCCACCTGTAGAACATCCGCAGTTTTTCGTTGGGGTTGAAGTCGATACGAACCACATCCTCCCGCCTCGGGTACTGGTCAGAGATACCCGAGACAAAGTTGTAGTTCCCCGCAACCGTATTCGGCAAGGGATAGGCGTTCAGGACTGCAAGTCCTACCTGTGAAAGTCGGGTCGGATCGACCCTGCCGACCACGCCCTGATACTGAAAGCATCCGCCGGTATTCGCAGCCGTGCAGGGTTTGCCGGTCGTGTAATCCCGAATGTAGGGGAACAGGTTTCCGCTGTTATCCGTACTCTGCGAGAAATCTCCCGCGCGCTCAAGGGCAGTCGGCACGCGGACATTTCGCAGGCCTTGTGGGTTCAACTGCTCCTGGAACTCTTCTCCGAAGTAGAAGAAAGCCTTATCCTTGAGCCGGGTAAACACTCCGGGGATCTGGATGGGGCCGCCGATGTTATAGCCGGGGTCGTTGTATCGAAACTTGTTGCGGGGCGAACCCTGGCGATTGTTGAACCAATTATTGGCGTTCAAGGACTCGTTACGGTGAAAGATATATCCCTCGCCGTGATATTGCGAGCTGCCGCTCTTGGTCACAACCACGATCTGCGAACCGGAAGAGCGTCCGTACTCCGGCTGAAAGTTATTGGTGACCAGTGTGAACTCCTGAACGTTATCCAGGCTGATCGTCACAAGTTGATCGCCATTGTCCCCTGTATCCACATTGCCGATCCCGTCAATGGTCAGGTTGTTGGTCGTATTGCGATTGCCATTGACCGAGATCCCGCCAAGCCCGCTGTGACTCGCTGTTTCGACATTCGGTGTGGTTGCAACCCCGGGCACCAGCTGAACCAGGGCAAGATAGCTGCGCCCATTCACCGCGATGTTTTCCATCTGCTCGTTCGTCAGGGTCTCCGAGCGTTGCGGGTTCGCGGTCTCCAGCTGCAGGCCATGCGCCTGCACTTCGACAACCTGATTCGCCGAGCCGACACTCATCGAGATCGTTTCCAGGTTGATGCTTGCCCCTGCTTCCAGCACAATATCCTGCTGACTGTAGCTCCGAAAACCCGGCGCGCTGATATCCAGCACGTAACGCCCCGGAGGCAGTTGCTGCAGGGCGAAGTGACCCTGGCGATCGGTTGTGGCTGCCTGGGTAAAGTCCTGCTCCGTCTGCTTCATCGTGATCGCGGCATTCTGAACCGCCGCGCCGCTCGAGTCGTACACCGTGCCGGAGACGGTGCCGCTCGTCGTCTGCGCCCATGCGGAAGATTGCACGGACACGTTCAACAGAAAAAGACCTCCCATGCTCAGCGAAAGGTTCAGAGCAGCCTGTCTGGCTTTGCGGCCCCTATTGCGTTTCAACACTGTTGCCTCCATGGCGACAAGCGACAAGATTGTCGATCAGAAAAGTCCGAGGCCGGCAGTTCATGCTGACCCGGCAGACCTGACCGATAAAACTGAATGGCCGCTTCCTGACAGCCCCGATTCAGGCGGACTGAAAGCGGTTACATGATGCAGACGGAAAATAGCGCGGCGGCAATGGCGCTGTCAACCGGAGAGTTCCCGGTCTTTGCAGGGTGGAATAGCCCGCGTGTCGACGGCGCTTCCCGGTGGTTCGCTCACTTTCCCCGGCGCAAGTGACAGCGTCGCATGGTCCATGCAAACGAAGCGCCGCCACCATGGGGTCGCGATGGCAGCGGTCAGTGCCGGTGCATGGCGAGCACCTGGGCGCTGACGCCGACGCCCTTACTGATGCCGATCCGAAGCACTGCCTCGAAGGGTAGAATCTCGCCCTCTGCATCGCGGTTCCTCGCCCAGAGCATGGCCGCGTTCTCTGCGTGACATGCAAATTCCACGGCTGCCTGTGTACCGATCGTAGTAAGGCCGCTGAAGATGAGGATGCGCGCGCCCGGTTCAAGACCCGGCAGCAGCGCAACGATCGCTGTTTCCTGCGTTGCGTCTCCACGAGGAAAGCGCGCTGGCTCATCACCCTGGGGATGACGGTTGGCAATGGAGCCCTGGTGCTGCGCGTCGACCTCGATCGCAAATTCCGAAAGCGGCGGCAGCTCATGCGCGGCCGTGTTCTGGCTCGGCGCGCCGATAAAGACGAGGTTACTGGACCGAGCCTCATCCCAGGTCACCAGCTGGCTGCGCTTCAGAGTGAACATCGCGGCGTCTCCATCAAAAAGGCGGGTCAGCGCGTAAATCGCCGCCACCTCGCCCGTACCCGTATAGGTCTCATCCGTATGCTCCGGCCGCGAACCGGCCGGTGTGGTCAGCGACAACCCCCGGTAAGGATCTCCAAAGAACAACGGATTGCTGTAAATCACCAGGGTTCTACGAGGACCTTTCATGAAAAGGGCCCACAGCGGATCCGGCTTTCCCACCACGGTTGGCGACGAGCTCACGATTCGCGTGCTGGATTCGATCCAGGCACCGCTGACAAGGCCGGCCAGCAGCAAAACCGCGACAGCCGACAGGAAACGGCTGCGTGGGCGCAGCCATGCTCGACGGCTTGGGGGCAGTTCTGCCGCGATGTCCATCGCCGCAGGCGGCGGTGGTTCTGCGGGGGGTGGACCTTCCCTGCTCTCTCTTTCGTGAAGAACGGGCAGGTAGTGGCCCTTCGGGATCTCGATGGTGACCGGCTCCGCCAGCCCTTCATTCGCAAAATAGGCCGACAGCTTTGCACGTAGAAGCCGCGCCTGCGATCGCACAATGCTGTCGTCGCCGGAGCTGTACCCCGGGCGCCGCCCGAATACATGGATCCCGATCTGCTGCTCGGTCGTCGCTTCCGGCTTGTTGCTCAGGTAGCAGTCCATGATGTAAAGAAACAAAGCCTGAAGCCGAGGCGACGCGGCCAGCTGAGGGCTTGCTGCCACACGCCGGGCCAGGGCTGCATGCTCCGCGTTCGATGTTTGAACCATATCTTCTTTAGAAACTTCTACTTGGCATTACATTTCACGGGTAGGTTTCACCGTGAAACGATCATACCGCCCTGTGAAAACACGTGACAACCGGCCTCGTGAGTCTTGAGTTTAGGAAACGAGCCTTTTGTGCTCGTTCGGAGGTCCCAAGTCATGAATCAACATCCGTCCCGGAATGGACGAGCCCTGCTGGTCTCTGCGCTCGCGCTGACAGCCTGCCCTGCCGCACTCAGCCAGGCTGTGTATGGATCCCTGTACGGCACGGTGATCGATGCAGCCGGAGCCGCTGTTTCGGGTGCGACCGTCACGGTCACGGATGTCGAAAAGGGGATCAGCCAGTCGATCGTCACCAACGGGACCGGCAACTGGCTTGCCGACCGCCTGGTGCCGGACCGCTACACGGTCAAAGTGCAGGCAGCCTCCTTCTCCGACACGGCAACGCAGCCGCTTGCGGTGCACGCCGATGCAGCGCAAAAAGTGGACCTGACGCTTGCGGCCGCCGGGTCATCCCAGTCGGTCACGGTAACGTCGGACGCCCCGGCGCTCAAAACAGACCGCGCCGATGTGTCCGAGATCCTGGATCAGCGTTCCGTCGCGAACCTTCCCAATCTTGACCGCAACTTCACCAGCTTCCTCCTGTTGACGCCCGGGGTGCAGCACTCGAGCTTCAACATCGCAGGCCCTGAGAACCCCCAGGGCGGGCTGGCTCTCAACAGCAACGGCTCCAACTACGGAGAAGAGGGCTTTCTGCTCGACGGCACCGATAACCGCGATCCGGTGCTGGGCATCATCGTCATCAACCCCACCCTGGACTCAATCAGCGAAACCAAGGTGACGACCCAGAACTACGATGCGGAGCTGGGCGGGGCCGCGGGCGGCATCATCAGCGTCACCACCAAGTCGGGAGGAAACGAGCTGCATGGCGACGGCTTCTTCTTCCGCCACTCCGACGCCTTCTATGCCAAAAACCCCTTTACGCAGTACCAGCCGGACCCGGTCACCCATCGCGAAGTGCCGAGCGAGCTGTACAGCCAGTTCGGCGGCTCCGTGGGAGGCCCGATCAAGAAAGATCGCTCCTTCTTCTTTCTCGATTACCAGGGCCTGCGCAACCGCCTGGGCACCAGCCTGACCCAGAATGTGCCGACCAACACGGTGCGAAGTACCTGCATCAATGCGACCTCGGGCAATTGCAACCTGTCGGAGTACACCACGCAGGTGCTCTACAACCCGGCCACGAAAATGCCCTACGGGGCACCCGGGCAGATACCTGTCGCCGCGCTTTCGCCCCAGGCCATCGCCCTGCTCAGGCTTGTCCCCGCACCCAACAGCACCGGGCAGGGAGCCAACAACAACTACGCCGTCTCCGGCCAGGGCGTGGTCAACAGCGACCAGGCCGATACGCGCCTGGACGAGCAGCTCACCACGCGCCTGCACCTGTTCGGGCGCTACGACTACGCGCTGTTCCGCCTGACGGGAGTGCCCGCGTTCGGCGCCGCCGGCGGCAACGGCTTCGGCATCGGCGGCACGACCGGCAACACGCAGACCCAGAACCAGAGCGCCACCGCGGGCTTCGACTGGGCGCTCCGACCCAACCTCGAGACCGATCTTCGCTTCGGTTTCCTGAGCTACCACGTGGCGGAAAACAAGTACGGGGGTGAGACCACAGCCGCCGCTCTCGGCATGCCCAACCTGAACACCACGCCCGATACCGGCGGTCTGCCCACCTTCAACTTCAATGAGGCCGCGCTGAGCGGCCTGGGCAACCAGGGCTGCAACTGCCCCCTGCTGGAAAGCGAACAGGTGTTCCAGTTGACGAACAACTGGACCCGAACGTCCGGCAACCACGCCTTCCGCTTCGGTGCCGACCTTCGCTATGCCAAGAACATCCGCGATGCCAGCGACAGCAACCGCACCGGGCAGTTTACCTTTGACAATGCGACGACCGGCTTTTCCAGCGGCGCGGGCGTTGTGAGTACCGGCAACGATCTGGCCTCGTTCCTGGTGGGCGACGCGGCCCGCTTCCAGCGTTTCGACGTGTATATCAACCGGCAGTACAACTACCAGAAACGCGGCGCGTTCTATGCCCAGGACAACTGGCGCATCAGCCCGAAGCTCACCATGAACTATGGAGTGCGCTGGGACATCATCTTCCCCGAAACCGTCAATGGCCTCGGGCACGGCGGCTTCGCCTCGCTGCAGTCGGGCGGCATCCGCGTGGCGGGTGCCGATGGAATCGGCACCAACGGCAACCAGCGCCTGGACCTGACCAACGTGGCCGGCCGCTTCGGCATCGCCTACCAGGCCGCGCCCAACACCGTGCTGCGGGCGGGCGTTGGCCAAACCTATGACACGGTCGGCTACTTCGGCACCCTGTTCGGCAGTATCCTGTCGCACAACCTGCCCGTGCAGGCGGATGAGGACGTCGACTTTACCGGCTCCTACGCGACCTTTGCCACCAGCCTGGCGGCACCCCCCGTGCGCCCTGCCCAGCCCACCATTCCCACCTCCGGCATCATCCCGTTTCAAAACCAGTACGGGCAGCAGTTTCGCCCCGAACGCATCACGCTTCCCAAAGTGGACCAGTACAACGTCGCCGTGCAACAGCAGTTCGGCGCCACCACTTCGCTCGACCTTGCCTACGTCGGCAATATCGGCGAGCGGGTCTACCCGGGCGAAACCTACGGTTACGACTTCAACGCCCCGTTGCTGCCGACCACGCAGGCGCAGCTCGCCGCCGGCAACACATTGCGCCGGCCTTACTACAACAAGTTCAACGGCATCTATGGGGGCGTCCCGACAGTTTGCTGCTCCAATGGCATGACCTCGGCCGCTCCCAGCGGTCGCGCCATCTACAACGCACTGCAGGCCAAGCTCGACAAGCGCCTCTCCGGCGGCCTGAGCTTCAACGCCAATTACACCTGGTCCAAAGCCGAAAACTACGCCAACGACGCCGCCTTTGCCCAGTACAAGCGCTACAGCTGGGGACGCAACGACACCAATCGCACCCATATCTTTGTCTTCAGCAGTGTTTACGCTCTCCCGTTCGGCAGAAACCGCATGTTTCTTTCCCACAGCAACCGCCTGCTGGATTATGTGGTCGGCGGCTACACGCTGGCCGGGGAGACGACCTGGGAGAGTGGCCGGCCTTTCACCCCGACCTATGCCGAGTGCGGACAGGATCAGGATCTCGATACCAACTACTCCGGTCCGGGTACGACCAGTGATTGCCGCCCCAGTGGAAACGCCCGCAACTTCGCTGTAGCCGCAAGCGGGCTCGACACCCTCTCTCACGCCCGGCGTTACTTCACCCCGGTGGCTCCGCTCACCGCGAACAGCACGGTCTCCGGGCCTTTCTCCCGTCCGGCGTTCGGCACCTTCGGCAACAGCGGACGCTTGTCGCTCGTCGGTCCCCGCGACTTCTTCTCCGACGTGTCCGTCATCAAGGACATCCCGCTCACCGAACGCTTCAAGGGTCAGTTCCAGTTCCAGGCCTTCAACGTTTTCAACCATGTGCCGCTCGATATACCCACCGCCAGCGGCGCCCGCTGCATCGACTGTGCTGCCACCGCGGGTGCGGGCGCAATCACCAGTCTTGAAAGCAACAGCACCATGCGCCGGCTTCAGTTCGCCGCCCGCGTAACGTTTTAGCCCGGGGCTTGCCGGAACCCGCCCGGGGAGGAGCTGCGCCGCATCCCTCCTGCGCGGGTTCGCATGGAGTCAGGCAACACCCTCGTGCCATCCTGTTCTGGAGCTCTCGCCTGTGCGCTGGTTGCCTCTTCCATCCCGACTCGCGGCCACACTCTTTCTGCTGCTGCCAGGCAGTGGTGCCTCCACCGGTCTCGCGCAAGGGGCCCTGGCACCCGTGCCGGCATTTCCCCTCGACACCAATCCCCTGGTCATCACCAGGGCAGCCCGCACCAACCAGCCGTTCTCCGTCACGGGGCAGCGCGGGGCCATACTCGGCCAGCAGAACGGCGATTTCGAGCTGTGGCTCTTGCCGGTCAAACTCCTGCATGATGCTCACCTGACCGCCGAGCTCGACGGCTACGACGCCGCGATCGAGTTGAACGACCACGCGTCTTCGATCGAGGTCCGCCCGGACCACACCACCATCACCTACGCCCATGCCGCCATCACCGTGCGCCAGCATATGTTTATCCCGAGGAACAGCGAGCCGGGACTCGCCTCGGCCGTTGTGCTGTTTGAGGTCCACTCCTCGCGCCGCGCGCGCATCTCGCTCTCCTTTACCCCCAGCATGGAGCGCCAATGGCCCGCGCCCAACTTCGGACGCCCGAGCGGCAGCTGGACCGCCTCCGGCACCGGCGGCGGCTACATGCTTGCAACGGACAATCCCGGCTTCTTCGGCATCGTCGCCATGCCGAACGCGCAGCCCGGGCCCATTCGCCCCTACCAGGAAAGGCCGCGAAGCGAACCGCTGGTCATCCGCTTCAGCTACGACCCAGCAAAGGACGACCACAGCTTTTATCCCTTGCTGGCTGCTGTCTCCGACGGCAACGGGACCGCGCCGGACGCACGACGGGCCCTGCTCGACCGGCTGCTTTCCACCGGTGCGCGCATCCCCGAGCTTTACCGGTCCACGGCGGCATACTATGACCGTTTCTTCGACACGCACCTGACTGCCTCCACGCCCGACCCGCGCCTGAACGATGCCCTGCGCTGGGCCGAGGTGTCGATCGAGCAGTCTCGCGTCGCGACCGGCAACGGTTCGGCGCTCGCGGGCGGCTGGTTCACCTCCGGCGACTCGGCCCGCCCGGGCTTCGGCTGGTTCTTTGGCCGCGACACGCTTTGGACCCTGTACGCGGTCAACAGTTACGGCGACTTCGCGCTCAGTCGCGACGCCATGGACTTCCTGCTCGCCCACCAGCGCGAAGACGGCAAGATGATGCACGAGTACTCCCAAACCGCCGCCGAGGTGGACTGGGCACACCTGCCCTACCTTTATGCGGCAGCTGATGCCACGCCGCTGTTCATCATGCAGATCGACGACTACGTGCGCGCGAGCGGTGATCTCGCGTACCTCCAGAAACACTGGAACGACATCAAACGTGCCTACGGCTTTACCCGCGCGCATACCACCGACGGCGTTTACGACAACACGCAGGGCACCGGCTGGGTGGAAGAGTGGGTGCCGAAGATGCCTCACCAGGAGATCTACCTCGCCGCTCTCGATCAGCAATCGTCTCAAAGCATCGCGAGCATGGCCCGCCTGATGCACGACGACACGCTCGCCGCCGACGCCGGGAGAACCGCGACAGCCATCGCAGCGAAGCTCGCCGACTATCGCGGAGCTGACGGCACCTACACCTTCAGCCGCAACGCCGACGGCACCTACGAAGCAGTCCCGTCCATCTTTCCTTCCGTCGCCTGGTGGAGCGGTGCCCTCGCGCTTCCCCACGCAGAAGCGACCTTCGACGCCTGGGCAGGGCAGCGCTTCGCGACCGATTGGGGTGTGCGTTCGGTCGCTGACAACGCGGCCATTTATGACCCCATCAGCTACCATCACGGCTCCGTGTGGCCGCTCTACACAGGCTGGGCCGCGATGGCCGAGTACCGCACCGGGCGGCCGCTGCAGGCGATGAACAACCTGCTCGCCAACGCGCAGCTCACGTTTCTTCAGGATCCGGGTGCCATCACCGAGGTCCTCTCAGGCGAGTTCCTGGAGCCGCTCGGTCGCAGCTCTTCACATCAGCTCTGGTCTTCGGCCATGCTCCTCTCCCCGGCCATCCGGGGGCTGTTCGGATTGGAACCGGATGCGCTCACACACACGCTCCGCGTCGCCCCGCAGCTTCCGGCCGCGTGGAATGAAGTCGCGATCGACAACGTGCCTGTGGGCGAAGACAGATTCCATGTTCGGATGAAGCGCGTGGCCGCACGTCTGGAGGTCGACGTATTCGCCCCGCAGCCGACAGTCCTCTGCCTTACCCGGCAGCTCACGGAAGCTCCCTGCACCGCCGGCCCGCAGCTACACCACCACACGGTCGTGCCGTTGCCGCCGGTTGAAATCATCGACGAACAACCGCCGGCCGTGGAAGGCGCGCGCACCAGGAATCTGAAAATCATCGCCCTCGAACAAGGCGAACAATCTCTCACGCTGACGGTCGAAGCCCCCGGCGGCACCGTGCAGCATCTGCGCCTTCGGCGCAACGACCCGCGGATCGGGTCTGTCTTCGCCGAAGGCGCAACCCTGTCCGGCGACACGCTCACCCTCGCGTTCCCATCGCAGGCGTCGGCGGACGACTATCGAACCGCTACCGTCAAGCTGCGCTGGTCCAGATAACCGCTTCAGCAGCAGGCACTCGGCGGGTGTCACTCCTCCCGCAGGACCTCCAGCGGCTTTTGCCCCAGGATCCTGAAGCTCGCCGCCCACCCGGTCGCTACCGCGAGCGCGGCCGTCAGCAGGATGCCGGTCCAGTCCGCGCGCGGGTCCGACACAAACGGCACCTCCGCGATGTGGAGCAGCAGCCGCGACAGTCCGTTCGCAAACGCAGCCCCGGCAAGACCGGCCAGCAGGCCCAGCACCAGGAACTCCACCGAGAACACCCCGGCAATGCGTGGACGGGTCGCGCCCAGCGTCTTGAGCACGACCACCTCGCGCACGCGCCGGAAGCGTGTGCTCGCGATGCTCGACGCCAGGATCACCATGCCGGACAAAATCGAGAACCCGGCCAGAAAGCGAATCACCAGCGTAATCTGCCCCACCACGTGCTGGATGGTGTCCAGAATATCCGCGATGTTGATCGCCGTCACCGTGGGGTAGTGCGCGAACAGCACCCGCTGTAAATCGGCGATGCGGCTGGGCTGCATGTGCATGGCCGCGTACCACACCACGGGCATGCTCCTGAGCTGCGCGGGCGCGAAGATAAACTCGCTGCGACTGGAGATATGCTGGCCGTCGACCTTGTAGATCGCCGCGACCGTCGAGCTGAAACGCTGCCCGTCGGAAGAGAAACCGATGTGCGAGCCGACATGGAGGTGCAGGCGGTTCGCAATGCGATCGATCACCGCCACCGATGCGGCATTATCGTCGGTCCACCAGGCACCCTTCTCCACGCGAATGCCGGCCGGCGTTTGCGAGGCCCACGTAAACGAGAGCGTACGCCTCAGATGCATGGGATATTTCTTTCGATCCAGCCGCGCCACCGGCGTCCCTTCGAGCGTGTCGAGTGATCCGGTCAGGATCGGCAGCGCTTCGAAGTTGCGCTCGGCACCCGGCTGCCCCAGCACCAGCTGTCGCACCCCGTCAATCTCCCCTGCTGCAATATCGATCAAAAACACATTGGGTGTGTTGGTCGCCATCGCGGTGTGCATGCGTTCCACGATCGAGCGCTGCATCAGAAAAACGCTCAGGATCAGCATCACGCCGACCCCCAGCGCCGCGAGCACGGCGGCGGACTGGTTGCCGGGCCGGTACAGGTTGGCCAGGCCATGACGCAGCGTCGAAGGCAGCGACAGCCGCGTGCGATCGAGCGCCGCCCGCAGCAGCCGAAGCAGCCCCGAGGAAAGCGCCAGCAGCACCAGCAGCGACAGCGCGAGCGAGCCCGCGAACCACGTGCCGCCTTTCCACGAGTCCGACAGCAGCGCCGCAATCACCGCGAGCGCCAGCACAATCGCGACCACCGCGAGCAGCTGCACGGAGCTGCCGCGCAGGCGCCGCGCAAACGATCGCATCGCCTGCCCCGGCTCCGCGGTCTCGACCAGCCTGCGCAGCACCACGCTCGGGCGAATGTTCCGCACCTCGAGCAACGGCGGCACGCTGAACAGCATGGTCGTCAAAATGCCGGTTGAAAACGCGCCCGCCACCGGCAGCCACGGCAGCCGCAGCGGCGGGCGTATCGGCAGCAGCGAGCCCAGCACCGAAGGCAACACCCACTCGACCGCCACCCCCAGCACCACCCCCAGCAGCGCTCCCGCGCAGCCCAGCAGCAAGGTTTGCAGTACGTAAATGCGCAGAATATCGGCCGAGCGCGCGCCCATCGACTTCATGATGGCAATGCCGTCGATCCGCTGTTGCAGGTGCGCGCGCATCGCCATCGCCACCCCGATCGCCCCCAGCACCATGGCCACCAGGCAGATCAGGCTCAACAAGCCGCGCGCTTCGTCCAGCCCTTCCGTCAGCTCCGGCGAGCCCTCGCGGTAGTCGCCCACCTGCGCCTCCGGCAGCGCATGCTCCAGTGCCGCGCGATCGCCCGCGATCGGTGCGTTCAGCGGCAGCCTGAACAGGTAGCGTTCCGTCGAGCGGCTGCCCGGCTGCAGCAGCCCGATCGCCTCAACCGCATGCCGCGTCATCATCACGCGCGGCCCGATGCCCACACCCGCTGTCAGACGGTCGGGCTCCTTCGTGATCAGCGCGCTGATGCGAAACAGCGCGCCGCCGATCCGGAGATTCGCGCCCACCTGCGTATGGAGGCGCACCAGCAGGCTTTCATCCACCACCACCGAGCGATCGTCCAGCGCCGAGGCAAGCGCCTCTTCCGGCTGCAGCTTCACCGCCCCGTAAAACGGATATTTCGTAGGATCGATGACCTTCAGCGAGACCAGCAGCGGCACCGGGTCGCCTTCGACGCCGGCCATCGACGCCATCTCCGTCACCTGCGTCATCTCGGCCCCGGCGTTCGCGGCAAAGCGCTGCAAACGCCCTTGCTCCTTCGCGTCGAGCGTGCGGCTCATGCGCGCCGAAAGATCGGCCGCAAGAATCGACCGCGCCTGCCCCAGCAGCGTCGTCGAGAACGAGTCGGCAAAGCCGCGCACCCCGGTCAGCGCACCCACGCCGATCGCGACCGACAGGACGACAAAAACAAACTTCACCCGCGCAAACATCAACTCGCGCGCGGCAATGCGCAGCGCCGTGCGCCACGGCAGGGCCGGCTTGGTCGCGTCAACCATGCAGCACCCCGGTGCTGGTCGCCAACCCGCCCACCAGCTCATCCTGAACGACGACCCCGTCGCGCAGCACCACGCGACGGTCGGCGCGCGCGGCAATCTGCGGATCGTGCGTCACCATCACCAGCGTCGTGCCGGCCTCGCGCTGCCGCGTGGTCAGCAGCTCCAGCACATGCTGCCCGTTCACGGTATCCAGGTTGCCCGTCGGCTCATCGGCCAACACAATCGGCGGCTCCAGCACAAAGGCCCGCGCCAGCGCCACCCGCTGCTGCTCGCCGCCCGACAGCTGCACCGGGTAGTGGTGCAGGCGACCGCCCAGGCCCACGCTTTCCAGCAGCTTGCGCGCGCGCCCCTTGCCGTCGCCGCGCGCATTCAGCTCAAACGGCAGCAGCACATTTTCAAATGCCGTCAGCGTCGGAATCAACTGATAGCTCTGAAACACAAACCCGATCTTGCTGCCGCGCACCTGCGCCAGCCGGTCCTCGGCCATATGGCTGAT
Organism: uncultured Acidobacteriaceae bacterium; assembly: GCA_964235795.1. Lineage (GTDB taxonomy): Bacteria > Acidobacteriota > Terriglobia > Terriglobales > Acidobacteriaceae > EB88. The sequence goes on along the minus strand of CAXSBW010000035.1, from coordinate 10,301 downwards.
GTCCACGCCGTCGATCAGCACCTGGCCCTCGGTCGGTGCGTCCAGGCCGGCCAGCAGCCCCAGCAGCGTGCTTTTGCCCGAGCCCGATGACCCCATAATCGCCACAAACTGCCCCCGCGGCACCAGCAGGTCGATGCCGCGCAGAATCTCCACCGTGCTCGCGCCATTGCGCATCCGCTTCCAGATCCCTCTTGCCTCGACCATCCGCTCCCCTGTGCTCTCTCATCAGACGCATCCCGCGCCCATCCGGGCGCATCGCTCGCGCAAGTCCTTGCAGTCACCCGATACACTGGAACAAGCATGCTTCGCACCGCTCTTGCCCTTGTGCTTCTCCTCGCAGCAGGCTCCCTGCGTGCACAACCCCCCGCGCAAACCATCGTGTGCTTCGGCGACAGTCTGACGGCCGGCGTCGGCGCACGATCCGGCTCGTCCTACCCCGACTTCCTCCGCAAAGACCTCCTCGATGCCGGCTACCATGCCACCGTCATCAGCCAGGGTGTCGAGGGCGCCACCACCAAGGACGGCCTGAGCCGCATTCCTGACGTTCTGGCCGCGCACCCGTCCATCGTCGTGCTCGAGCTCGGTGCCAATGACGGCCTGCGCGGCCTGCCCCCGGACGGCACCGCCGCCAACCTCGACATCATGATCCGGCAGTTTCAGCGCGCGCACATCCGTGTGCTGCTGGCCGGTATCAAGATGCCCCCCAATCTCGGGCTGCAGTACGTCCAGCAGTACGACGCCATCTTCCCCGACCTGGCGGATCGCTACAAAATCGCACTCATCCCCTGGCTGCTCGACGGCGTTTACGGGGTCGTCGGCCTCATGAGCCCCGACTACATTCACCCCAATGGGCAAGGCTACGAACACGTCGCCGAAACCGTACTGGCATCGCTCAAGCCCATGCTGAAGAAGTAAGGGCTACAGCAGCACGACCTCCGGCTGGAACAACACCCCGGCCACGCGGCGCGCCATCGCCGCCAGGTGCCCCTGCCCTTCAAACACCTTCACCACCGGTGATCGGGAAAACTCCGGCAGCGCCACGGTCGCCCCATGGCGCAAACGCTCCAGCGTCGCCGCGTCGGCCGTCACACTCGGTATCTCCGGCAGGATCGTACGAGGATGCGGCAGCCGCGCGGCTAGCGTTCCATCGCTCGCCCCAAGCTCGATCTCGGCCGGCGTCAAAGCCTGCCGGAGTTCGAGCGGGCCCACTTCGACCCTCCGCAGCGCCAGCAGGTGCGCGCCGCAACCGGCCTCCGCACCCATGCCGTGCGCGACCGCCCGCACATAGCCGCCGGACGAAATCCTCATCCGGAATGCAGCATCGGCCGTGCCGTCCCGGTTCATCGCAAGGTTCTCGATCGTGAACGTATCGACCGTGATCCGCACCGGCCGCAGCTCGGGTGTTTGCCCTGCGCGGGCCAGCGCGTACGCCGGCCGGCCGCCGATCTTTTTGGCCGAGTACGGCGGCGGCATCTGCTCCTTCTCCCCCAGGAACCCCCCGGCCAGCCTCCGCGCGTCTTCAAGCGTCAGTGCAGTCCGCACGGGCTCGCCCGCCGGCAAACCCTCTGCATCGTAGGTGTCCGTCGCATACCCGAAACGGATCACGCCCGTGTACGTTTTTGCGAGCGCGCCGTAGTACTTCGCCAGGCGCGTCCACTTGCCCAGCAGCAGCGGCAGCAGCCCCGTCGCCATCGGGTCCAGCGTGCCCAGGTGCCCCACCGAGCTTTCCCCGGTCGCGCGCCGCACCCGCGCCACCACATCGTGCGAGGTGCAGCCGCCCGGCTTGTCGACCAGCAGCAGACCGTTCAACGCGCTGTTCCCTTCGCTGCTGAACGGCTACCCGTCACGCCGGCCGCCCGCGCGCACCAGCGCCAAAAACTCCTGCCGGGTCGGCTGTTTTTGAAACACTCCCAGCATCGCCGAGGTCACCGTGTGCGACGCCTGCTTTTCCACCCCGCGCATCATCATGCACAGGTGCTGCGCCTCGATCACCACGCCCACGCCCATCGGCGCGATCGCGTCGTTCAGCGCGTCCGCGATCTGCCGCGTCATGCGCTCCTGCACCTGCAGCCGACGCGCAAACACATCCACCAGCCGCGGCAGCTTGCTCAAACCCACCACCTTGCCCTGGGGAATATACGCAATGTGCACCCGCCCGAAAAACGGCAGCATGTGGTGCTCGCACAGCGAGTACATCTCGATGTCGCGCACAATCACCATCTCGTCATAGTCCACGTCGAACAAGGCGCTGCGCAGGATTGCCCCGGGGTCCTGCCGCGTGCCGCCGGTTAGAAAATCCATCGCTTTCGCGGCGCGCTCCGGGGTTTTCAGCAGGCCGTCGCGCGACGGGTCGCCGTCGAAGCGATAGATCAGCTCGCGATACAACTCTTCCGTACTCACCTCGCCGAGGCCGGTCGCCGGCAGGTCCAGTGCTTCCGTTTCGTTGCCGTTCTTCATCGATCGCCTCCCTGCATCCCGGGCGCGCGCATGGCGCCCGTGT
>CAXSBW010000035.1:0-7701 GCA_964235795.1 uncultured Acidobacteriaceae bacterium | reverse complement strand
GCATGGCGCCCGTGTACGTGAAAAAGTTGTTGGGCGTTTCCTCCACCCGTACCTGCCGCAGCGCACCCTTCGGCAGCGCTCGCTCCAGCCGGTTCGAAATCTCGATGCAGACGTTTTCACTCGTCGGCACACACTCCGCGAAAGCTGAATGTAGATTCAGATTCGTATGATCGAACGGTGCGATCACCTCGCGCTGAGCGATCGCGTCCAGCGCCGCGAGGTCAAACACCATCCCGGTCACCGGGTCCACCTCGCCCGCCAGCAGCACCTCGACCGTGTAGTTGTGCCCATGCCCATAGGGGTTCGCGCACTTGCCGAAGGTCTCCATGTTACGCAACTCGTCCCACTCCGGCCGGAACAGCCGGTGCGAGGCGCAGAACCGGTACCGCCGTCCCAGGTAAGCCTTCATGCTTCTCCGTAGTAGTCCGCAAACAGGTCCGGCATCTCGTACACACGCACATGGTGCAGCGTCGCGCCGGGACCGACCTTGCCGTCGAGCCGCCGCCAGATGGCCACCGCGATATTCTCAGCGGTCGGCTGCGCCGTTTTGAAATCCGGCACTTCCAGGTTCAGGTGGCGATGGTCGTACACCGCGATCACCTCGCGCTCCATCACGTCCTTCAGCCACTTCAGGTCCACCACAAAGCCGGTCTCCGGGTCCACCTCGCCGCGCACCGTCACCTCGAGCGTGTAGTTGTGCCCGTGCCCGTTGCGATTCGCGCATAGCCCGAATCGCCGCACGTTTTCTTCTTCGCTCCAGCCGTCCACCCAGTAAAAGTGCGCGGCGCTCCACTCGGCCCTGCGTGTCAACAAGATCATGCCTGCTCCCCAGCATGGGATGCCCCGCGGCCGGTTCGGTCGCACAGCCCGTTCGCGTCCTATCGCAACGTCTTTTTCAATCCCGCCCGGCTCACGGCGCACAGCGCGACAAACAAGGGCAGCCCCAGCGTGATCCCCAGCAGCACGTCGGCCGCCGGCAGGTGCGAGCGCCCGGCCCGCCGGTACACGCGCCATGCATTGCGAAGCCACAAAAGCCACAGCACCCAACGCTCCCACGCAAACGGAACCGGGTACAGCAGCGCCAGCAGCAACAAGCCCCACAGCAGTGCAATATCGAGCAGCCTCCACGCCGCGAGCGCCGGCGTGTTGCCGATCAGCGAAGGCAGCTTCGCGCGCCAGGCCTGCCGCATCGCGCCAAAGTCACTCTCCACCTGCGCCGACACGGCCTCCGGCGCGTCCCGGTACCGCACGCCCAGCTCACGCCGCTTCGCCAGAAACGCGAGATCGACCTCCGGCACCGGCGACGCCGCGAACGCGCCATGTCCGCCCAGCTCCCGGTAGCGCTCCGCGTTCACAAGGAAGAACTCGCTCGTCGCCAACGCAATCCGCTTCTTCGCATCGTTCACCTGCGCCGTCGGGTACGCGGTCGCAATCTCCGACAGGATCATCACCAGCAGCGCCCGGGCCGCCAGGCCGCCGCCCACCGGCTTCGCCCCATACGACAACAACGCGACCCCGCAGCGCTCCGCCTCCACCACCGCGCGGCTCACCGCACCCTCGGCATGCACCGTGCCTGGCGTCGTAAACAGCAGCCAGGCTCCGCGCGCGGCTTCCGCACCCTTCTGACACCATTCGTTCCGGCCCGACAGGGCGGACGCACCGACGACCCGCACCTGCGGAAACGCCCTCGCCAACTCCGCCTCGCCCGCGCCCTCCGCGACCGCCACCAGCAACTCCCAGTGCTCGCCCAGCACCCAGCCCGGCTCGCTCCCGGCCACAAGCGATGCAAGGCACGCCCGCAGATCGCCGTCCCCTTCGCGCGCCGGCACCACCACGCTGAGTACAAGCCCGTTCTCGTTCCCCATAGCTCTTATAGTAAGAGCGTGCCCCGCCGCCTGGTACCCGCGCTCACCGCGCTCACCGCACTTCTCCTGCTCTCCGCCTGCAACACCGGCAGCCCGCCCATGGGCCGGCTCGGCAAGCCCGCGCCCGCGCTCGCCATCCCCGCCGGCAATGGCACCGCCAACCCGCTCGCCGCCCTGCGCGGCCGCGTCGTCGTCCTCAACTTCTGGGCCTCCTGGTGCCCGCCCTGCCTGCTTGAGTTCCCCTCGCTCGCCGCCCTGCAGCACGACCTGCCCGGCATCACCGTGCTCGCCATTTCGTTCGACCAGGACCCCGCCGCCTACGCCAGCTTTCTCAGGCGCCACCCCTTCCCTCTCCAAACGGCGCTCGACCCCACCGGGCGCTCCAGCAGCGCCTTCAACACCACGCGACCGCCGGAAACCTACATCATCGACGCGCACGGCATCATCCGCCGCAAGTTCATCGGCGCGCAGGACTGGACCAACCCGGAGATCGAGAGCTACCTCCGCACTCTCCAGTCGCCGTAACGGGGGTCCCCGGCTGTTATGATCGACGGCATATGATGCCCCAGGACGTCCTGTTCCGTTATGCCGAGCACCCCGCGGAACGCACCATGTTTGCCCTCGGCCGCTTGAGCGAGGTTTACGGCATCCGCGCCGTCCGCGTTGCCGAAGCGGAAAAGCAGGTTCGCGTCGAGTTCGACGCCACGCGCCTCACCAAGGTGACCGTGCAGCAACTGCTGCGGCGCACCGGCCTCGATATCGTCGAAGAGCTCCCGCTCATCCCCGCGCAGCCGCCCATCGCAACCATGCCGCCCAGCCACTAGCCCGGCCCCAAACACAGGCTGGACACCGCCCCGGCCTCTTGTTATCTTAGGGAAGTGCTTGCGAGCCCTTCGCAGGCCCCGTGTGCGCCCGTAGCTCAGCTGGATAGAGCGACTGGCTACGAACCAGTAGGCCGGAGGTTCGAATCCTTCCGGGCGCACCAAAAGTCCACCTACAAAAACATCAACGTTCAGCGCAACGCAGGCACGGGCCGACAGACACTCAGCCCCAGCCCTGCTCAGCCCTTCGCCGCCGCGCGTTCCGGCACCAGCCCCATCTGCTCATACACCGGCCGCATCTCCGCGCGAATCGGTCCCATTTGGCTCCAGAACCACACCGCGCCCACGCAACACATGGCCCCGGTCAGCTGCACCGCGCGCGGCGCGCCGACCGCATGCGCCAGCGCCCCCGCGATCAGGCTGCCGAACGGTGCCATGCCTACAAATGCCATCGTGTAATAACTCATCACGCGGCCCCGCTTGTCCTCCGGTGCCAGCGTCTGGATGATCGTGTTGCTGCCCGTCAGCCCCTGCATCATGCCCCAGCCCACCACCACCATCAGCAACGTTGAAAGCCACATCGTGTGCGAGAACCCGAACCCGATCAGCCCCAGCCCAAACACCGCCGCGCCCACCGGCAACAGCCGCAGCAGGCCTTTCACCGAGCGCCGCAGTACCAGCGAGATCGCCGAGATCATCGAACCCACCCCGGCCGCGCCCATCAGAAAACCCAGCGTGTGCGCGCCGCCATGCAGCACCTGCCCCGCAAAAACGGGCATCAGCACCGTGTACGGCCAGCCCATCAGGCTCACGATCGCAAACAGGAGCAGGATGCTGCGGATCGGCCGGTGGCCTGCCACATACACCCAGCCTTCTCGCAGCTGCGCCACCATGCCGGTCGCCGCGCGCACCGTTTTCAGCGCCGTGATCCGCATCATCAGCAACGACACGATCACCGCCACATAGCTCAGCCCGTCGATCAGGAAACACCAGCCCTCGTTCGAGGCCGCGATCACCACCCCCGCCAGCGCCGGCCCCACCAGCCTCGTCGCATTCACCATCGACGAGTTCAGCGCGATCGCATTCTGCAGGTCCGCACGATCGTCCACCATCTGCACCATGAACGACTGCCGCACCGGCATGTCGAACGCGTTCACGACCCCCTGCAGCACGCTGAGCGCGATTACCTCGCCGATGGTGATGCGGTGCGACAAGGTCAGCCAGGCCAGCACAAGCGACTGCACCATCGCCGCCACCTGCGTCGCGATCAGCACCTTGTGGCGATCCATGCGGTCCACCAGCACGCCCGCGAACGGTGCCAGCAGAAACGTCGGAATCTGCCCGGCAAACCCGACCGTCCCCAGCAGCAGCGCCGACCCGGTCAGCCGGTACACCAGCCACGAGGTCGCGATGCGCGTCATCCAGGTGCCCACCAGCGACACGCTTTGCCCCGCGAAAAACAGCCGGAAGTTGCGCCCGCGCAGGGCCCGCCAGGTGTGCGCATAGCCCTTCGCGGGTACTGTCTCCGGCAGCTGACTCGAGGTCGCCATCGCCTAGTGCGCCGCCACTTCCTGTTTCTGACCGGAGCGCGGATCGTTGCGCTGCAGCAAAAAGGAAAGCGGCACCATGATGATGGCCACCCCGCACAGGATCCAGAACACGTCCACATACGCAAGCGTCGTGGCCTGCGACTGCAGCTGGGTCAACACCTCCCCATTGGCCATGTAACCGGCATTGGCCGCGCCCATCTTCATCGTGAAGGTGCCGTTGTAAGCCCCCTGCACCCTCTGGTAGTTCATCCCGGAAGGCGTCACATACTTCAGCAACTGATTCTGGTGGAACTGCCCGCGCTGCGTCACCGCGGCATTGGTCAGCGCAATCAGGATCGATCCGCCGATATTGCGCACAAAATTGATCAGCCCCGAGATCTGGTTCGACTTCTCCCTCGGCAGCCCGAAGTAGGCCGCCGTCGTGATCGCAATGAAGACAAACGGGATAGAAACGATCTGCCAGACCCGCATCCACGACGCACTGTGGAACGAGATGTTGAGGTTCAGGTGGGTTGCCGAGTAGTAGTAGGAAAAGACAAAGATGCAAAAGCCGAAGGCGATAATATTGCGCGCCGGGAATCGCGAAACCGCCTGCCCGGCCAGCGGCATCACGAACAACAGCGAGATGCCGCCGCCGGTCAGCGACAAACCGGCCAGGTATGCCGTGTAGCCGACCTGCCCCTGCAAAAACTGCGGCTGCAGCACCGTGGTCGCGTTCAGCAGGCCGCCGGTCAGCAGCATCAGAAAGCAGCACACCGCGAAGTTGCGGCTCTTTAACAGCCGCAGCTCAATCAACGGCTGCTTCGCGCCCCACCACTCCCAAAGAATCAGCCCAAGAAACGACACCGCGAAAGTGGCCCCGAAAAACTGGATAAAGTGCGAGCCGAACCAGTCATTCTCCTGCCCCTTGTCGAGCGTGACCTGGAGCGCCCCCATCGAGAGCACCAGGAACGCGATGCCGATGTAGTCCACCCGGAAAAAGTTCTTCAGGTCCGAGCCGATCCACGGCGGGTCTTCCACCATGCGGTTGGTCAGGTAAAACGCCAGGGCGCCGACCGGGATGTTGATGTAAAAGATCCATCGCCAGCTGTAACTGTCCGTCAGGTAGCCGCCGATCGTCGGCCCGATCGACGGCGCCAGCACCGCGACCAGCCCGTACAGCGCAAACGCCAGGCCCCGCTTCGAAGGCTCAAACGAGTCCGCCATGATGGCCTGCGCCATCGGCTGCAACCCGCCTCCACCCGCGCCCTGCACGACGCGGCACACCAGCAGCAGCCCCAGCGAGGGCGCGATGCCGCACAGAAACGAGGAAATGGTAAACACCACGATGCAGCTCATAAAGAACCGCTTGCGGCCCAGCACGCTCGACGCCCAGCCGCCCATCGGCAGCACGATCGCGTTTGCCACCAGGTACGAGGTCAGCACCCAGGTGCTTTCGTCGTTGCTCGCGCCCAGCGACCCCGCGATATACGGCAGCGCCACGTTGGCGATGGAGGTGTCGAGCACCTCCATGAACGCCGCCAGCGCCACCGTCGCGGCAATCAGCCAGGGGTTGACCTTTGGTTTCCAGCTTGCGTCATACTCGCCCGGCATTCACGCTCCCGCTTCGCAGCAAAACTCAGGTTGTAGATGCGCGAGGAGCCGGGTCGACGCGTTTTTTGTCCAGAGCCGCTTACCGGCCCGTGTTGTCCAGCCGCGCCACCAGGTGCTCGCCCAAAAATGCCATCGTGCGCCCCCAGGCTTCCGTCGCCGATGGGGCGTCGTAGCTCCCGCGCTCATCGCAGTTGAAGCCGTGCCCTGCTTCGTACAGGTACACCGGCACCTCGGGATGTTTGGCGCGAATCGCTTCCACGTCGCTCATGGAGATATGGTCGTCGTGCTTGCCGAAGTGCAGCAGAATCGGCGCTTTGGGCTCCAGGTCGTTCATCCTGGCGATAAAGCCGCCGTAGTAGCCCACCGCCGCGCTCACCGGCATCTTCGCCGCCGCCATCCACGCCACGCTGCCGCCCAGGCAAAAGCCCACGATGCCCACCTCGGTCTTGTACTCGTCGCGCGCAGACACCACTGCCGCCAGCGTATCGGCCGCGGCCCACTCCATGTTGAGCTTCGGCATCAATGCCATCGCACGCGCCATGCCGGTCTCGCCATAGTCCGCCTCAAACCCGCGCTCATACCGGTCGAACAACGCCGGTGCCAACGCCAGGTAGCCCTCGGCCGCGAACCGGTCCGCGACAGACTGGATATGATGGTTCACCCCGAAGATCTCCTGGACCACCACGATCGCCGCTTTCGGCGTACCCTCCGGCCTTGCCAGGTAGCCGCTCAATTCGTGCCCGTCCGCCGCCTGCAACTTCACCCGCTCACTCATGGCCATTCCCCTTTTCCATTACGGCTTGCGCTTGTCGGCCGGCCTGCGCCGACTCAGAAAGCCTGAACCTGTCCCGATCGTGCCCTGCACGCACTCAGGGCGCTTGCCCACCGGCGGCCCAGTAGTCCATCCGTGCCACCACCCGCGCCGGCGTCTCGCTCTTCAACTCTACCTGCAATCGGTGCAGTCCCGGCGTCAGCTCCGTCGGACGAAAGCTCAGCATGTAGCGATTGCGCGCGTGGCTCGCCATCAGCGACACCTGCTCCTCAAACGACCGCTCGCTGCCGAAGCTCATCGCTTCCCCGCCGCTCATCACCGCCAGCGACTTCGCCGCGTTCTGTTTCATCGCACTCGCGGCCAGCATCACCAGCGGAATCAGCCCGCCTGAACCGGGGTTCACCAGCTGGTCGAGAAACTCCGCCCGCACCGGCGACCAGGTCAGGCTCAGCACCAGCGTGTTGCTCCGGCCGATCCGCTCCACCAGTTCCGGCGGCGACACCCGCTTGCTGCCGTGGTCGCGCGACTCGCTGACAAGCAGCAGGATCCTCCGCCGCTCCGGCGGCCGCGCTTCCAGCAGTCCCAGCGAGTAACCGGCCGCGTCCAGCAGCGCCGCCCCGCCGTCGCCCGGCTCCAGGTGGTTCAGGTCTTCCGCGATCAGGTCCGTGTCGCCGGTCCAGTTCTCTCTGAACTCCAGCTGCGAGTCAAACTCCACCAGTGTCACTTCGCCCTTGCCATCGCCCAGAAACAGGTTCAGCAACGATGCGAGCCGCGCGAACTTGCCGAACTGCAGCGCGCTGCTTCGGCCCTTTTGCAAACACACCACCAGCGACACCGGCGTGGTGTCCAGGTCGTCGTCGACGTGAACCCGCTGCGGCACCCCGTTATCCAGCAGCGAAAAAGCGTCCGCCCCGAGTCCGTACACCACCTGGCCCTTGCCTGCTTCCACCAGGGTCGGCACCAGCACCAGGTTGGTGTTGACGCGCAGGGTGGGGGTCTCCGCCGGCCCCGCGCCGCCCACCGGCTGTTGCGCCCCGGCCACGAGCGGCAGCAGGAACAGCACGGCGACCGCGAATCCCCTAGAGCAATTCTCCTGTAAG
>CAXSBW010000034.1:10909-30734 GCA_964235795.1 uncultured Acidobacteriaceae bacterium | reverse complement strand
CGAAAGAGACCCCACCCATGGCAAACACGACCAAGATCGAATCCACCGAAGAGCGCAAAACCCTCAAACGCGCTGCTCGCAAAAAAGCCACCCCCAAAGCAAAGCGCACTGAGCCCCGCGGCTCCGGCAAGAAGAAGCCCAAGAAGCTGACCCGCGGCACCGGCAAGCGCTAGGGCCACCCCCCTGCTGAGCATTCGCCTTCGGCGCGAATCAATCCTGGCAGGGCCATGTCGTCTCCCCACACCTCGCCATCTTCCCGCCCGGAGCCGACGCCGCTGCCGAACCAACTGTTCGCCCGCAAATCCATCGACAAGCTGATTGAGCAGTCCGAGCGGCCGGAGCACTCGCTCCGCAAAACGCTCGGCCTGGGCTCTTTGACCGCGCTCGGCATCGGCGCGGTGATCGGCTCCGGCATATTTACCGTCATCGGCACGGCCATCGCGGGCGAAAAGTTCGACACCACCTCCATCCTCAACACGCCGGTGGCCGACTACCTGGTCCACCACACGGCGCTGCTGGGCCGTCCCGGCGCCGGTCCGGCGATCGCCATCTCGCTCGTGCTGGTCGCAGTTGTCTGCTGCTTCACGGGGCTGTGCTATGCCGAACTGGCCAGCATGATTCCCCTCGCCGGCTCGGCCTACACCTACACCTACGCGACCATGGGCGAGCTGGTCGCCTGGATCATCGGTTGGGACCTGATCCTCGAGTACGCATTCTCGAATATGGCCGTTTCGGTCGGCTTTGCCGCGCACGCGGTCGACCTGCTGGACTGGCTCGGCATCCACCCCTCGCTCCAATGGATCTCGCCCGCCTACCTGCCGAGCGGCCTGTCGGACCTTGCCGGACACACGCTTTATGGCCCCGGCTGGCACTTCGGCTTCAATGTCCCGGCGTTTCTGATCGTCATGCTCATCACGGTGATCCTGGTACGCGGCATTCGCGAGTCGGCCGGCACCAACAACGTGCTGGTGCTGCTGAAGATCGCGGCGATCCTGGTGTTTGTGATCGCGGGCGCAAGTTTCATCCATCCCGGCAACTATCACCCTTTTGTGCCGAACGGCTGGTCGGGTGTGCTGACCGGCGGCTCCATCATCTTCTTCACCTACATCGGTTTCGACTCGGTTTCGACCGCGGCGGAAGAGTGCAAAAATCCTCAGCGCGATGTGCCGCTGGGCATTATCGCAACGCTGATTCTTTGCACGATCCTGTACATTGCCGTGGCCGTGGTGCTGACCGGTCTCATCCGCTGGGACCAGCTGATCGACGACGCCGCGCCGGTCGTCAACACGCTCAAAAAACTCTCCCTCGCAACCGGCAGCCCCCTGCTGCACTGGGTGCGGCTCGCGGTACTGATCGGGGCGATCCTGGGCATGGTTTCGTCGATCCTGGTCTTCCAGATCGGCCAGGCACGGGTGTGGTTTGCCATGTCGCGCGACCGGCTGCTGCCCGACGCTTTTTCACGCATCCACCCGCGCTTTCGGACCCCGGCTGTTTCCACCTGGGTGGCCGGCCTGGTGGTCGGGTTGCCGGCGGGCCTGCTTGATATCGGCACCTTTGCCGATTTGTCCAATATCGGCACCCTGTTTGCGTTTGTGCTGGTCTCGGCCGGCGTGCTCGTCCTGCGCTGGAAAGATCCCGGTCGTCACCGGTCGTTCCGATGCCCTGGCGGCCCTGTGCTGCCTGTGCTCTCCATCGTGTTTTGCATTGTGCTGATGGCCGGCCTGCCGATTGTGACCTGGCTGCGATTTTTTGTCTGGCTCGCGGCCGGGCTATTGATCTACTTCTTCTACAGCCGCAAGCGGAGCGAGTTCGCCCGCTAAGAAGCCGGTCCTCGCTCCCCGGCATCCAAACCTGTATCCGGGGAACCACGGAAACACAGCACACAAAGAGGACATACCATGATTCAAGCCCAGGGCTATGCCGCCCAGGACGCCACCACGCCGCTCAGCCCGTTTTCCTTCGAGCGCCGCGACCCCGGCCCCCACGATGTGGTTATCGATATCGAGTTTTGCGGCGTGTGCCACTCCGACATCCACCAGGCTCGCAATGAATGGAAAAACTCGAAGTACGCCATGGTGCCGGGCCACGAGATCGTCGGCAAGGTGAGCGCTGTCGGCAGCGACGTGACGCGCTTCAAGGTGGGCGACCCGGCCGCGGTCGGCGTGATTGTCAACAGCTGTCGCGAGTGCGAGAACTGCAAAGCGGATGATGAGCAGTACTGTGAAAAGGGCGCGGTCGAAACCTATAACGGCAAGGAATACGACGGCGCGCCGACCTATGGCGGTTATTCCAACGTGATTGTGACGGACGAGCACTTCGTGCACCCCATCTCGCCCAGGCTCGACCCCGCCGGCGTAGCACCTTTGCTGTGCGCGGGCATTACGACCTACTCGCCGCTGCGACACTGGGGCGTCAAGGCCGGGCAAAAGGTCGGCGTGGTCGGCCTCGGCGGGCTGGGGCACCTGGGCCTGAAGTTCGCCCATTCTTTCGGCGCTCGTGTGGTCCAGTTCACCACCTCGCTCAACAAAGCCGAGGACGCGAAACGCCTGGGCGCGGATGAGGTTGTCAGCTCAAAAGACGAGGCGCAGATGGCCGCGCATAAGAACAGCTTCGATTTCATCCTCGACACGGTTTCAGCGCCGCACGACCTCAATGTGTACCTCGGCCTGCTGAAGCGCAATGGCGTACTCTGCCAGGTCGGCATCCCGGAGGAGCCGGCGTCGATCCCGGCGTTCAGCCTGCTGGCCAACCGGCGCTCGCTCACCGGCTCCGGCATCGGCGGCATGAAGGAAACGCAGGAGATGCTCGACTACTGCGCCGAGCACGGCATCGTCTCCGATATTGAGATCATCCCGATCAACAAGATCAATGAAGCCTATGAACGCGTCGTCAAGTCCGACGTGAAGTACCGCTTTGTGATCGATATGAAGACGCTTCCGAAGCAGTCATAGCGTGTTAAACGTTCCGGTTCACGCGAGACACTTTCGCGCGAACCGGGCTTCTTCGTATACTTGCCCGCATGTCGACGATACCGCCTCAGACTCCCATGCAGACCCCACCCTACACGCTCAACACCGCCGACCAGCGCGCTGTCGTCATCACCGACATCGACATGTCGATCGGTGCCATGTGCCGGTTTATGGTCAAGTGGGTCATCGCGACCATTCCGGCGCTGATCATTCTTTGGCTGCTTTTACTCGCAGTCGGCGTTGTCATGGCCATGCTATTTGGCGGCCTCTTCCACGGTCTGAGCGGCCCGTTGTTTCCTCGCTCGTAAGCGGCAGGTGCGCGATGGAAGTGGGATCTGGTCACACCGCCTGTTTGCCGTCCTACCTCATGTCACTCCTGCCCTTGCCGAGTACCTTGCTCGCATGAGTTCACAGGTTTCGGGCGACTAACGCCAAAATCGGTGATGCGGCACTCGTCAAACATCGAGCAGTAGCAGGCGCTCAGGTGCAGGTGGCGACGCGTCAGGTTGAGCTTCTCCCAGTCAGAGAGCGCGGCCGGGTTTCCACTCGGCTTCGGCCACTTAAAAATGACACGCTCCTCGTCTCGGCGCATTAAAGATGGCGCTATGACTTCGGATAGGTGGAAAGCATTTGGATAGCTTTTGTTGATTCGGTCTGAAAGAGCGCCGCCGGTGTAATCAACGCCTTGGGCGTCCGTCGCATGGAACCAGAAGACCTCTGCCGGCCCGGTGCCGACATTTCGCACTACCATAGAAATCACAGGCTTACCGTCCTCTGTGTTTCCAGTGTCATATGTGAGCAACGGCGTCGACTGGGCCCGCACAAGCCGGCTGTTCTGCTCCACCAACGCTTCCATCGACTTCTCTGAGTGTAAGGAAGTGAGGAGTGAAGCCACGGAGACCGAAATCACCGCCAGAGGCATGATGAGATCGAACCAGGGAATGCCGGTCCGGTGGTGATGGTGGTGTGGTGGCTCCGCCGGTTCAATCATCAGTCACCCTCTGCCTGCTCGCAATTACAGCGACAGCCCCTTCAAGTACTCGCGGAATTTCGGCCCAAGATCTTCGCGTTTCAGCGCAAAGTCGACGGTGGCCTGCAGCATCCCGAGCTTATCGCCCGCGTCGTGCCGGATGCCCTCAAACGCATACCCATAGACCTTTTCCTCCCCAATCAGTGCCTTGATCGCGTCGGTCAGCTGGAGCTCCCCGCCCGCACCGGGCTTTAGTTTCTCGATCTTCTCAAAGATCGCCGGGGTCAGGATATAGCGGCCGATGATGGCGTTTTTTGAAGGCGCGTCCTCGAGCTTCGGTTTTTCAACCATGCCGCTGACTTCAAACAGTTTCGGCTGGCCCTCGACCGGCTTGCCGTCGAGCACACCGTAGGCCGAGATCGCCGGCCCTTCAATCACCTGCGTCGCCAACAGGGTGCTTTCGACCTCGTCGTAGGCCTCGACCATCTGCTGAATGCAGGGCACCGTGCCCGCCATCACGTCGTCCGGCAGCAGCACGGCGAAGGGCTCGTTGCCGACCAGCTCCTTTGCCATCAACACGGCATGACCCAGCCCGCGCGCCTCGCTCTGCCGCACATAGGAGATTTTGGCCATCGTCGCGACCCGGCGTGCGATGGCCAGCAGCTCGGTTTTGCCCTTCTTTTCGAGCGAGGCTTCCAGCTCAAAGCTGGTATCGAAGTGGTCCTCGATCGAGCCCTTGCCGCGCGCGGTGACGATAATGATTTCTTCAATGCCGGCAGCGAGCGCTTCTTCCACGCCGTACTGAATGATCGGCTTGTCGACCAGCGCCAGCATTTCCTTGGGGATAGCTTTGGTCGCCGGCAAAAAGCGCGTGCCTAAACCCGCGGCCGGAAAAACTGCTTTGCGAACCTTGTGCTTCATCGGGGAATCGGTCTCCAATGGTGGTGAGCGTTGCCGTTATTGTGACAGACAGGGGGCTCGTGACGCGACCCTTTTTCGTCGCGGCCTGAGACACTACAGGCTGGGCGAGCTGTCGCCCAGCAGCGCCCGCCGCACAATGGGTATCGGCACGCCGCCCTGCTTCATGAATGCATCATGAAACGCCTGCAACGAGAAAGCCGCGCCCTGCTTCGCTTGCACATCGGCGCGCAGCTTCATGATCTCGAGCTTGCCCAGCGTGTAATAAAGATAAAGCGCGTCGGTGGTGCCGCGCCTGGTTTCCATCTCGCCGATGGAGCGTGACTGGTAGCCCTCGTTGACGAAGAACTCGGCGGCCTGCGCGGTTGTCATAGTGCCTGTATGCATGCTGATGGCGACCACAAATCGCGCATCCCGCAGCAGTGCATCCTGCAGCTGTCCCAGCCTTACCAGGTTGGCCTCGCGGGCGTCCTTTGCTCCTGCCCCCGGCTGCCCGTAGCCCGCGTCGAGCATCATCTGCTCGCAGTAGTGCGCCCAGCCCTCCACATTCGTGTTGGCCGTCACGATCTTGCGAACCTTGCTCAGTCCCGCGGTGTTGACCCACAAAAATTGCACATAGTGGCCGGGATAGGCCTCGTGCACCGACGTGCTAACCACCGTGCCTACGTTATATGCCGCCATGTGCTGCGCGATGTGCTCCGACGTCCAGTCTTTTTCAGGCAGCGTCACGTTGAAATACGCCGTGGTCGAGTGCGTTTCAAACGGGCCCGGCGGGTCCATGCTGGCCTGCGTGGTTGCGCGTTCAAACGGCGGCGTTTCTTCAAGCACCGGCTCCACGTCAGACGGAATCGTGATGATCTTTCTGTCGCGAATAAAGCCGATCTCGCTCGCAAAGTGATCGTGGAAGTCCTGCAGCAGGTGGTCGGGCGCGACATGGATGCCGGCCAGCTCCGCCAGCACTTCCTTCGGCTGCTTTGCCGGATCGACCAGCCTGGCTACACGGGCGAACTCGGCCTGGTTCCGGTGCAGATCGTCGGTCGCAATCGCGAGCAGCTGCGGCAGCGAGGTGGTCACCATCTCGTCGTACTGCAGCTTTTTTGCAAAGGTGTCGGCACCAAAGCGAAAGTCGCCGTGCGAGCGCGGCAGCAGGTCGGTTTTCATCCACTGCCCATAACTTTGCAGGGCCGCGATGACGGCGGCATTGGACCGGGCGAAACGCGCTTTCAGCCCCGCATCGGTCGCTTTCGCAAACGCTGCCGGCACATCGCTTTCGAAGAAAGCCACGTCGTCGGGCAGCTGTTCGAGCGCGATCTCGGTGTAGATCTGCGGCGGGTTCTGCAGATTCGCACGCGCCTCGTCCATCATTCTCGGCATCAGCTCCTCGCGCGCGACGAGCGATCGCAAACGGTCGTCGGGCGAAGCGAACTCGCGCTCCATCAGCACAAATGCCGCGTTGGTGATGCCGGTAGCGTACATGTCCGGGTTCTTCTGCCACATCCTGATGGTTTCAAGCGACAGCAGCTGCGAGCGCAGGTTGTTGCGCATGATCTCGAGGTCCGCTTCGGTCGAGGCGTCCAGCCCGGCGGCCGGTATCGCGTCGAACTTGCTCATGAAGTAGTGCAGCCCGCGGATCTCCGTCGAGCGTGTTGCATCGCTCCAGTCTTCCAGCCTGCCGTCGTAATCGTGGATGCCGAGTGCGGTTGCCTGCGTGGGCTGGTACGGCAGAGCAGCCGAGTAAAAGCGATCGACCAGGGCGCGGAACGCAACACCACTGTCGGCGGCACGCGCGGCCGGAGCCAGCAGCACTGCGCAGCCGACGATCCAGTGCAGGCAAGAACGAAACATGGGGAAGCCTCGGAAAGGAGATCGAAACGAGTATACCGGCAGAAACTCTCCTCAGCCTCTCATGGCTTTCGCAAAGCAGCCGATAGGAGTCTCAGCAGCGCAAAGTGAGATCAAACAGCTCACACGACGGATCAACACAGTCGCGACAACCGGCGCGACTTCCACGCAAGGCTCGTGTTTCCCCCTACAACGAAATGCGAGCCCCGTCCTACCTGAAGGACACGGAGACGCAAGGAGAAATGCCATGCGCGCCACATTTGCAGCACTTACACTGATCGCTCTTTCCACTCTCACTGCCGTGGCGCAAACCAGCGCCACGGCCCCTGGAACGCTCGCCGTTCGCAGCGAGCGCCAGCAACAACGCATCGCCGCAGGTGTACGCAGCGGAGCACTGACACCGCGTGAAACAGCGCGGCTTGAAGAACGCGAGGCCCGCATCGCGAACGAAGCAAAAACCATGCGCGTCGCGAACCATGGCAGCCTGACTGCCCGTGAGCGCCGCGTGCTGAACCGTCAACAGAACCGTCTTTCCCAGGCCATCGCGCGCGCGAAACATAACGAGCGTGTTCGCCAGGGCTAAGCTCCCGATTCGCCATCAACCAAGAATTCGCAACCAGACCTTGGTCGCCGGTGACCGATCTGGTCGCGCAGAAGCTGCACCCCCGTCACACAAAAGTGGGGCCCAGGCCGGGAGGCTTCCATGCTTCCCGGTTCTTTCTTGAGCCTTGTGGCTGGTTTGCTGAATTGGACCGTCTGGATTCGACCGTCTGAATTGGACCGTCCCGGTGCACCGTAGACAGGCTACATTCGCCCGGAACAGCCTGAAGGCCCCGGTACGGGGGATGAACTGACGTTTCGCGGGTTCTTATGCGTCCCTTTTGCCTGGTTGCACGTCAACCCCCACGAATGACTCGCTTCCTTCTGTTGCTGTTCCTGCTTTCCTTTCGTTGCCTGGCGCAAGGGCCCGTGCTGGTGGGTTATCTGCCGCAATGGGGTTTGTATGGAACGCCGCCCTGGTCGGCGCGTGACCTCCTCGCGAGCGGCTCGGCTGCGGTGCTGGACCAGATTGATTATGCCCAGGCTTTTGTGGTCAATGGTCGCTGCGCGGTGGCGGACCCCAACGCCGACATCGCGCATGTGTACACGGCGGGGACCAGCGTCGACGGTTCAGATGACAATCCGGCTGCCCCGCTCAAAGGCGAGTTTCACCAATTGCAGCAGCTGCATGCAAGGTTTCCGCACCTGCGCATGCTGATTTCGCTCGAGGGCAAGCCGGCCGCGTTTGCCGACGCGGCACAACCCGAAAAGCGCGCCTCCTTTGTTGCTTCCTGCATCGACATGTTTTTGCGTGGCAATCTGGCCGCAGGGGTCACCGCGCCGGGGCTCTTCACCGGCATTGACGTGGACTGGGAGTACCCGAACGCAAGCCCGGCGGACGGGCCGAACTACACAGCGCTTGCGGCGGAGTTTCGGCGGCAGCTGGACGCCTACGGCGTGGCGACACACACCCGGCCGATGCTGACATTTGCGGCGGCTCCAGGACTGGCGCGGTACCCGGGTGTGGACTGGGCCGCGGTGGGGCGAGCTGTGGACCTGCTGGGCCTGATGAACTATGACTATAACGGGCCGTGGCAGAAGGTGACGGGGATCGTGGCCCCGCTCTACGCCATGCCGGGCGTGGTGCGGGACGCGGGCAATGTGGATGAAACAGTGGCCGAGTACGTGGCGGCGGGTGTCCCGAAAGACAAGCTGCTGATCGGGATGCCGTTTTACGGCTATCACTGGACCGGCGTGAAGGATGCCGGAGCGCAGCATGGTTTCGCCATGCCGGGCAGCCCGGAGCATGGCGACACGCCCTATCGCGAAATCGCGGCGATGCCGGGACCGCGCTTCCGCGACCCGCACTCGCAGACACCGTGGCTGTATGACGGCGACAGCTTCTGGACCTATGACGATCCGGCCTCGGCGGAAGCAAAAGCCGGCTATGCGCGAAGCCACGGGCTGGGCGGGATGATGATCTGGGAATTAAGCGGGGATACGGTGGACGGAGCGCTGGTAAAGGCCCTGCATAGCGGGCTGAAGGCCGCGGTCGCAGCGCCTTGAAAGCTGAAACCGCCTGCGCGGCCAGGGCTCGGTTCCCGGGCCAAGTCGGCCAGTTCAGGCACCGAGCGCTGATACGGCAGGTCTTTGTGGAAGGCGTAGCGCTCCCATTGGCCGCGATCAAGTCGATTGCAGCCGTGGGAACGCGTCAGCCCTGACCGGAAGCGAGCTGCCACAGCAGCATGCCGTTAAGCCCGATCACAATAAAGGCAATGGCCCACCCCAGGCGTCGTGTCACGGGTGCATTGACGAACCGGCCCATCACACCCGCGCGGCTCGTCAGCAACAGCAAGGGGATGAGGGCGAAGGGCAGCGCGAACGACAGGACGACCTGCGAAAGGATGAGGATCCTGAGCGCATCGAGCCCGCTGGCGATGACGACCAGCGAAGGAATGAGCGTGAGCAGCCGTCGCAAAAACACGGGGAAGCGCACATCCAGAAAGCCTTCCAGGACCACTTGCCCGGCCATGGTGCCGACGGTGGACGACGAAAGCCCGGAGCACAAAAGCGCTACCGCAAAGATGGCGGCCGAGGCGGGCCCGAGCAGCGGCCCGAGCGTCTGGTGCGCCTCTTCGATGGAAAAACCGCTCGCGTGGGCGTGGCCGCGAAAGGCTGCGGCCGCCACAACGACCATGGCCGAGTTGACGAGCCATGCGCCGTTCATCGCGAGCAGCACGTCGAGTTTCTCGTACGACAGCAACCGCAGTCGCGACAGGTAAGCGTGTTGCGACGCCCCGGGCCGCAGGGCTCGCTCCCGCACACGCGGCTGCACCAGCGCGGAGTGAAGATAGACGACGTGCGGCATGACCGTGGCACCGAGCATGGACACGGCGACATAGATACTGTCGCGCCCGACCTGCGGCACCAGGATGTGAAAAGCGATGCCGGACCACGCCGGGTGAACCAGCGCGAGCTCGGCCGCGTAGCAAAGGCCGATAACAGCGACAAAGCCGATGATGGCAATCTCGAACCTGCGAAACCCACGGGTTTCAAGGGCCAGCAAGGCGAAAACAAACAGGGTAGCGACGAGTGCCGCAAACAGGAGGGTGCCGGTGCGCGACCAGCCGTGCGCCAGGAACCACGGGCCGAACAGGAGATAGAAGCCGAGCGCCGCGCCCAGAAACTCGGCCAGGTCGGTCGCCAGGGCTGCGATCTCGGCAGCCAGCCATAGGCCGATGGTCGTGCGGCGGGAAAAATGATCACGGCAGTTCTGCGGCAGGGTGCGACCGGTCGCGATGCCGAGCTTGGCCGACAGGTACTGGATGATGATGGCCATCGCGTTGGACCAGAGCAGTACCCATAACAGCTGGTTGCCGAAACGCGCGCCGGCCTCGAAGTTGGTAGCGAAGTTGCCGGGGTCGATATAGGCGATACTGGCAACAAAGGCGGGACCGAGATGGAGCAGCACTCGCTTGCTCGGATGGGCGGTTTCGGGCACGAGCTTAAGTATAGTGGCCGCTCTTCTCGCCAGGCGGTACCATGCGTGTATGGAAGAGCTGGCAAGCGAAGATGTGCTGGCGCGCGCGCGCCGCATCAAGGTGTTTCTGATGGACGTGGACGGCACAGTCACCGACGGCGGCGTGTGCCTGATTGGCTCGACCGACGCAGCAGGGGCGAGCACCGTGTCGGAGATGAAGATCTTCAACGCGCAGGATGGACAGGGTCTGTCGCTCGCGCACACGATGGGCATTCGCACAGGGTTTATCACCGGGCGACGGTCGCCCGCGGTGCAGCGCCGCGCGCAGGAGCTGAAGGTGGACTTTGTGTACCTGGGCCAGGCGAAAAAAACGATTGCCTTTGAAGAGATTCTCGAAAAGGCCGGCGTATCGGCCGACGAGGTCTGCTACATGGGCGACGACCTGCCGGATATTCCGCTGGCCGAGCGCGCCGGGCTGGCAGTATGCGTGGCCGATGGAGTGCCGGAGCTGAAGCGTGTGTGCCACTACGTCACCAGGCGCCTGGCCGGGCGCGGGACGGCGCGGGAGGTGGTGGAACTCATTTTGAAAGCGCAGGGGCGCTGGGACGAAGCGGTGCCGCAGGCCTTGGCCTGATTGACGTCGCAAACTGTTTTACCGAGATAAATTGATGACTCGCGTGAAGTCAGCGTGGGCCGGCAGCTCCGGTGCCGGATGATGTTTGCCGGGCTGCACCAAAACAGCCCCGAACGCTGTCAACTTATCATCGACCCGAGATAGCACGGAGGGAAACAGTGTGCGTGTGACGATGCCGCCGGCCTCCAGTCGCTTCAAAGTTATTGTAAACATGGCGAGATACCGCTGACGCGCCTCTGAATCTCGTAGTAGCGCAGCGAGCCTTGGACAGTGCTCCAACGACCATGGTGGTCCGTTTGTCTCCGACGCCGGCAAGCACGTCGGCCAGGCCCTTGCAATCGGTAGGAGACAAGGAGCTATCGGGAACAGAAATGTTCGTTTCGCTCAAAATAGTGCCTCCTTGTGCAACCTAAGCGAACATCCCATACTAGCCCTACGAACAGATTGTTCGTGTTCGCACTCGCGTATTTGCCGCTCCGAGTGAACGAAAGGACATGATATGCAGACCCTGGTCAGCACTCCCGCAAACACCGCAACACAAACCCGAGTTCAGGACTCCCTTGCGAAGGGACAACGACGGAACAAGATCATCTACTGGACACTGACGCTGGTCATGTTCCTGCCTGCGACTGCCGGAGCATTCGTCGAAGCGTTCACACATGGACCTGCAAGCATCGTGAAGATCATGATCGCCCTCGGGTACCCGCTGTACCTGATGAAGATTTTGGGTGGAGCGAAGATCCTCGGCGGCATCGCGATCCTCACCGGCAAGCTGCCCAGGATGAAGGAGTGGGCCTATGCGGGTTTCACCTTCGATTTCCTTGGCGCAACGGCGTCGCACATCATCACGGGAGACGTGGTGTATGCACTCTTCCCGTTCGCGTTCTTCCTGGTTCTGTTGGTGTCGTACATCTTGTGGCATAAGACGGCCGCAACGCCGCTGCCATTTGGCGACAGGGAAGCTCGCGCTTAATGCAATTCTCCTGTTGCTGTATGGGGCTGAGATGGTCTATGTGTGGCCTTTCATTAGGGAAAGGCCACGTTCACAGCCGCTGATCCCTCTACACTTACAGGAGAATTGCTCTAACGATCACTGGACCGCTCATTCACCGAATGGTTCGCGCTACTTTTCCATAAGGAATGTTTATGACCAGCACCATGGAGGAGCGAGGGTTGCAGCTTGCAACGGCTGCAACGCCTCTTTTGTCGGCAGCAACAAAGCTTGGAAAGGTCGGACTGATCGTGTCCGACCTTCAACGCTCGCTCGACTTCTACGCAGAAATTATTGGTCTGCAGATTCTGGCTCGAAGCGGAAACTTCGCGCAGCTTGGCGTAGGGGAAGAAAACCGCATCCTGCTCGAACTGGAAGAAAGAAAGGGTGTCCGTGAACTTACGGGCAAGCGGCTTGGGCTTTACCATTTCGCCCTGCTGCTCCCTTCCCGCGCAGACCTTGGCAGCTTTGCTGAACACCTTCAAGTTTTCGGGGTGCGAGCCGGGATGAGCGACCACCTGGTAAGCGAGGCTTTCTATCTCGAAGATCCGGACGGCCTTCAGGTTGAGGTCTATGCGGACCGAAGCCCGGAAAATTGGTTGTGGCACAACGGCGAGATTGCCGTGGCTGCAGAGCCATTGGACCTCCGCAAGCTATTGAATCATCGGCATCAACGGTGGGCGGGAGTTCCGCTCGGCAGCACCATGGGCCATATTCACTTCTACATCGGCGACGTATCCCGTGCGGAGCAGCTTTATCACCATGGGCTCGGCATGAACGTCCGTTCCCGAAGCTTCCCGGGAGCGCTGTTCCTCGCGGCAGGCGAGTATCACCATCACATCGGTCTGAACACTTGGGCAGGAAACGTGCGAACGGCTTCCGAGACGGAAGCACGTCTGTCCTTCTGGGAACTCCATCTGCCACCTACGGACTGGATCGCCATGAGCGACAAAATGCTGTCGAGCGGCTGGCGGCCTTTGAATGACGGTACCTTCGTCGATCCGTGGGGTAACGCACTGCGGCTGATTGCCGCCCATCCAGCCTTGTGAGCTGAAGCCGCAGCTTCGATGGGAAGACAACTCATGGGCGCTTGTTGCATATCGCACACGAGCCTGGACAAGCCGGTTGAGCATGCAACACGGGCAATCTTCCTGTCGCCCACACGGACGAAGATCTATCGCGAACCGTTCTTCGTTTGATGCGCGAGACATCGGTATTCACCTGATGGCTTTCCCGATGACGCACCCATGCAGCCGGCATCAGGATTGAGCTGCTCCCCACATCCGGCTCCGGATCGGACCGGCTATCTTGTCCGCCAAACCAGGATTGAATGGACTCTGCGGGCCGGAAAGCCCATCGCTGCGGAAATGCACGGTAAGAACGTGAACACGGGTCAGATTCGCGCGGTTGTTAGTGGGAGAAAGCTGTTCTGCATGCAGGTCAATCATCCCTTGTTACGCGCGAATAAGGACGCGGCAGACGCGAAACGCGGAACCTTCACACCCAGTTCCTGCGCCTCAGTGTAGACATCCCGGCAGAAGATCTTCAGCTCTTCGCGAACTTCGTTGTGTTCAAGAGAAGCCTTCATGGGCGGGAAGAAATTTACAGCCATTTTCAGGGTGAGCGCCCCAACCCATGGAGGAAGTTTATAGAGCGCCAGGTCGCCGGCGTCATGCTCGATATCGACACCTCGCGCTCTCAGCACGGGCATAAGCTCGCGGACGTTCAGCACGGCGCTGTGCGCCTGTGGCAGTGAATCAAAAGCCGTCCGCACAGAGCCTGCCCGCAAGGCCTGCAGGTGGAACCCGGCATTTGCGGCAAAATGTATCCAAAGCCAGGATCTGAAGTCGCGATGTTCCTTCACCTTGAATCCTGCCTGGCTGAACACGGCGCGAATGGATACCTCACGAGCCGTCGGGTCGGTGCCGAAGGTTCCGAACTGGACCTGCTTCAGTAAGCCGCCGTGCAGGATGCCGTGCCCATCAAATGCCCCGCCGGCCGCCGGAAAACCCCAGGCGAGCTGGCTCTTGGGAAGAGCTGACACCGATTGCAAAGGATCCGTCCAGAAGTTATTGAAGATCAGGATCGTCGCTTTCGCAGCCTTGCCGGCCAAAGCGCTTACAGCCTCGGCAAACATCTGGTGCTGAACGCTGACGAGGATGAGATCGTAATCGTGGTCAGTCGGTATCTCTTCGCGCATGGTGATCGGCCAGTTCGCCTCAACCAGGGCACCCATGGCCTTCGTCCGCGTGTCATAGAACTTCAAAGGCAGCACAGGTCCGTAGTGCGCTTTGCGGCCCGGCCTTACAAAAAATTCGACAGTGTGCCCGGCCTTCTCAAACGCCCAGCCGTAAAGCGCGCCAATCACGCCGCGCCCAAAAATCAGGATTCTCATCAATCTCTTTCGTTGAAGCCAAAAGTTTGGGGCGCCGTCATCCATTCCTCAACGCGGCGAACCATGCAGCGTAGGAAGTGTTCTTCGCCATGTGACGATTTACATCCGGTGCTCCATCCGTCCACCACACAGCGCCACGTTCGCCAAGCGCGATCTTGGCAGCATCGACCTGCTTTCGGGCCTGTTCGCGTCCTTCGGTGTCGCCGGCGCGCATAGCGATGCCCTTTGCACGTCGCGCCGCCATGAGCTCCACAGTGAGCCGCTTCCTTTCCTCTTCAGAGATTTGGGGATTGCTGCAGCGCCATAGGCGGCCGCGCACGACGAAATACCGGCCGTCTGATGTGACTGGATAAGCTTTCATCGCGGGTGTGAAAAGCATACTTCACAACACCGAAGACGTGCACATCTTTACCGATGCCGACGCCTATCGGTTGATTGCAGCGAGTTGGCGGTTGCGAAGGTCATGGTCCTTTGCAGTCTCCCATACGGGCAGACTCAGGAAAGAACCATGGTTCGGGCATCCCGGCAAACAGACGGAATGCTCATCACCGCCAACCATCCAGGCCCCCCATCCAAGCCATGTTGAACAACGTTCCTCTCCATACGGAAGCGACCGCAATCTGTTTCATTGGGCAACGGATCGCTCGATTATGAGCGGCATGTATGACTGAGACTGTCAGATCATAAAAAGTGTTAAAAGGAAACACAAAGGAACAGAAGAACCAAATGACGGCCCAGCCGAGTGAACCGGCAGAAAGCTCGAGCTTTCTACGGATCGTTGAGGAAGCACGGCAGTTTTCAAGTAGCCTTGAGGATGCAATGAGCAACGGCGCAAAGGTTCTGGTGATCGGTGGGGGTGGGCGCGAGCATGCGCTTTGCTGGGCACTGCGGCGCTCGCCGCGTGTGGGCGAGGTGGTCTGCGCGCCGGGTAACGGCGGTATCGCGGCCGTCGCCCGGTGTGTGCCGCTCGATGTCGCGGACGTCGACACTGCGGTCGCGCTGGCCACGCGCGAGGAGCCGGCGCTGGTGGTCGTAGGGCCGGAGGTGCCGCTGGCGCTGGGCCTGGTCGACGCTCTGCAGGCGCGCGGCATCCGCGTGTTTGGGCCGACCCGCGCCGCGGCACAGCTGGAGTCCAGCAAGGCTTTTGCCAAGCGCTTTATGCAGCGGCACGCGATCCCGACGGCACACTTTGCCGCATGCTCGACGGTTGCCGAAGCGCGGGAAGCACTCGGGCTGTTTGAGGGGCCGGTCGTGGTCAAGGCGGACGGACTGCACGCCGGCAAAGGTGTTCTGATCTGCGCGTCCCACGCTGAGGCTGAAGCGGCCATCGCGGGACTGTTCGATGGAACCCTGCTGGGTTCGCGCGCCGAAAGCGTGGTGCTGGAAGAGTTTCTCGAGGGCGAGGAGATCTCGTTTCTGGTGGTGAGCGATGGCCGCCATGTGGCCCCCCTGCCGCCGGCGCAGGACCATAAACGTGCGGGCGAAGGCGATACGGGGCTCAACACGGGCGGCATGGGTGCGTACACGACCGGCGCAATGCTGGCGCCCGAGATGCGCGCGTGGATCCTGCAGCACATCGTGCAGCCGACGATCGACGGCATGGCCGCCGAGGGCACACCGTTTGTAGGGGTGCTCTTTGTCGGCCTGATGATGACGGCGCGGGGTCCGGCCGTGCTTGAATACAACACGCGCTTCGGCGACCCGGAAACGCAGGCCTTGCTCCCGCTGCTTGAAAGCGACCTGTATGAGGCCATGGAAGCCACGGTGGACGGGCGGTTGAGCGATACGGAGTTTCGCTGGCGGCCCGGCGCTTCGGTGTGCGTGGTCGCGGCCTCCGGCGGCTACCCCGGCGCATTCCGGACCGGGCTGCCAATCTCGGGCCTCGTGGCGAATGAAGGCGTGGACATCTTCCATGCCGGGACCGTGCTGGAAGCTGGCGTTTACCGGACATCGGGGGGGCGAGTGCTGGGCGTGAGCGCGGTCGGTCCCACGCTCCCGGCGGCGCTGGACCGGGCTTACGCCGTCCTCACGTCGATCCAGTTTGAAGCGATGCATTACCGGCGCGATATCGGGCACCATGCGCTGCGAAAGGGTGAGGCGCAAGCATGATTTTGAAAGACGATCTGGTTGTGGACGTGCCGACGGCGAACGGGCCGATGCGGACTCACTTCTTTTATCCGGCGGCGACAGGGGCGTTTCCGGGAATCATTCTGTACTCCGAAATCTTCCAGATAACCGGTCCGATCCGGCGGTTCGCGAGCTTTCTCGCCGGGCACGGCTACCTGGTCGCTGTGCCGGAGGTGTATCACGAGCTGGAACCCGCGGGAACGGTGCTGGCCTATGACCAGGCCGGGTCCGACCGGGGCAACTTCGACAAGTATGAAAAAGAACTGGGCGCCTACGATGACGACGCACGCTCGCTGCTGCGGCATATGGCAGCGATGTCGCTGTGCAATGGGCGGCTCGGGGTTGTCGGCATCTGCCTGGGCGGGCATCTCGCGTTCCGCGCCGCCATGAACCCCGAGGTCCGCGCAGCTGTCTGCTTTTACGCGACCGACATCCACACGGGCTCGCTCGGCAAAGGCAAGAAGGATGACTCGCTTGCACGCGCCGGCGAAATCGGGGGCGAGCTGCTGCACATCTGGGGTCGGCAGGACCCTCACGTTTCACTCGAAGGCCGCCGCAAAATCCTGGCGAGGCTTGACGAGGTCGAGGCGAACTACCAGTGGCTGGAAGTGAACGGTGCGCATGCTTTTCTGCGCGACGAGGGCTACCGGTATGACCCCGAGCTCGAATGGCAGCTCAAAGGGCTGATGCTCTCGGTCTTGCATCGCAGGCTGGCGCTGGGAGTTTAGCGGATCAGCAGACCGGCCTGTTCACTCGCCGCGACTGTGGCCTTGTCCCAGGATCGCCAGCAAGGAGCAGCTTTGTTAGCTACATAACATATGACCCAGGAATGGACTAGAACAGGTCTGGATACACCCGGGTGTAGGCTCGCCGGATGATGCCGTAGCACTCGCAGGAAGTCCCCTGGAGCTTCTTTCGATTCACAATTTCAACCAGGCCCCGGCTGTAGACGATGGCTCCGGAACGCTGAAGGATGCCGGCGACGATGGTGACTGCGGGGCGGCCCACGCCCAACATCTCGGCGAGAAACTCCTGCGTGAGACGCAGGGTTGAACTCTCAATCACGTCGCTGGTCATGAGCAACCAGCGTGCCAGGCGCGGCTCCAGCTCGTGCAGGCGATTGCACAGCACCAACTGCGTCGTCTGTTCCATCATCGCGTAAACAAAGGTATGCACAGCCCGCGTCAATTCAATGTCGGTGACCATGTACTCGCGCAGAATCTCGGCGCGAATGCGAAATCCACTGCCCGCGCCCTGGATGACAACAGCATTTTGTGTTTGCGTCTGCCCTAGCAACGCCTGCACGCCGACCACCCCCTCACGGCCGATAATGCCGACCTCGATCGGTGTGCCGGCCTGATCCAAGCTGTTCATGGAGGCCATGCCGCGCTCGAGGAAGTATACCCATTGAATGGGCCGGTCGGGCTTGATCAGGCTCGTGCCCTGGGGCAGGTCGAGGGAGTAAAGATGGGGCGCCAGTCTATCCAGCAGCGCCTGTGAAAGGCCTGCCAGCATGAGATTGCGTGGAGAAAGCTTCGGCGCTTCCCTGTCGAAATGATTGGGCATGGATTGTCCGGTCGCAATGGGAAGGAAAATACCTTCGTGCGCTAGGACGAATCGGTGCAGCCGACAACCGCCATTGCGATGGATCAACCGTAATCCTCACAACAAAGCAGGTCTGTTCGACAGGATACGAATGCGGCAAAGTACTCTTTACAGATAACAAAGCTTTGTGGTGCGAATCAACGCGCCGATCGTCTGCTTACGAGCAACCCGGCTTGTCACAGTGAAGGCCGCCGCTGCACAAGGCCCGGGCAGGATCGAGCGATATGATCGCCGGAATTGTGGAAGCGGTCTCATCCACAGGTTTGCGCGCGAGAGCTGCTTCGGCGGCGGTCTGACACAGCGTGTCACCAGGGCTTGCGTGTGGATGAGACCGCTCCAGACCGCTCCAGACTGCTCCAGACCGCTCCAGGGCGCTCGACCTATGTGGTTGCAGCGCCCTCGCTGTCGAGCTTGCGGGTCACAAGTTCATTCAGCAGCGCGGGGTTTGCCTGCCCCTTGCTGAGACGCATGACCTGGCCGACAAAGAAAGCAGCCACGGTTTTCTTGCCTCCCCGGTACTGCTCCACCTGCTTCGGATTCGCAGCGATGACGTCGTCAATCATGCTTTCGAGCGCGCCGGTATCGGAAATCTGCTGCGGCTTTTCGCGTTCATACACCGCCGGAAAATCTTCGCCGGCCGTGAAGGCCGAATCAAACAACTGCTTGAGCTGCTTGCTGGAGAGCGATCCGTTCTCAGCCAGATCGGCGGCAAACGCGATGCCGGCCATGGTGATGGGCGATTGCTCGAGCTCAAGCCCGGCGGCCTTGAGCCGCGCGGTGAGCTCGGACTGCACAAGCGCGGCCACGCGGCGCGGGTTTTTCGCGGCGCGCGCGGCAGCTTCAAACTGGTCGGCAAAGGCACGGGTCGCAGTCAGGGTTTGCGCGTCCCCGGCGGAGATGCCGTACTCGGCGATCATGCGCGCGCGACGTGCCTCCGGCAGCTCCGGCAGCTGCGCGCGAAGCGCTTGCTGCTTTTCTGCGCTGACAAGAAGCGCCGGCAGATCGGGCTCGGGAAAATAGCGATAATCGTGCGCCCCTTCCTTCGATCGCATGGAGTAAGTGCGACCCTCGGCGGCGTTCCACAAGCGCGACTCCTGCACCACGCGGTCGCCGGACTCGATCACTTCGACCTGGCGCTCGATCTCATACGCGATAGCAGCGCGAATATAGCGGAAGCTGTTGACGTTTTTGACCTCTGCCTTGGTGCCGAACTGCTGCTGCCCGCGCGGGCGCACACTCACGTTGGCATCGCAGCGCAGCGAACCTTCCTCCATGTTGCAGTCGGAAACGCCGGTGTAGAGCAGGATTTCTTTCAGCTTCGTCAGGTACTCGTAGGCTTCGTCGGCGGTACGGAGGTCGGGCTCGGAGACGATCTCGATCAGCGGAGTGCCGCAGCGATTCAGGTCGATCGATGTGCTTTGTGCGGAGTCGTGAACGCCGTCGTGGAGGCTTTTGCCTGCGTCCTCTTCCATGTGGAGTCGCGTGATACCGATGCGCTGGGGGCCACGCTCGACGGTCTCGATATCGAGATAGCCATGCTCGGCCAGCGGCTTGTCGAACTGCGAGATCTGGTAGCCCTTGGGCAGGTCGGGGTAGAAGTAGTTCTTGCGCGCGAAAACGCTCGTTTCGCGGATGGCCGCGTTGATCGCCATGGCGGCCGTGGTCGCGAACTCGACCGCGCGCGCGTTGAGCACCGGCAGCGCGCCGGGCAGCCCCAGGCAAACGGGGCAGACCAGTGTGTTGGGCTCAGCGCCGAAACGGTTGGCGCAGGCGCAGAAGGCCTTGGTGCGGGTGAGCAGCTGCACGTGAACTTCAAGCCCAATGACGGGCTCATACCTGGCGAGGATTTCGGGG
>CAXSBW010000034.1:2253-10809 GCA_964235795.1 uncultured Acidobacteriaceae bacterium | reverse complement strand
CGCTGCTAGACTGGGCACACAATGATTCTCCCTTTTGTCCGCGAGCTGCTGGCGGACCTGGAGCACTCGCCCTCGTTTGAGCAAGCCACACGCCACCTTTCGCTCGGGCGTGGACGCAGGCGTGTGTCCGGGCTGACCGCGACGGCGCGCGCCCTGTACCTGCCGCTGCTGGCGCGCGCGGCCCGGCAGCCGGCCATTGTGCTGGTGGCCGACAACAAGGCCGCCGACGCGCTTTTCCTCGCGGTGCGCTCCGCGTGTGAGCTGACCGGCGCCCTTGCCCCGGAACGGGTGGTCAAGCTGCCCGCGCCCGACGTGCTGCCGTTTGAGCACCTGTCGCCCCATGCCGAGGTGCAGGAAACGCGCGCGGCGACCTTGTGGAAGATCGCGACCGACGCGGCTTCCATCGTGATCGCGCCGGTCGAAGCGGCAGCGCAAAAGCTCTTTCCTTCGGACTACTATGCCGGGCTGGCGCGGACGATCCGGCGCGGCGAAGACCACGATCTCGCCGAGTTGACGACCCACCTGCAGAGCGTCGGCTACGAAGCAGTGGACCTGGTGGAGATGCCGGGGCAGTTTACGCGGCGCGGCGGCATTCTGGATGTGTACTCGCCGGAAGCGGAACGGCCGGTGCGCGTGGAGTTTTTCGGCGACGAGATCGAATCGTTGCGGCGGTTCGACCCGGAAACGCAGCGCTCGCTGCAGCCGCTGGACGTAATCACGCTCTTGCCGCTGACCGAAACGCCGGTGACGGAAACCCTGCTGGCGGCGGTGCATGCGCGGTTGAGCGGTTCGCACCTGGACGATAACGACGCGGTGGAAAGTTCACTGACGGCAGCCGGCGTGACGGTGTTTCCCGGGTGGGAGTTTTTCGCCGGGGTCGCCGGCGCGGAGACGACGCTGCTCGGACTGTGGAAGCGCTCTGTCGTCTTCGTGGAAGAGCCCGGCATGTTGCGCAACCACCTGGAGCGCTGGTGGAACAAGCTCGAGCAGCGGCACGACCGCTCGGGCATCGGCGCGCTGATGCGGCCCGAAGACCTGTATCGAGAGCCCGATCTGCTGCTTGCCCTGATCTCCAACCAGCCGGGGCTCGACCTCGACCAGCTCGGCATTGTGGACGTGCTTGAAGACGATACAACGCTCGGTGAGATCGCGTTTGCGACGCGCCCGACGCTGCGCTTCCACGGCAACGGTATCGCGCTGACGGATCAGATCCGGTCGCTGCGGGACAGCGGGCAGCGAGTCGTCATCGCGGCCGCAAACCAGGGCGAGCTGGAACGCATGGCCGACCTGCTGGGAGAGCACGAGATCGCCTACCGCATCGGCTGGCGTTCGGAGCAGGCCTCGTCCGAGCTGGGCGGCAACGAGCGCACGCAGCGGTCCGGCGAAAAAACCGCGCCCACCCTGGTTCGTGCGGCCATTGCAAACGGTGTCGCACTCACCGACGCGAACATCGTCGTGATCGGCGTCAACGATGTGTCGGACGACGCCGATGTCGCTGCACGGCCAGCCGTGAAAAAGTCAAAAACTTCGGCTTTTGTTTCGGACTTTCGCGACCTGACGGTCAACGATTACGTGGTGCATGTCGAGCACGGCATCGCGCGCTACATGGGCCTGCGCGAGATCGACCAGGGCGGCGTCAATGTCGAGTTCATGATCCTCGAGTTCGCGGACGCGGCACGTCTGTATGTGCCGCTCACGCGGCTCGATCTGATTCAGCGTTACCGCTCGAGCGAGGGCGGGGCGAGTGGTACCGGGCCGGTGCTGAACAAGCTGGGCTCGCAGCAGTGGGCCAAGACCAAGGCGCGCGTCAAGAAGGCCATGGAGGACATGACCGATGAGCTGCTAAAGCTGTATGCGCAGCGCAAGGCGGCGCGCGGTCACCAGTTTGCTCCGGACAACGAGTTTCAGCGCGAGTTTGAAGACGCGTTTGACTTCACCGAGACCGACGACCAACTCGCGGCCATTCGCGACATCAAGTCCGACATGGAATCGGAGCTGCCGATGGATCGCTTGTTGTGCGGCGATGTGGGCTACGGCAAAACGGAAGTCGCGATGCGCGCGGCGTTCAAGGCGGTGCAGGACGGCAAGCAAGTCGCCGTACTGACGCCGACAACAGTGCTTGCGTTCCAGCACTATGAGAGTTTCAAAAAACGCTTCCGTCAGTTCCCGGTTGCGATTGAAATGATCTCGCGCTTTCGCACGCCGAAGGAGCAGAAGAAAATCCTGGAAGAGGTGGAAGCGGGTCGCATCGACATTCTGATCGGCACGCATCGCGTGCTCGCGCAGGACGTGAAGTTTCAGGATGTCGGGCTGCTGGTCGTCGATGAGGAGCAGCGCTTCGGCGTCAAGCACAAGGAGCGCTTGAAGCAGATTCGCGCGCAGATCGATGTGTTGACGATGTCGGCGACGCCCATCCCGCGAACCCTGCACATGTCGCTGATCGGGCTGCGCGACATGAGCGTGATTGAAACGCCGCCGAAGGATCGCATGGCGATCCAGACGGTCGTGGCGAAGTTCGATGAAAAGCTGGTGCGCTCGGCGGTCGAGATGGAGATCGAGCGTGGCGGGCAATGCTATTTCGTGTACAACCGCGTGGAGTCCATCTACGAAATTGCCTCGAAAATTCGCGAGCTGGTGCCGTCGGCACGCGTGGTCGTCGGTCATGGACAGATGGGCGAAGCCGCGCTTGAAAAAGTGATCCTCGCGTTTATGAACCATGAGTACGACGTGCTGGTGGCGACAACGATTATCGAGAACGGCATCGACATTCCGCTCGCGAACACGATCATTATCAACCGCGCCGACCGTCACGGTTTGTCGGAGCTGTACCAGCTGCGCGGGCGCGTGGGCCGGTCGAACCGGCGTTCGTATGCCTACCTGCTGATCCCTCCGGAGCAGGAGCTGACCGATATCGCACGCCGCAGATTGGCCGCACTGAAGGAATTTTCAGATTTGGGCGCGGGCTTTAAAATTGCGGCGCTGGACCTGGAACTTCGCGGCGCGGGCAACATGCTGGGCGGCGAGCAGAGCGGTCATATCGAGGCCATCGGCTTTGAAATGTACACCGGTATGCTGGAAGAAGCGGTCGCGAAGATCAAGGGAGAAGCGCAGCCGCAGACGATCGCGACGCAGCTGAACCTGGGTATTTCCCTGCGCGTCGATGAAAGTTATATCCCGGAAGAAAACCAGCGCCTGCGCATCTACAAGCGCATTGCCGGGGCGGGCAGCGAACAGGCTGTGGACGACGTGCGACGCGAGCTCGAAGACCGTTACGGCGCCCTGCCGGAGGGTGTCAAGCACCTGCTTGAAGCAGCCGCGCTGCGAGCGGAGTGCGAACGCATGGGCGTGTCCCAGGTGGATCGGAAAAAGGGCGAAGTGCAGATGCGCTTTGCGGCGAATGCCGGTGTGGACCCGAACCGCCTGATGCGCCTGGTCGCGAAAAACGTGAAACGGGGCGCGCAGTTTACGCCGCAGGGCGTGCTGCGCTTCCCGATTGCATCGACCGAGCCGGTGGAGATGATCCTGGAAATTCGGTTGCTGCTCGACGAGCTGGCGGTGGTTGAAGCTGTGGCTTAGCGATCAATCCGCCCGCTTGACAGTAAGTTCAACCTGGGTTTTGCGATCCACGGTCGGGTCTTCCGATGAGAAGAGCAGCGTGGGGGTGTTGAGTTTCACGGTGAAACCAGACTCCCATGTGTCTTGACGGATGACGGGAACAAATTCAATCGCGTGCAACCCGGGCATTGTGCCGTTTCCCTCACTGCCGGCGGCCGCACTGGAGATTTCAGCCTTGATATGCAGGTCCAATTCATCCGTGCCCGGAAGCCGCGCCTCTGCTGCCCGCTTTTCTGACCGGAAGTCAAAGTTGATCCCTGCATCCACGTATTGACTTGTACCATCGCCAGTCTTGATTGGAATTTTATTTCCTGCCCGCAGTCGCCCTTCTCCGCCTCTGCCGGTGTCGAACAAGGCAAAATACGTTCGGGATCCAGATGGCTTACCGGCCATGAATTCACGAACAACAAAAGTCAGCTTGTAAGTCCCGGGATTGGCGACGGCAACCGTGTGCGGTGTTTGCGGCTGGTCCGATTGCGCCAGAACAGGCGACGCGAACAAAGACAGGAGGAGGAGAGTGCCAAGGGCGAAACGCATTGTGGAGCTCCTTAGGATTGCATCAGTTTTGAGAAAGTGGCCTGATCTCGATCGCGCTGATCTCGATGGGTGCTA
The DNA here is from genome assembly GCA_964235795.1 of uncultured Acidobacteriaceae bacterium. Taxonomy (GTDB): domain Bacteria; phylum Acidobacteriota; class Terriglobia; order Terriglobales; family Acidobacteriaceae; genus EB88. The sequence goes on along the minus strand of CAXSBW010000034.1, from coordinate 6,582 downwards.
TCGAGACCGTCGCAGGCTGGTTTAAATAGGTCAGCGGATGCTGCGGTGCTGCCGCTACCCGCAGCAACAAACGCTCCTGCCGGGAAAGCGGGACAGCCTGGAAAGGCCTGCTCACGTCCGTTGCCGGATGCGCCCGGGGCCTGTGCTCCGGTCTTCTAAGAGCCGCTCTTTTCAGCAGGGGCGGGGGCCGGCGCAGGGTCGCGATTGAAAGGGGTCGGCTGGCAACCGCCGTGTTCCGTAACTCCTGTTTCGTGCCGTGTTTCGGCGCGAGCGGAAGCAGGATGCACGCGATCACCACAAATGCCGCGCACACAACCTGCCAGCCGAACACACTGCGCGACGCTGGAGCGCTCCCTTCGATTCGGGCCAGGACGCGGTTTTCCAGCCCTTCGCGCGGGCTCACGTCAATGTAGGCCGCAAGCGCGGCATCGAGCAGCGCATCGGCCTCGCGTTCGCTCGGCAGGGAGCGATTATCATCCACGGTTCACCTCCAAGGAGGTATTCAGGGCGTTCAGCTTTGTGCGCAGCAGCGTGCGCGCTTCCATCACGCGCCGGCGCACGGTGCCTTCGGGCACATTCAGGATCGCGGCTACCTCCGCGGAGCGCATTTCACCGAGGGAAGAAAGCACAAGCGGCTGCCGCAGCTTTTCGGGCAGTGCATCGATCAGCCGATGGACGGCGGCTTCGGCGCTCGACTGCATCAGCTGCTGCTCCGGGTCGTGCGCCGCGCTCGGTCTCGTGTCCGGCTCGTCGGGCCGGGTGGGTGGGTTGCGCTTGCGAAGTGTGTCCGCCATGCGCCACACGGTTCGCGCCAAAAAAGCTCGCTCATTCTCCGCCATCTGCCAGCGTCCGCTCCGGTAGAGTTTCAAAAACGATTCCTGCACGGCATCCTCCGCGTCGCTGCTGTTTCTGAGCCTCGCATAGGCCACCCGGTACGCAAACAGCGTATTGCGAGTCACAAACTCGGCAAATAACTGCGCCGATGCAATCGCATGCGCCTCGTTTGGCTCCAACGGTTCAGCTCCCGCGTAAACATGCATACCGGCTCGCGCACTCACAAGGCGCTCACCAGCTAAGACCCGCGGCGGGGCTGTTTCGTTCACTTTTGTTTTACCAACATGGTTGAGCGCGCAACCGGTGGATCGCGCATCTGCTGTTGCATGGGTTTGGAACAGGAAACAACGGTTCGGTTCGAGGAGTTTCTAGCGCGTTTGCCCAAAGGTCGGCAGACCCGCATGCACATTCTGTGTGACTCGGACTGCGACGGGCTGCCGGCTGGAGCACTGCTGGTTCGCGCGCTGCGGATCGCCGGGTACTCGCAGGTGACGGTCGAAAGCAAGCGCAAGGGCGAGTCGGCGTGGAACCCTGAGGTGATCGCCCGGCTGTTGGCGCGGGAGCCGGAAGTGTTGTTTGTGCTGGACCTGGGCAGCCGGGCGGAGGCACTGCTGCCCGGCGTGCCGACGCTGCTGATTGATCATCACCTGCCGGGCGGCGTGCCGCCGGGCGCGGAGCTGATCACCGGTTATGGAACGGAACCCACCCCGACCACGGGGCTGCTGGTGTACTGGTGCGTGCGGGGGTTGCTGCCGCCGGAGCAGCACCGGTCGCTTTTGTGGCTCGCGGCCCTAAGCATCCTGAGCGACCTGGGCGACAAGGCACCCTTCGCGGAGCTTGCGGAAGCGCGCGCGATCTGGCCGACGGGACCGATGCGCGACGCAGTAGCCTTGCTGAACGCACCGCGCCGGACTGCCCTGGCCGATGCAAGCGAGGCATTGAACGTGTTACTGGTTGCCGAGAACCCGAAGCAGATCGTGAGCGGAGCCCTGCCGCAAACCGCCGCGCTGCGGGTCGCGAAAGAAGAGGTAGCCTTGTCGCTCGCGGCAGCAAAAAAAGCCGCGCCCCGGTTTAGCCGCAAGTACCGCGACACGCTTGGTGCCGACCTGGTCGCGCTGCGCATGGATACACCGTGCCAGGTGCACCCGCTGGTAGCGCAAACCTGGCGAGGACGTTTCAAGGATTCGATTGTGATGGGTGTGAACTTCGGCTTCAGGCCGGGTTACGTGCACTTTTCGGCGCGCGGGCCCAAGGGCATCAATGTCATTCATTTTCTCCGCGAGCATGCGCCGCCGGGGGCCGACCAGGGTTATGGTAACGGGCATGACCAGGCAAGCGGCGGCGCGGTACCGGTGGAAGCATGGGACGCGTTTGCGGAAGATTTGGGATTTGGGCCGGAACTCCGGCTCGCGCCCTGAACGGACGGTCGCGGCACTGGTGCCGACCCAGGAGTGTTGTTCAGGTAGCGGGCACCGCGCGGAGTCGCATCTGAGAACCAATGACCGCCGAAGAAAACGCAAAACGAAAGCCCGGACGGCCTCGCAAAAGCGTGACCGCAGCCCCGGAGCCAGGCAAAACGACTGAGATGTCATCCGCGAATGCACCTGCGGAGAAGAAAGCAAAAGCTTCGAAAAAGAAACCGGCAACGAAGCCGGTCAGCAACAAGGAGCAGGCCGAGGCCGATCTGGCACGGCGGCTCGAGTACCCCCTCTTCCCCTGTACGCCCTTGGCGGAAAGTGAAACAAAGCAGTGGCCGAAGGAAGCAATGCGACTCGGTTTCGCCGTGAAAGTGATGGGCCAGCCGGAGCTCAAAAGCAACGACACGCGGCGCTGGCAGCAGAGCCCGCACCTCCGAGTATCCCTCGGCTATCTCTGCGAGATCTTTGCGTACCTGCGCAAGCACAACATCCACATGTACCGCATGAGCTCGGACATGGCTCCGTATGCAACGCACCCGGATATGCCGCAATTCCACGCGATGGTGCGCGAGTCGGCAAGCGATCTCGCGTACATTGGCAAGCTGGCGCGTCAATCCGATATCAGGCTGTCATTCCACCCTTCGCAGTTCATCGTGCTGAACAGTGAAAATGAAGAGTTGACGAAGAAGAGCATGTGGGATCTTGAGTCGCAGGCCGACATACTGGATCGCATGGAGTGCGGGCCGGAGGCGCGGCTCGTGATCCACGTGGGCGGAGCCTATGGCGACCGCGAAAGCGGCTGCGTGCGCTGGATCAAAACCTGGAGCCGCCTGAGTGAGCCGGTGCGCAGGCGACTTGTGCTTGAAAATGATGACATTCGTTACAGCGCGGCCGACGTGCTGAAGATTCACGAAGCCACCGGCGTTGCTCTGGTCTTCGACTACCAGCACTTCTGGTGCATGAACCCTGAAAAGCTCGCGATGCTGCCGACGATAGAGCGCTTCATCAAGACATGGCCGGGGGGCCAGCGGCCGAAGCTGCACTACTCCTGCGCGCGGACCGAGCTGCGCGAGATCAGGCGCAAGAATCGCAAAACCAAAAAGATTGAAACTGTGCTGCAACCGCCAATCTGGACCGGGCATGCTGACTATAACAATCCGTTTGAAACAATGCAGTTTCTGCGCTCCATCGCGCACCTGGATGCGGACATCATGCTGGAGGCAAAGGCGAAAGACCTGGCATTGTTGCGGCTTCGCAACGATATTGCGCGTTATGCGCCGGAGCTGGCAGCGCGATATAACATCACGCTTGCGGAACCAAACGAGGGCTCAGGCGAGTCGACCAGTGAGGAGGACTTGGAGGCCGTGCCGGCGGCTGCATTCGCAACTTCGTTGTAACGGATGGTCTCGCCTGACCTCGTCCACAAAACCGAATCCGGCACATGAGCTACACCTACGACAACCTGAAAAGAGGGCCGATGCACGCGGCGTCCTCACCAACTACCACTATGACGCCCTGGGAAAAGCTTGCAGTTCTAAGCCACAGCCACAATCCGGCGAAAATCCCTTCTCCTACAATCGGCTACAAGCTGCGTAAGCCAGAGGGTCAGGCCCTCCCTAAAGGTGCCCGCCCGGCCACGGACTAGGGTGCGTGACTCCGTAAACCTGGCAAGCTTTCTGGTGCTCAGCTACAGGGCGGCTTACACCCTTTCGGGCCATCGACTCGGCCAAGGCCAGTTTACGTATCAGTACGACATCTTGAATCAGATCATCAGCGCCGTCGCCCGCCGAGGGCTGCGCTATGCTGGCCGGGGAAGCCGAACGCAACGCATGCTGACCTCCGGGTCGAATCACCGTTGAATTACATCCCCCCCACAAAACCAGGCCGGCAACCCATGCGTCAGCTATAACATTTCAGCAATATGAAGGTCGTCGGCCAGCACAGCTTCAGCTACGACGCGAAAAATGGGCTTGCGAGTTCTCGAGGAAAGCCTCGTTTATACGAAACTTTTATTTGCAAATACCCCCTGAAGGCAAACGATTGGGAAGTTCTCAGCGGCCGTGACGTGAGCGGCCGT
>CAXSBW010000034.1:0-2153 GCA_964235795.1 uncultured Acidobacteriaceae bacterium | reverse complement strand
GGGTCGGCATGCGAACCGAAGCATCAAGTTCAAGCAAGACAATCAAAGTGTATGTTCTGCTCGTCCAGCGCTTTACCTGCAACTTCAGTCTGGGCATTCGCCCGTAGATCGATCTCCTGCCAGGCACCGCGAACTTCCAGCAGCAATTTTGAAGCGTTTTCCAGGATGGAGGCGTCCTGATGAAACTGAGCTCGGAGCATCTCGTCTCGCAAAAATCCGTAGAAGCGCCTTAGGTGTACTGCTGTTTGCCCGCCTTGCTCCATATCGATCAGGCTATCGAGCTGTGTCAGGACGGACAAACCATGCTTCAATTGCCGGGTGCGTTCCTCGATATCGTGCCGCTCCATCGCTCTGAAGGCTCTTTGCAGGTCGCCTGCGAGGGTATCGTAGAGGGCGATCACAAGCCCGACAACGGAGGCTTGCTGAGTGGCGGCGCGGCGGTAGGCGAGGGCGGGCTGAGACGGTGTCATGCTAATTGTTTCCTGAGTTGTTATTGTTTCCGAGGAGGGCGTTGATCTGCTTCATCTTTTCAGGCAGTTGCTGCAGAGCGATGTTGGCGTTGTTGTATTCCTGGGTTAACAGTGTTTGCTGGCTGGCGATGTAAATTTCGTACTGATCGATCTGGCTCGCTAAATCCTTGTACTCGTTGCTGGAGCTTTGCAGGTCGACCGTAAAAGAGCCTTGTGAAGGGTCAGTGTAGGCATTCAAAGTAGAGACCAGGGTGGAAGCGTAACCGGCAACACCATCGCTTCCCTGGAAGAAACTGACAACTCCCTGGTAGTTCGTGGACAGGGCCTGCGAGAGAGCCTGCGAGTTCAGCGTCAGCGTTCCGTCCTGGCCGGTTGTGATGCCCAGCGATGACAGATTCTGGATCGCTCCCGAGCCGATCTTCAGATTGGCAGCGCCGAGCACGTCGGACTGGAGAGAGCGGGCGGTGCTGTCCGACGAGAGTACGCCTTCGGTCGAGGTCGCGCCGTTGAACGTGAACTGTGCGTTCAGGTCTTTGATCAAGGTGTTGTAGGAGCTTACAAAGGTGCTCAGGGTGTTCTGAATGGTGGCGGTATCGGGTGCGAGAGTGATGGTGACCGGGGTCGACGACTGCGCCTGCAGGTTCAGCGTCAGCCCGTTGATCGCGCCGGTGACGGTATTGGTTGCGCTGGTGACGGGGACGCCGTCGACAGATACGGAAGCGTCCGCGCCCGGGGTTCCCTGCTTGAACGCAAACGTAGAGTCGCTGGCCACTGAAAAGTCAGCCGCCGTGCCCGAGCCCTTGGCGACAAGTGCCAGTCTGGCACCGTTTGCGTCGTTCACTACGCTGGCGTTGACGCCGGCTGAAGAGTTGTTGATTGCGGATGCGAGTTGATCCAGGGTGTCGACACCGCTGCTACCGCCCACGGTAAATGAAGTCGTCGTGCTGCCCTGCGTGATGCTGAAGGTATCGCTCGGCAGCGTGGAAGAGCTGCTGCCCTGCTCGGCGGAGTAGTAGGAGCCAGTCGCAGCCAGTTTGTTGACGACGATCGTGTGAGTACCGGTGGCGGTGCCGGAGATCGCTGACGCTGTCACGATACTGCTGTTGGACGAGGTTGCCGCGACCGCACTGAAAGCACTCACGGCATCCCCGAGGCTTTGCAGCTGATCGGTCACCGCGGAGATTTCACTCTCAAGCTGGTGGATTTCAGTGGCCTTGTTGTTAATGGCCGTCTGCTGATTCTGCCAGGCGGTTTCCGGGGCGCGTTCAGCCGCGATGATGGAGGCAACGGCCGACGTTACATCGAGGCCGCTGGAACCGTTATTGAGCGAGCTCAGGAGCGAGCCGAGAGCGGACGTGGAAACAGTACTCATGCGATGAAAACTCCTGGAGCGAAGCTGTCCGGGGTGCGATTATCACAGGCCGCATGTTTTGCTTCAAGGCGATCCTGATGCTGTAAACGGCCTGGAAGAGGTACTGGGTCGCAGTGCCTCTTCCAGGCCGATTCGGCCATGGTAGTGGCGGAATCGGCTTACACGCCGCGTTGCGGCGCATAAGCCTCACCTGTGTCCTTCCCAAAGAGAAGGCTGTCGCGGCGATGGTTGTCGCCGCCCAAAGCCGGGGTTTACTGCAGCAGCTTCAGAACCGTCTGCGACTGCTGATTGGCCTGCTGCAGAGCCGAGAT
>CAXSBW010000033.1:23689-30957 GCA_964235795.1 uncultured Acidobacteriaceae bacterium | reverse complement strand
ACCAGGGCGGTAACCGGGTGGCGATGCTGAACGGAACAACGGGCGCGGTGCTGGAACAGAACGTTGGAGCAGAACACCTACTGGGGTGCTCTGCCGCTCGACTACGACCTGAACGGCTCGCTGCACTTCGAGCACCGGGACTGGCTCGGCACCGAGCGGATCACGACCAGCTATAACGGCTCGAAAGAAGGCGGCTCCGCGTCGGCTCCGTTCGGCGACGGGTTGTCGGCCAGCGGCCTGGACCTGAACCTGGACCTGGACCCGTACCACTTCGCCATGCTGGATCACGATGTAGAGAGCGGGCTGGACCACGCGCAGTTCCGCAAGTATGCGAGCACGCAAGGGCACTGGATGAGCCCGGACCCGTACTCGGGCAGCTCCGACTGGGCAAACTCTCAGAGCCTGAACCGGTATGCGTATGTGTTGAATGGGCCGCTGAGTTCTATGGATGCGTCAGGCCTATGCCCGCTTTGCTTGTCGTTCTACTTTTGGAATGAAGGCGCACAAACATTGCAAGTATTTGCACTAAGCCCTGTTGTTGTAGGTCTTGTGGCCGGTGGCGTCGCTTTGGGAGCACTCGTCGTAGATGAGTTAGGAAAATGGCTAGGCTGGTGGAGCTCTAATTTCAATGGTGTAGCCGGTAGTCCGAGGCCTGATGTCCCAAATAAGAGTCCTTGCGCCAATGACACACTGGCCCAAGCAGGGGTCGATGCCAGACAGCAGATAACACAAGCTCAAGGCGCTATGCTGAACTCACCAGGCCCTTTCGGCACCATCTCGGCCTATGCGGGCCCAGTTGGGACTGGTGGGCCGAATGATATCAAGAACCTGCCAGGCCACAGTCCCCAAAATTCAATTGATGTAGCTGTAGGAAACATTAGCTACGGTATTACATGTCCATTCGAGGCAGGCTTCTGTCAATTCGCCGCAGGACTCGCACAAACCTTCGGGGGCAACCCAGACTTCAACGGAAGCTTTAAAACAGGATTTGATACCCCAGCAGATAACGCGCAGATACGTACGGGGCAGGCAATGAGAGCTGCAGGATGCCGCGAATGAAGACGTTTACTAAGGTTCTTCTAGCTTTAGCCTCTACTGCGGGAGTGTTGTGCATATTGGAAGTCTATGCGCTGTTTAGCGGGTATTTTGATCATGGCCTGTTTGATATCAAACAGGTGCATAGGTCTTCATTGGGTAAACTTGCTATCTTGGCCGAGCGTTCTGATAACCGGGCTCTAGGAGGCTTAACTTTTTTCGTTGTCACTGGAAATGATCTTCCTTCATTAAAGAAGCTTAAGCATCAATATCACAGCGATGCTGTAGTCTTCGCTGCCAGTAGCACCTGCCTTGATCTGCATTGGCAAGATGCGAGTACATTAGTGATCGAATGCCGCGGCTCCTATTTAAAGCCGGAGTATATTGATACGGAAAAGACGCAAAGCGCAGAGGTTAATATTAGCTACGTAAATATTTCTCCTTACACTGCAAAGACCTTTGAACCAAACTAATGTCAATAGGTCTTGATGTTTCAACACTGCGAACAACAAGGTATCCGGCTTTCAGTACAACGCGGCCGGCAACCTCGTGAACGACGCGACGCACACGTACACCTACGACGCCGGCAACCACCGGGTGCGCCTGGATATCTGGAACGGGGCGTTCCAATACTGAACAAAGGAGTTATACAATGTGACGGGGCAAAAGGTCGTGATCTGGAACGCGGCATCGGGTTCGGTGGTGGAGGAAGACGCGCACCTGGGAACGCAGCCGCTGGCGGCGTACCTGGGCGGGGCGTTGTTCTTCGAGCACCAGGACTGGCTCGGCACGGAGCGGCTGCTGACCGACGGCGCCGGTCACCGACCGGGTCGTATCAGTCGCTGCCCTTCGGCGACGGGTTCACGGACCAGAGCACGGACCTGGACCCGTACCACTTCGCAATGCACTTGCCAATAGCAATGGCGAACATCTCAAGTTTTCGCGCACAAGCGGCAGGAGTGATCCCTGGGCACCCAGCCCGGCACACACCGGGTGAATGCAAAGCAGCCATCACAGCTTCCTCTCTGTAGAAACAGAGCGCCTTTATACTGAAGCGATGATGTCGAGCTCCAGCACCGCCGCCGCGCATGCGGCTTTCCCTCCGGTCGGGGAACAACTTGATCTGCTCGGCAAAGGTGCCGCCGAGATCATCCGGGTGGACGACCTGCGCGAGCGCCTGGAACAATCCCGCGCCGTGGGTCGCCCCCTGCGCGTCAAGGCCGGCTTTGATCCGACTGCCCCCGATCTCCACCTTGGCCATACCGTGCTGATGCGCAAGCTCAAGCATTTTCAGGATCTCGGTCATCAGGTCATCTTTCTCATCGGCGACTTCACCTCGCTGATCGGCGACCCTTCCGGCCGGTCGGCCACACGCAAGCCGCTCACCCGCGCTCAGGTGGACGAAAATGCGCGCTCCTACACCGACCAGGTTTTTCGCATTCTCGACCGCGAGCGCACGGAAATACGCTTCAACTCGGAATGGCTCGACAAGCTTGGCTTTGAAGGCATCATCCGGCTCGCCGCGCAGTTCACCGTTTCGCAGATGCTGGAGCGCGACGACTTCCATAAACGCTTCCAGGAGGAAAAACCGATCGCCCTGCATGAGCTGCTGTATCCACTGGCGCAGGGCTACGATTCCGTCGCGCTGCAGGCCGACGTGGAGCTCGGCGGCACCGACCAGAAGTTCAACCTGCTCATCGGTCGCGAACTCCAGAAGCACTACGGCCAGCCCTCACAGATTGTGTTGATGACCCCCATCATTGAAGGTCTGGACGGCGTGCAGAAAATGTCCAAATCCCTCGGCAATGCGATCGGCATCCACGAGCCGGCACCTGAAATGTACGGCAAACTAATGTCGATCTCGGACGAGCTGATGTGGCGCTTCTGGACCCTGCTCACCGATCTGCGCCAGTCCGAAGTCGATGGCATGAGGGAGGAGGTCAAGCGTGGCGAACTGCACCCGATGGAGGCCAAAAAGAGGCTCGCGCGCACCATCGCCGGCGGCTATCACTCTCCGGAAGCCGTGCGCGACGCCGACGAAGGCTGGGCCCGGCAGTTTCAGCGCGATGAACAGCCGGACCACATGGAAGAAGTGCCGGTCGCTGCCGCCGAAGCAGGCTGGACGGAAAGCAACCGCCAGGTTCGGCTGGATAAGCTGCTCGTACGGCTGGCGCTGGCCGACTCCGGCACGGACGCGACCCGCAAGCTCAAGCAGGGTTCGGTTCGCATTGGCGGAGAGCCTGTCAGCACGCCGCACCTCTCAGTGGACCAACTGCCGGCCACCCTGGTGTTCCGTGTCGGCAAACGCATCCGCGCGGCATTGCTCTCCCAGTAAGCTCGCGGTCAAGGTATCAAAGATTCACTGACTTGGCTGCCCAAGTCACCGGCAGGTCGGGTACTCTGGTTCGCAGAGCGGCTGCTCCCGGAGACTCCAGCGTGCGTATTGTCACCCTTGAAGAGCATATTATGACCCCGGGGTTTGCGGCGGCCACGCGCGACCTGCGCTCCGCCCTGCCCCGCGGCCTGCGCGCCCGCATGGAACCTGCTCTGCTCGACATGGGCGAGGGCCGCCTCCAAGCCATGGACAAAGCGGGCATCAGCTTCCAGGTGCTTTCACTCGCCGCGAACGGCCTCGATGAACTGGCGAGCGATGAAGCTACCGCGCTCGCGATGGATGCAAACGACCGCATCGCGGATGCGGTCCGGACGTATCCTGATCGCTTCGCGGGCTTCGCAACTTTGGCCCTGACCGATGTGGATGCAGCGATCCGCGAGATGTACCGAGCCATCGACGAGCTCGGCTTTGCCGGCATCATGCTCCACGGAACCACGGGAGGCGTGTTTCTGGATGACGAGCGATTTGAGCCCGTGTGGGCCGCTGCGGCGCACCTTGGGGTGCCGGTTTACCTCCATCCGGCTCCGCCGCCGCCCGCGGTCGAGCAGGCCTACTACAGCGGCCTGCCTGACAATATGGGCCACCTGCTGGCCATCGCGGCCTGGGGTTGGCATGCTGAAGCCGGTCTCCATGTGCTGCGGCTCATTGTTTCCGGCCTCTTCGACCGGCATCCCGGTTTGCGGCTCATCGTCGGGCACATGGGCGAAAATCTGCCATTTTCAATCGCGCGTGCCGGCGGAGTGCTGGACATCATGGCCAAACACCTCCAGCATCCGGTCGAGGCTTACTTTCATCAACACTTCTGGATCACGACCAGCGGTTACTTCACTGTGCCGCCTTTCCAATGCGCGCTTGAGGTCCTTGGCATCGACAGGATGTTGTTTTCAATCGACTATCCTTTTTCCTCAACGACGCGCGGGCGTTCGTTCCTCAACAGCCTGGAGCTAAACCCGGACGATCGTGAAAAGCTGGCGCATGGCAATGCGGATCAATTGCTGCGCCTGCTGCCGAGAACCAGGCCAGTTTAACGAAACGATTGTCCTCGGCCTGCACCGCCTGCCATGGGATGGGTAGTCCCGGCCAGAGCGGCTCCTTCCGGTTTAAATGGCAGGCTCGTCGTCGGGTTCACCGGGCCTCCCCGGTGGGCATGCCGCAATCCCGCATGGGTGTTTGCCGGCGCGACGGAAACCGTGTTGACAACAGCCGGATCGTCCCGCAGCTTGACATAAAGCTGTCCGTCTGTGGCGCGCGGCACCTCCAGCGTGTTCGCGGCAAACCCGTCCGGCACCATCACCGGCTTTGAAAACTGAGCATCCGCTGCCACTGCACCCACTAGAAACAGGCTGTTCCCTCCCAGTGTGCAGCCCTGGCCCGGGTCCGGCGGGCAGCTGTAGCTTTCCAGCGCCGGTAAGCGCACCAGCGTTGCCAGGGGCACCCAGTCCCCCGCCGTGCCGTCTTCCATCACGGGCCGCAGCCGCAAAGGACCGAATGCCGAGGTCCCAAAGCTCTTCGCAGGGTCAAGCGTGGCGATCGCTGTCTTTGCGTCCTGCAGCACCAGTTGTCCTGACGCGAGGCTAAAGGTGACCGAGGCAAGGCCGTCTCCTGTGGCAACCTCGATACTCTCGCCCTTGCTGAAAGTTGCGGGAGTCTGTGACCGCAATGCAAAGGTCAGCTTGCCGTCTGAAGGCAGCTCATCCGGTGCGCCCAATCTGAGTACAACTGGCGAGGTACTGCCCGGAACGGTCGCGAGCTGGACTTCCTTGTTGATCAGGGCCACCGTCGGACGGGCTCCTTCCACCGTAATCGGCACGGGTACCGTACGACCATCCTTGAGCGTGATCTCCGCCGTCTCCCTTGCTCCGGCCGCCATGGCGGTCAGGCCGGTGTCAACCTTTGCATCCGCCGGCACCCGCAGCTCGAGCGAATCCGTGTTTCCACTGCGCGAAAGCTTGCCGGGCAGCAGCTTCGCCCCATGCGACTGAAGGGACGCGACCTGGTCCAGACGCGAACCGGTCAGCACGCCGTCCTTGTCGCCGGCATGCACCGTGAAGGCCTCGTATTTACCTGCTTCGGCAAACGACGGCACCGTGAGCGTCTTCGGGCTCGGCATTCCAAACTGCTTGATGGACAGCTCGATCTTGCCCGGCTGCGCGTCTTTCAGCGGCAATGTTGCCACGATACCGTCTGCCCCGTCCGCCTTCCAGGTCGCCTTGGTTTCCTTGCCGGCGTCATCGCGAAACACCACGTCGTCCACACAGGCCGCGGCGTCTGATCGCAGATGAATGGTGTCGTCGCGGCCGACCACCAGCGCATTTTTGTCCGGGTCCGCCACCGTCCAGTCCGCACCCTGGGTCGAGCGCAACTTGAACGACGGCCCCTTGTACGCGTCAAATCCCCAGAAACCCTGGACTGTCGCTTCTACCTTCCTGCCCAGGCCCGCGTTCTCCAACACTGGCGTCGGCACCACAAAGCCGCCCTGTCCCGGATCCGGCTGCGTCGGCAGATCCACTGCTTTGCCGTTTTCCCCTTGCAGATGCAGCACCAGGTCATGCCCATACTGGGTAGCGAAGATGGCCGGCGCACCGTCTACCGGGAGCGTCAAGGGTGTTTGTTGCATGCAGAACACCTGTTTCGGGTCCACAGGGTGCAGCTCGGGCGGCCGGGCGGCCTCGACAGGCGGCAGCGCCATGACCAGCACCGACTTCGGGTTATGGAACGATGGCGGTGCATTCAGCCAAAGATTCATGGTCAACCCGTTATCGTCAGACAACGCCGGGATGTACTGATACTGCGCGGTATGGAAGCTCGCCAGTAGCCGTCCGATGTCGAACGCCGCTGCGATGTAAGGGTCGTACAAGCCTGCGGCCGCCGTGCCGGTCGACGCGCTCACCTGCAAGGCAAGATCGCTGGTCGGCCCATTCAGCAGACCCTGGGTCGCATTGTTGCTGCCATTGTCGAGGATCAACGCGCTCTGACTCTGCTGCAGGCACGAGGCCTGCTGGTCCGGCGGCCGGTTGAAGCAGTCCTGATTCAGCTTGAGCGAAAGCGAGCGTGCCAGCGTGTTGGACTCGTCCTTGACCTTGTCCGGGTCCTGAACGGCTCGCAGCGCCTTTAGATAGGTGTTGATGCGTTCTCGGTCGAGCGAAGCCAGGTTCAGGTCCTGCGACGCGCGAACAAATGAACCCGGACGGCCCCGCACCGCACTTTTCAGAGCGGAAAAATCTCCCCCGGTCTGCGGCGCAAACAGCACCACGACCTGCTCGGCCCCGGGCGGCACCGTGATGTACGTTCCTTCCTCCATCACCTGCTTGTTCCAGGCTTCTACCTTATTGAACCAGTTGTCCGGCGGAGGATTGGTGGAGCCGCGTACAAACACGGCCACCATCAGGTAGTGAACGGACTCATGCTCGCCCAGCACAGGATGGAGCCACAAACGGTCACCCGGCTGGAGATTCGGCACCTGCCCGATGGGCAGGGTTTTGCCCGCGCGCTGCACCTTGACCTCGAGTGTAGGACCTTGCAGGTCAAACTGCGCCGTCTGCGCGCGAACGGGCGCGACCGCGGGACCCGCCAAAATACCGAAACCCAGAAGCAAGGCAGCGAAACAGGAAAAAAGGATCCGTCGAGAGTGCATGTTGTTCCTTATGACTCCATTTTGAGGTGCATCGACTCGCCGGGCAAGGGGAATCCTGTCTTTGGAAGGTTACCGGTCGTTTGCATTCCCGTTTTGGTCCAGGACGTTCCAAAACGGTTACACAGCCGGCAGGTTGCTCCTGCCCCTCTTCCCGCCCCTCTTCCTGCCCTGGTGCAACTCACCCTTGGCATACTGGTTCACCAG
>CAXSBW010000033.1:10528-23589 GCA_964235795.1 uncultured Acidobacteriaceae bacterium | reverse complement strand
CCGCCCCTCTTCCTGCCCTGGTGCAACTCACCCTTGGCATACTGGTTCACCAGGAAAAGAACAATCAGCAACCCCGGCAACACCAGCGCCCATACGACCGTGTTGCGCGTCCCGTGGTTCGTCTCGACCGGCAGCGTCCCCGCGAAAGACACCGGGGCTGCACCGGCAACGTGCACCCGGAGCCTGAGTGCATACGCGCCCGCATCTGCTAACAGCACCCTTGCCCCCGGCAGCTGCGCGTTCGCGGCACCGCCGGGCGCAAGCACGAAAGGCACCGGCGCATGTCCGTCGAGAGTAAGCTCGCCGGAGATCTCAGCCGGACTCACCAGCGAACTATCCTCAGCCTTCTGCACCAGCAGGTTCAGCTCCGCCGGGCCGGCCACCAGTGGATCAGGCGCGGAAAACAGCGTGACTGTGTAAGCGCCCTCAGTGCCGTGAAACGCGATATGCGGTCCATCCGCCCAGGCCCATGGGCTGCCGAGCACAAACAAGCAGGCGAACCACCCGGCGCGTTTCCCCCTCACATCCCGACCATGCCGCGCATCTGCATGGGCTGCAGCAGGGTCCACACGCCCGCGGCATACAGTGAACTCGCGACCGAGGCCCACGGCAGCAGCGCGAGCGCGCGCCGCCCCACACCGGCTGTTCTCTTCGCACCGCCGCCCGCCATGCGCCAGCCAAGATACAAGGCACCCAGCAGCCCCAGGTCCAGCAGCCCCAGTTGGAGCCCCAGCAGCGAGCCCGGGCCCAGCAACGAGCGCTCGGCCATCCAGTCCGGGGCCGGCAGTCCGCGCAGAACAATGCCGGCCCGGGCAAGATCATGCCCGGCCTGCAGCAATCCCGGCAGCAGCGAGTCCCATGCCGTTGCCAGGTGAAACGACAGGTGCGCCGCCCACATGCCCATGCCGAGCGGCAGCAGCGCCAGCACCCAGCGCGGCACCTCCCCGGCGATTCTGCCCTCGCGCCGCAACGGCCGGATCGCCACCGACAGCAGTCCCAGCAGCAGCGCCGGCACCGCTGCGGCCAGCAGCAATCCCGTTGTCTGGCTTACAACGCCGGAGAGCCGGGCTCCCACTCGGTCCAGCACGGTGGCTACCGACGCGACCATCACGGCGGCACTCGAGAAAGCAGCCGCGATCACCACGGCGGCCAGTACCGCAACATCGAATCGTTGACTGTACCGGCCTACCGCCGAGCGCTGCGGATCGCTCACCGAAAGCTGCACCAGCTCAAGCGCGGGCGGCTGCACCCACAAACCGACATTGTCGTGTGGACAGGCCTTGACGCAGTCCATGCAAAGCGTGCAATCGAGATTGCCCTGCTTCTCAGGCAGAAACAGATGGAGTTCGCACCCGCGTTGCGGTCGAGGAGCCTCGTGGCCCGCGATGCAGTCTCGCGTCGCGCAACTCCCGCAGGTTTCGAGCGAGCGCGGGGCGACGCCGACCGGTGACAACAGCGACGAAACGAAGTTGAACTGACCCAGCGGGCACACATACTTGCAGAAGGATGCATCGCGAAAGACGGTATCCACGGCGAAGGTCGTGCCGAAGTAGGCCAGCAGCAGCGCCGCCGTCCGCGCGGGCGAGTTCCACAAATCCAGAGCCTCGTAACCCCAGAAAAACACGGCGAGCAGCAGCACCGGCAGCCATTTATTTCGGAGTGCGCGCGGCCATGGCAGCTGTTTGACTCCCAACCGCCGCAGGAGCCATTTGGCCGCTTCACGCGGCAGGGTAAAGGGGCAGCTCATGCAAAACAGGTTGCCGACCAGCAGCAGCGCCAACACAAAAAGACCCCGCGCATAGGTCCAGGGAATGATGCCGGCCAGGTTCATCGAGCCCATCTGGTGGCCGAACAAACCATCCACGATCACCCCCGCCGCAATCAGCAGGGACGCAGCCTGCAGGCTTTGCCGCCCATAGCGCGAGCGCAAAAATGCCCCGATCGGCTTGAACCGCAGCAGGTCAAAGGGCAGCAGCGAGCGCCGGACCCGCACCGGTCGAGCCTCAGCCCTGCGCAACTCCGCCAGCCGGCTCCGCGCACCGTCCATTCGGACACGGCGCCGCTCCCCGCGATGCGACAACAGGTTCACTGTAATCAGCATGGCCGCACCCAAAAACGAGATCGACCCCACGACCCACATCAGCGAACCGGCCGCGACCTGGTCATCCAGCACGGACATCCCGAAAAACCGGGGCACTGCCGCATACGCCGGATAGATGGCACGGCCGGAAAAGCTCAGTGCCGCCGACAGCCCCGTGTTCACAAAGTCGGCCGTCAGCAGAAACGGCAGCAGCAGCCAGCGACTTGCCTTGTAGGTCGTCGGCCACGGCGCGACGATATGCCACCAGAACAGCACGCTTGTCAGCAGAAAACAGGCGTGCTCCACTTCGTGCCAGCTCGGCGAACGCAGCGCCAGTTCGTAAGCCGGGGGTGCGTGCCAGCTTAGAAACGTTGCGTTCATGAGAAGCCAGGCGAAAGCGCGCGAGCCGAACAGCCTCTGCAATGCATGCACTGGCCGCAGCGAAAAGAACGGTCCCAGCCCTTCACGCACCCACGAGCGGGGCAGCCCGCGCAGCATGGGCACCATGGGCGAGCCCAGCACCAGCAGAGGCGGCGCGATCGACATCAGCAGCAGGTGCTGCACCATGTGGGCCGTCAGCAACACCCCGGACAAGGCATCAAGCGGCGATGCAATGGCCACGAAAACCGCCAGGATGCCGGCCGCGAAACAGGCAGCTCGCCAGGGCTCGATCTGGTCCGGGCGTGTGCTTCGCAATGCACGCCAGCCGCGCAGGTACACCACCAGCGTCAACACCAGGGCAAACGTTGCCCATCGCGGAATGGAGGCCAGCCCGTAGGAAAACCCGTAAGCGGCTTGTGTGGCGTCTGACACTGAAGTGTACGATCCCTGCTGCCTGGCGCTCAAAGGCGGACGATCGTCGGCGATAACTGAAGCCTTGAGTCAAAACGATCCGCAGGCTCTATCGTTAGCCTACACGCGCGCGAGTTGGTTCCATACGGCTGCGTATTGCCGCTACAAACACAAACGGCAGCAACCTGGTTGGTCGCTGCCGTTTGTGCCTGCACTTCTAGTGCGCGGGTACCATCGCCGGCGGGTTCAGCATGCCGATCGTTTCACCGGCACCTTTCACCGTTACAGCAGCCGTCGCCCTGCCGTGTGCAGGCTTGCGCGTTGTGACCGGGGCCGGTGGGGGCGCTGGCGCCGACTGGCTCACCGTCGTTCCGCCTGGTGCCCCAATCAGCGGGGCTCCAGTGTTGTCCGGCAACGGCGGGGTGTCCGTCGGGTCCGAAGCGTTATACGCCGGCTTCTGGTTCTTGGGGTGCATGGTTTCCAGGAAGGAAACCAGCGCCGTGGTCTCCGCCGGAGACAGGTTCTTGCCGTAAGCCGGCATGTTGCCGCCGCCCTGCAACACCTGTCGTACCAATTGGTCGTAGGTCAGCCGTGTAGCGACTGCGTCCAGAGCCGGTCCACGCTGCCCGCCGTTGCCGCCCACCATATGGCAGTTGCGGCATTGTTTGTCCTGGAACACATTGGCGCCGGCACGTTGCAGCGGCATGGCTGCATGCACCTTGTCGATCGGCAAGGCTGCACCGCTCCAGGCCGTCATGTGAGGGCTCCAGGGCTCGTACGTGCCCAGGTGATTGAGAATCGAAAGCGAGATCGCCAGCGTGATCAACGTCAGCACGGCAACCGGACGACGGCTCCAGTGCTTTTCGCCTTCTCCCGCCACAAACGGCAGAGCGACCAGTACCGCGATGCCGATCACGGGAGCGACCAGGATGAAGGGCGTTTCCAGGGAATCCGGCAGGTACGACAGGATGGAATAAATCCATAGGAAAAAGTAATCCGGCTTGGGAACTGTCTGGATGATCGTCGGATCAGGCTCTCCGCCCGGCCCGAAAGGTCCAAACACAAAGGCGCATAACGCCACCGCACCGTAGATAGCCGCCGTAAACCAGAGATCCTTCCACACCGCGCCCGGCACAAACGCAATACCGTCTTTATGAGCCAGCTCGTTGTACTCGTGCACATAGGTGGAACGACGCACGATACGACCCGGCATCGGCCACTCATTGATCCCGAGCTTCAACACCAGCCATACATGCAGCCCCGTAAAGCCCAGCATGAGCCCAGGAATTACAAAGACGTGCAGCGCAAAAAAACGTGTCAGGGTCGCGCCGCCGATAATGGGACCGCCCAGCAGCGCATGCACCGCATAGGGACCGATAACCGGAACACGACTCGCAATTGAAGTGCCGATGCCCAGGCCCCAGTAGGCATCCTGGTCGTAGCGCAACACCTGTCCGGTGAAGCCCATACCGAGTGTCATGAACAACAGTCCGACGCCCAACAGCCAGGTCAGTTCGCGCGGAAACTTGTACGCGCCGAACAGAAACACCTGGGCCATATGAACGATCACGACCGCGATCATGAAGTTCGAACCCCAACCATGCATCGCCCGCAGGAACCAGCCCATCGGAAGGTTGTTGTTCAGGAAGTGCAGGCTTTGCCATGCTTCCCCTGCGGAGGGGGTGTACACCAGCGCCAGCAGAATGCCGGTCAGGATTTGCAGGATCAGCAGCGACATCGCAGCAGAACCGAAGACGTACCACCAGCTGGCCGTGGACTTCGGCACAGGATGCAGCGCCGACTCCTTGACAAAGCCTTCCAGCTGCACACGACGCTCTATCCATCCGTAAGCATCGAGTGCTGCCTTTTTTCCATTGATATTTAGCCGAGGCATGACTTGTTCCCCTTCCCTCGCCCATCGCCTAGCCTGGCCTGGGTCGACAATGTCGGCAGCTGGCCGGCGTTGATCTGAAGCTCTCCATTGTTAAGTTTCCACTGATACTCAAACAAGCCGCGCTCCGGCGGTCCGGCCGCGCGCGATCCATCCTGGTAGTACACGCCGCCATGGCACGGACACATGAACAGACCCGACTGCGGAAACCAGCGCACCGGGCAGCCCAGGTGCGCGCAGTTGATCGCAAATACCTGGAACGTGTCCTGCGACAAGCGGCGAACCCAGCAGGCCGCATTGTCGGTTTGGCCGTCGTCGGGAGCCTTGTAGGGCTCTACAAAGGTTGCCAGGCGGGTTTGTCCCATCGGGTAACGCTCCGCGGTGCCCAGGCCTACCCATGACTTGTAAAAACCCTTTTTGCGAACAGCCGGGCCAATGATGTAGCCGATCACCGGCGCCGTGATCGCCAGGCCGACCAGTGCATTCAGGCCGATCCCAATATTCATCAGCAGGTTGCGGCGCGACAAAGAAGAAACTGGAACATGTTTATCGGTGACAGCAGCTTTGCTGTCCTCGGTTTTTGTGTTCTCGACTTTGATCTGGTGGTCTTCGGTCGTACTCATTGGCCCGTCCTCCTTTGCAACTCGGTGCCGGTGCCGGGGTGCGGATTCCCGGGATCGGCAAGGCGGTGGCTGCTCAGCCACGCCACAACGTCGGTAATCTCCCCGTCGGTCAGCGCATGCCCGGGAACATCGCCCCGGTAATCCGGCTGCCCGAGGTCCGGACGGCCCACAATTGTGATCGTCCGCAATCCCTGGTCGCTGATCAGCGATAAATATGTCGGGTCAGTGATGGAGCCGGCTTTGCCCGGATGCAGCACCAAACCATTTGGTCCGGCCGCACCATGGCAGCTAGCGCAGGCCTGTGCATAAACCTGTCCACCATGCGCTACGTCCCCGGTGTGAGCCGCAGCGTAAGGGGGCAGATCCATCACTCCCTTGAGCATAGCCGGGTTCGCCCATCGCCGGCGCATGCCGGTCACAATGGCATTGATCTGATCATCGGTCAGCAGGCCGCCGGCCGAGGTTCCAAACGCCGGGTTCAGCCCGCCGGGTCCGCCGTTGACCGTCCAGTGGGTGATGATCTTGTCAGACGCAAGCGCGAAGTACAGCGGGTTGTTAAACGCCAGCGAAGGACCGTTCTTGCCGTCGATGCCATGGCAGGCGACACAGTTCTCTCCATAAAGGACGTCGAAGCTCATGACCTTGTCCGGCCGCGGATCGATCTCGTGCGCGGACTTGGGTCCGTTCACCAGCCGGTTGCAGCCGGTCGCGCTCATCATGGTCAGCCCCGTGAACAGCGCCAGCATCGCCGCGGCCGTGTTTCTTTTCCAATTACGAACCACAGCCGGCATCAGTGACGGTCCTCCGTATCGTGATTCAAACCGCCGCCTTCCAGACCCAGTCGCATGGCAAAAGGCAGCTCTCGCGCGGCGCGCAGGTAAGGGGAGCGGGAAACAACCCATCCGGCTACCAGGCCGAAGGTGAGCTGCGAAAGCAGAAAGTCCGACCAGTTGATGTGGCGGCTCAGCTCGGGGTTGATGGTCGGCAGCGCCGCGAACAGCAGGCCGGACCAGGCCAGCGGCGCGATGATCCCCCCCAAAATAACCGGGTGCTTCGGCATCAGCGGCAAAACCGAGCCGTACACCAGCCCGATCAGCGTGCAGGAAACAATATGGATCAGCGTGGCGATACCGAGCGCGCCGGGATGAAACGCGCGCAGATCCGCCATGGACGGGTTGCTGCTGCCTAAAACGCCCGCGCCGCCCAGCAGGTTGACCGGATACCAGATCGAGTGCTGCGCGATCAGTCCGTAGGCCAGCGCCGGAAAGATCATCGCGATGCCGCCGGCCAGTCCGCCCTTCAGCCCGGCCAGGGGCGAAAAGCTGCCCGCCCCGACATGCTGCCGGTGCTCGCCGCTCGTGCTGAGGCGCGAAACCGAGCGCCGGGAGCTCGCAATCTCAATCTCCTGGACACGCACCTCGATCTCTTCATGCATCTCGTGCGGCAGCACATCCCGAAACCAGCCGACACACCCGCGAATCAGCAATAGCCCGCCCAGGATGCTGATGACGTAGTGCGTCAGGATGCCGGCGACCAGAAAGGAGAAACCGAGTGCCGTCACAATGGGCCACGCGGTCGGCTTCGGCAGGTGAATGCCTTCGCCATGCGCGGGCGCATGGGCCCGAACCGGGTCACCGTGCGGGATATTGACTTCGGCCCCGTCGTGAGCTGTTTCGTGAACCGTCTCCGAGTGCGCTTGCATGCTCATGCCTGCTCTTTCCTTACCGTCCAATGACATACACAACCGCGAACACGACCACCCACACCGCGTCCACAAAGTGCCAGTACAGCGCCAGCGTTGTAATCCGCTCAGTGTTCTTGCTTGAGATATGACCCGTCATTGCAAAAAGCCAAAGCGTGATCAGCATGATCAGCCCGATGATGACGTGCGATGCATGGAGCCCGACCAGCGAATAAAACGTTGTCCCGAAGAGGTTGGTCTGCAGCGTCAGCCCATCATGGTAGATCAGCTTGTACCACTCATAGGCGGTGCCGAGCAGAAAAACAGTGCCCAGGCCAATGGTGACCCCGAGCCAGGCCGTGAATCTCTTGATGCGCCCATGTTCGACTGCGCGCTCTGAAAGCCAGATCGTCAGCGAGGACGACAGGAGCGCGATCGTGTTCAGGATCGGCACCTCCAGGACTTCCTTGGGCTGCGGACCCCACTGGCTCTTGCCGATATAAAACAGGTACGCCAGCACAAAAATGGCAAAGATGGCGGTTTCGCCGATGATGAGGCAGATCATGCCGACCTTGCCTTTGTTCGGCAAGTGCCAGGGCTGCTCCATCTCGTGCGCGGTTACCGGTACAGTGACGGTACTCATGGGAAACTCGGTCTCCAGCTTGCATGGTTAAAGCGAAACGGCTGCGCGCGGAATGCATCGGCATCCCGCGCCACCTCGGCGATTACTCGTACTTCCAGTCGGGGTCCGTCGGGTGCTTCAGGTCCCACAATGGACGCCTGCTGGAAACAACCGGATCGACGGCGAAGTTGTACTCGGGCGGCGGCGAAGAGGTCGCCCATTCAAGGGTCCAGGCGTCCCACGGATCCGGCCCGGCATCAGCCCCGTGCAGCGCCGACTTGACGACGTTGTAGAAGAAGATCGCGGTCGCGGCAGCCTGAATGTAAGCGCCGACCGAGGCAATCATGTTCCACGTGGCCCAGCCCCGGCTGAACTCGTACGTGTAAATCCAGCGCGGCATGCCCAGAATGCCCGGGATATGCAGGAAGTCGAAAGTCAGGTGGAAGCCGACCAGGAACATCCAAAAATGCCACTTGCCCAGCTTTTCATCCAGCATGCGCCCGGTCACCTTCGGGAACCAGTAGTAGATACCCGACAGCATGCTGAACACGATCGCACCGACCAGTACATAGTGGAAGTGCGCGATCACGAAGTAGGAGTTATGCAGCTGCCAGTCCCAGGGCGAGGCCGACAACATGATGCCGGTCAGCCCGGAGATCAGGAAGTGCACCACAAACGCGGCCGCGAACAGCATCGCGCTGGTAAAGCGGATTTTGCCGCCCCACATCGTCGCAATCCAGTTGAAAACCTTGATGCCCGTTGGCACGGCGATAATCATCGTCGACAGGGTGAAGAACGTGTTCGCGGCTGAAGTCATGCCGACCGTGAACATATGGTGCGCCCACACACCGAGCGAGATAAAGACGATGCCGACCGATGCCGCGACCATGGCCGTATAGCCGAAAGCCGGCTTGCGCGAGAAGACCGGGATGACCTCGTTCGCGACGGCAAACGCCGGCAGCACCAGGATGTACACTTCCGGGTGGCCGAAGATCCAGAAGAAGTGCGCCCAGATCAGGGCCGAGCCGCCTGCCTGCGCGTCAAAGAAGTGCGCGCCCAGGTAGCGATCCAGCTCCAGCATGACCTGCGCGGCTGTCAACGGCGTGATCGCGACCAGGGTCAGCGCGGACACGCACAGCATCAGCCAGCAGAAGAGCGGAATGCGCATCATCGTCATGCCCTTGCAGCGCATGCAGATCGTGGTGGCGATGATGTTGATGGCCGCGCCCAGCGTGCCCCATCCGGTCACAAACAGGCTCAGCGCCCAGAAATCCACCGCATGGCCTTGCGAGTAGGTGCGAGTTGTCAGCGGCGCATACGCGAACCAGCCCACATCGGGAGCCGAACCCTGCCCATACAGCCCGAACCCGCCGATAAACGAGTAATACAGCAGGATGCCGCCGAAGGCAGTTAACCAGAACGACAGCGCGTTCAGGCGCGGAAACGCCATGTCGCGTGCCCCGATCATCAACGGCACCATGTAATTGGCGAAGCCGAACAGCAGTGGCATGCCCATCAGGAAGACCATGGTCGTGCCGTGCATCGTAAAGGTGCGATTGTAGGTTTCCGGCGACAGGAAGTGGTTTTCCGGGCGCGCCAGCTGAATGCGGATCGCCATGGCCTCCGCACCGCCGACGATCAGGAAAAACAGCGCGTAAATGACATAAAGAATGCCCAGGCGCTTGTGGTCCACGGTGATGACCCACCCGTGGAGCCATTCGCGGAACGTTCCTTCCGCGACCCGATCCGGGGTAAGGTCCAGCGATCCAATGGGAAGCGATGCGTCAGCCATGATAGTTGCTCCTGTTTCCGGCTACTACTTCAAACTCGTAAGATACGCGGAAACCTGCTCCAGCTGCGGTTCGGTAAGCTGCATGGGAGGCATCAAGGCGCCTTCCTTCATATCGCTCGGGTTCCGAATCCAGTTCTTCAGGTTGTCCATATTGTTGGCGATGGCACCGGAACCCAGCGTATCCCGGCTGCCGAAGTGCGTCAGGTTCGGTCCGAAACGGCCATTGGCCGCCGTGCCCTGAATCGCGTGACAGTTCATGCAGGCATTGGTGATAAACACCTGGCGGCCGGTGGCGATCTCCGCCATCGCCGGGCTTTCCCCTTTTCCCGGGGTGCCGTCAGACGGGGGATAGTAGGCTGCGGGCTGAACTCCGGCCTGCGAGGTTGCGACGCTTTCCCGCGGCGTGCCGTCCTCGACCGCCGGCTGCTGCTGCTTTGTGATCCAGCGTTGAAAGCCGTCCGGTGTATCGACATACACGCGGATCAGCATCTTTGCGTGCTCCACGCCGCAAAACTGCCCGCACTGGCCCACATACAAGCCCGGCACCATGGGCTCAATCCACATCTTATTAATGTGATCAGGAATATTGTCGACCTTGCCGGCCAGCTGCGGCGCCCACCAGGAGTGCCATACATCCGCCGATTGCAGCTTCATAAAGGTCGGCGTCAGGTGCCCCGGCGTGCTCATCGGCACGTGAAGCTCGTTCGCGGTCACAACACCGTACTTGGGATAGCGGTACTCCCACCAGAACTGGTGGCCGACGACCGTCACTTCAAGCGCATTCTTCGGCTGCGGGTGGTCCTGGATCGCGAAAATCATGCGCGCGGTCGTCAGAAAAAGAACAACGACGATCAGTACCGGCACGATGGTCCAGGCCAGCTCGATCTGCGGAGATCCGTGCACCTGCGCCGGCTCCGCATCGCTCGGGTCCGTGGAGCGGTACTTGAAGACGACATACAGCCAGCTGCCGCCGACCACGACAAGAATGCCCATCGTGATCCCGATCACAAACATGCTCATCACGAACTCCTGATGAGCGGGGGTCGAGGTCGGGGCGAACATATTCGGCACCGGCGAGGGTTTGTTCTCGCCCCACGCGCCGGCCCCGCACAGGAGCCCAAAGCCGAGCATGGCGGCAACACGGAGACCGGAGCGCAGGCTGAGACTGCGTGCTCGACGGACGATCTGCGGCAGCAAAGGGCTGCGATTCAACATAACGGTGCGCCTTTCTGACCCACTCCCCCGTCAATCCGCTGGGAGGGCGAGCAGTCTGACTCCCGCCGGTCCGCCGCCGCGAAAAGAGCCATGGCGAAGGGCATGGAGCAGGTTCTTTCCCATCCTAGCAGCAGAAAACAGGCCCGGAGCGGGAGGGAATGCGCGATCTTCCACCAAAGTACCTCCCCACTTCGACAGGGCAAAGTTTCCCCGCTCGCCCCGTTTTCATCGGACACATACGCACGGCTCAGCGGCTGCCCCCAGCCCCTGCCAGGCGGCCGGCCATCTGCAAGCCGTACTGGAGGCGCATCAGCGGCAAACCCCTGCTATAACTGCGCAAAACGGCCCATGGCACCAGCGGCAGCCGCATCAACCGGAAGCCGCGCGCCGGGTCCTGGTAGAAGCGCCTGGCCGCCCGTTCGGCAAACCGGAGGTCGCTCCGCAAGCTCTCTGTTGCCGCCGCGAACCCGATGTGGATCGGCACTGCAAAATCGATTTGCTTTTTACGCAAGCGAACCTGAAGCCGTCCCGAGGATTCCAGCCCCCCGTCGGCGGCCGCCGACCCCCTGCCCAGGGCCGCATCCATCGCCGAAGCAGCCGCTTGCCCGCTCCGAATCGCCCCGTAAATACCCTCGCCGGTCAGCGGGTCCACAAACCCGGCCGCGTCCCCGGCCAGCAGCACCCGTGTGCCCGGCTTCGGCAGGTAGCCCGCAGCCCCCAGGCCCAGGAACTGCCCCACCGTCCGGCTCACCTCGCGCCCGGGCCCGCACCGCGCGGCGATGTACCGCTCCAGTGCTTCCCGGTTCAGGGGCCCGGCACTTTCCGCATACAGGCCCACATTGACATGGTTGTCTCGTGGAAACAGCCAGCCATAGCCGCCCGGCACCGGCGCAA
This sequence comes from uncultured Acidobacteriaceae bacterium, assembly GCA_964235795.1. GTDB lineage: Bacteria > Acidobacteriota > Terriglobia > Terriglobales > Acidobacteriaceae > EB88. Next base: position 11,999 of record CAXSBW010000033.1, on the reverse strand, counting down.
AATCGAACAAAAGCGGAAAGCGCTCGTCCCGCTGCACGTACGCGACATTGGCTTCGAGTGCGAACCCGGTCCGGAACCAGCTCGCGTCCCCCAGCAACGCGCGCACCCGGCTCCCCACCCCGTCAGCGCCCAGCACAAAACGCGCCCACAACGCCTGCCCATCGGCAAGCCTCAGCTCAACCCACTCCGTGCCCTGCACCAACCCGGCAAGCGCCGGGATCCTCCGAAACGTCGCCCCGCGCTCGATCGTCCGCCGCAGGCAAAACGCATCCAGTTCTTCGCGCACCGTCATCGCGCATACCGGTTCGCGTCCACCCACCGTGATCGCGTGCGAGCGGTCCTGCTCGAGCACGATCCGGCTTTCCCACCGACGCACCACGGGCTCGATGCCGTAGCGCAGCGCCCGCACCGCTTTCCGCGTCAGCCCGCCGGCACAGGCCTTGGGCCGCGGAAACGACGACCGGTCGACCAACAGCACCCGCCGCCCGCTCGCCGCCAGGTCATACGCCGCCGCGCAGCCCGCGGGCCCTGCCCCGACAACAATCGCGTCCCAAACCTCGCGCTCAGCCCCAACCGCCATGGCTCCATTATGGAGCCCGCATGGCAGCCCGCATCAGGACCGGGACGCGCCTGCCGCTCCTTCCGATCCGGTCACCCTCTAGAACGGCATGCGCGCCGTCACCACCACCCCGTGGTCAAAGCCGTGGTAGTTGCTGGTCGCCAGCTGCAAGCCTGCACCCAGCGTCACACCGATGCGCTTGTGCAGCTTCCAGCGGCTCACCACGCCGGGCGTGACGAAGTTCTGAATGCGCCCGTCGTTCGGGCCCCCCTTGTAAAAGGTGGTGTTGCACTCGACCTCCGGCCACCAGTGCGGGTCGCGGTGATACTGCAGCGCCGTGTTCCAGGCGATGGGCCGGCCCACCCCGTTGCCGTTGCGCGTAGGCAGGGTCGCGCCGATCGTCGACTGCACATCGACCGGCCCCCAACCCTTGCCCACCGCGAGCGTCGGCGTCACGGAAGCATCGCGCGCACCATTCAGGTATGAACCCGTTGGATACGTTCCGCCCACAAAGCCTGTCACAATCGCATTGCCGTGCTCCTCGTTGCGCGCGAAAAAGCGGTACTTCAGCAGAAAGCTCACATCGCCGAAGCCGTCCTTCGCGGTCGAGTTGTGCTCGAGGTACGGCGGCACATTAAAGATCAGCTCCGTGCGCCGGGTCGGGATGATCTCGAGCCCTTTGCCATTGCCGTAGTTCCACACCCGCGTGTGGTTGCGCTGGGGCTGCGATAGAAAATCCGTGCGCAGCTCCTGCTCCAGCCTCGGCGTGACCGTGACGAGCGGCGTAACCCAGTGCGGCTGCTCGGCCTGCGTCGCGCTTACCCGGCCCAGGTAGGAGCCGACAAAGCCCGGGTGCTGCGCGAGCGAGGGGGAAGATGAGGCCGCCGCCGAGGTTTGCGCAGGGCCCCGTGC
>CAXSBW010000033.1:4950-10428 GCA_964235795.1 uncultured Acidobacteriaceae bacterium | reverse complement strand
GTTTGTGCTGGGGCATGGCAGGGCAGCAGGAGTGAGGCTGAGGCGAACAACAAGCGGGGGGAGAGCCTGGGGAGCATGAAAACCGGAATCCTCAATCCTGTAAATACGAATCCATATGCTTCGATTCGTTAAATTTCACTATACCGGCCTTCTTTCGCCTGTTCCGTCCGGTACCCACGGTTCCGCGTCTTACTCTGAACAGGCATGGGTGAAACAGGACAGATTCTGGCGCTCTGGCGACGCGCGCAGGCACGCGGCGAACGCGTTTGCCTGGCCACCGTGGTGGCAGTGGATGGGTCGTCCTACCGCAAGCCGGGGGCGCGCATGCTGCTGACCTCGGGCGGCGAGCGCGCCGGCACCATCAGCGGAGGCTGCCTGGAGGCCGAGGTAAGCCGAAAAGCCTGGTGGCTCACGGCAAATGGCCCGGTCGTCGAGCGGTATGCGAGTTCGCTTGAGGAGGACGGTGCCGGATGGGGCCTGGGCTGCGGCGGCATCGTCTCCATTCTGCTGGAGCAGGAGCCCATCGATGTTCTGCAGGCCATGGCCCGCGCGGCGGAAGCGGGTGAAGCCTCCGTCGTCCTTTCGCCCTGCAAACCGGGTGCCGGCCCCGGGACGAAGGTCGTATGGCAGGCTGCGCCGGTTACGAGTGGGCTAACCTATCCATCCCCGGATACCCTGCCGGCTGGGCTGCCTGCCCAGCTTCAATCCGCGGTCGAGCGAAGCCGGCGCGAGCAACACAGCCTGTCGCTCGACCCGGAAGACGGCGGCCCGGCCTGGTTCGTCGAATACCTGGCCCCACCGCCCCGCCTCACGATCTTCGGTGCGGGCGACGACGCCCGCCCCATCGCGGAGTTTGCACTCGCCCTGGGCTGGCGCGTCACCGTCGCCGACGGCCGCTCACCCCTGCTGCGGCCCGAGCGCTTCCCCGCCGGTACCGCCCTTCGGTTGCTGGTCTATGAACAGAGCACAGGGCCGGACGGCACGAGCCTGCTGTCGCCCGTCGACACCGGCGTCGAGCCCGGCACACTGGCCGTCATCCTCACGCACTCCTACGAGCAGGACCGCAACCTGCTCGCCGCCCTGCTGCCTCGCGACCTGCTCTACCTGGGCATCCTCGGCCCACGACATCGCACAACGCGCCTGCTCGAGGAGATCGCACCCGGCCTCGGCTTCACTGTCGAGCAGTGCTTCCATCGACTGCATGCGCCGGTCGGCCTGGACCTGGGGGCGCGCGACCCCGCCGCGATTGCGCTCTCCATTGTTGCCGAGCTGCAGGCCACCCTCGCCGGGCGGCACGTGTCGGTGAGCCGGGCCACGGGTTCTGCCGGCAGAGAGCCCTCGCCGGTTCCCGCCCTTGCGTACTCGCATGGCTAGCAACGTCGCCGCCATCCTCCTTGCCGCCGGGGGCTCCACGCGGCTCGGACAGCCCAAGCAGTTCGTGATGTATGACGGCGAAACCCTGCTGCGCCGCGCCGCAAGGCTCGCGCTTGAAGCCGGGGCCGCGCCGGTGTACGTGGTCGTGCCGCACACGCCGGGTTGGATCGCCGGGACTGCGGCCCCACAGGGCCCTGAGTGCCGAGCCGCCGCCCTCGACGGTCTCCCGGTCACCATCCTGCAGAACCCCCAAGCCGCCGAGGGGATGGGCAGCTCCCTGCGGCTCGGCATCGCCGCGCTCCCGCCCAAAACCGAGCGCGTGCTGTTGCTCGTCTGCGACCAGCCGCTGCTGCGACCCGGGCACCTCCATGCCCTGCTCGCCGCGCCCGGCACCGTGGCGGCAGCGCAGTATAACGGTCGCCTGGGCGTCCCCGCGGTTTTCAGCCGCGAATACTTCCCCGTGCTGGCTTCCATCCTGGGCGACCAGGGGGCCCGCTCGCTGCTTCGCACTCTTCCCGTTACGCCGGTCCCCATGCCCCAAGCCGCAATCGACATTGACACGCCGGCGGACCTGCTCGCACTCCACACTCTGCACGATCCGCACGATCGCTGACGCGGCGGGCTTATTGCGGCTTGCCCACCTGCTTCGGAGCGCTCGGCGCGAGCTCAGGCTGTGTGTGCACCGGCTTCTGCCCGGCCGGGTCCGGCAGCCGCCCCGGCTGCGGGCGCTCGCCGCTTCCTACCCACCGTGTCAACTCGTCAAACGCGACCCCTACCTGCTCCGGCGTGATATTGCAGTGCCCATCGCGATCCACATACTGTTGCACAAATCGCTCGCCCACCCCCAGCCGCCGGGTCTGCTCGTCGTAGTAGCCGGCCGTCGAGGCTGGCACCAGCGGGTCATACAGTGTGTGAAGCGCCAGCAGCGGCCGCTTCAACTCGCCGGTCGGCGACCCGAATTCAGCCACGTACGCCAGCGCTTTCGGGTCCGCCGCATACCGCCGGACCTTTGCGTTCAGCGCGTTATCGTCCGTCGTTCCCGTGTAGATCAGGTTGCGGTTGTCGAACGGGTTGCCGCCCGCCTTTTCCCGCAAGTCCTGGATCACAAACGTGTTGAACACCAGCACCTCCGCCAGGGCGCGGTTGGTGTGGATGTCCGCGAGCGACCGCAGCAGCGCGGCCTCGGGCGCGTGCGCATTCAATGCCTTTTCAACCAGCGATGCCGCCTGGAGATCGTTCATCCGAAACCCCGCCGGAATATGCTCCACATCCGGCAGCACCCCGGGGAAGAACGCGTCGAAGGCAACCCGGTTCGCAAAGGCCCGCTGCATGATCAGGTCCGCCGGCGTCAGCACCCCGCACATCGCCAGGCCCCCCGCGTAGTCGCGCGCATGCTGCTCCAGGGTCAGCACCGTCAGCAGCCCGCCCATCGACTGGCCCACAACAAAGGTCTGCTCCGGCCGGCCGTAGTGCCGCGCGAAATACTGCCGCAGGTCTTCCGCATCACCCGTCGCCGTCGCGATCGCCCAGCCGCCCGAGCGGTACCCCGGCTGCGCCACCGCATAGCCGCGCTGTAACAGCTCGGCAATCATCCGCGAGGGCGGATTGGCCGCGTGGGTCGCCGGGTTGGGCTGAAACAGCTGCGGCTCCGACTGGTAGCCGTGGTAATACACCACCAGCCGACGATTCCAGCCCGCCGGCAAGCCGGATCCGCTCGGCAGGTCGATCCGAAACGACGATCCGTGGAGGTCGCCCTCCTCCGTCCGCACCGGTGCGCTCGTCGTCGAGTGCGCTGCCGCGGCATCGGCCTCCGGCAGCTGCGACAATGCCGTCGCCTGCGCGCCCGCGGCTTGCGTTTCCGCTTTCGGAGTTGACGGGGCAACACCGGTCGGCGCGCCCACGTTTTGCGCCATTGTGGTTTGCAAGCACAACAGGCCGCTCGCGACCCCGACCGTGAACCGCAAAAAAACCGGGCGATCTGCTCGCAATCTCATGGCTCACTATGGTACCGGGCAGCACCGGCAGGGACAAACCAAACCCTGCGGCAATGATGTCATCAGGTGATATCGTGCAGGTATGAGAATCCTTGTCGATCTCCCTGAACATCACCTTCGCGAGCTCACCGCCCTTGCAAGCCGGGGCGGCGCCTCGCGGACCGAGCTGGTTCGCCGCGCCGTTGCGGCCTTTGTTTTAGAAAAGCGTGCCCCGCTGTCGGACTACTTCGGCCTTTGGGCCGACGATGGCTCGACGGAAGACCCGATTGCATACCAGCGGCGGATGCGGGACGAGTGGTAAATCAGCCGCCTCTGTTTGACACAAACGTCCTGATCTCCGCCCTGCGGAACAGAACCGGCACAGCCGCAACAGCGCTGCTGCAGGCGGATATCCCGGCAATCAGCATCATCACCTGGATGGAAGTGCTGACAGGAGCGTCGCCGGGGAAAGAAGCAGACACCCGACGTTTTTTAGACCGCTTCGAGGTGATCGGGCTGCAGACCGAGGTCGTGGAACGGGCAGTGCTCGTCCGACGCTCCATGCGCCTTAAACTCCCGGACGCCATCATCTACGCCACAGCCCTGACCGCCGGGCGACGGCTGGTCACAGCCGACCGACGCGACTTCCCCGCCGACACCCCAGGTGTCAGCATCCTCGATCTAACCCCGTAGCAGTACATGGCCGGTAGCATAGGGTATGTCTCTACTGCTTCCCCTTCCCCGCGCCACCGTCTCCCGCCGCGCCGCAGAGCGCCTCGGGTCCGGCCATGTCTGGGTTTACCGCTCCGACGTCATGGCCATTGAACCCGCCGAAACCCCCGCCGGCCTGCTGCCCGTTCACGATGGAGCCGGTCGCCCCCTCGGCACCGCCCTTTGGAGCCCCACCTCCGAAATCGCGCTGCGACTCGTGACCCGTGACCCGCTGACCCCGGAAGCCTGGCTCCCCCTCTTTCGGGAGCGGATTCAGTCCGCGCTCGCCCGGCGCGAAGCCCTGCTCGATGAGGGCACCGACAGCTGCCGCCTCGTCTTTTCCGAGGCCGACGACCTCCCCGGCCTCATCGTCGATAAGTACGCCGGCATCGTCATCTTCCAGTTGCTCGCCGCCGGTCTCGATACCCCGGAGGTCCGCGCAGCGGTCGTCGAAGAACTTTCCAACGGCCTCGGCGGCCTCCAAACCATCCTCGAGCGCCCGGATCCTCGTATCCGCGAGCTCGAATCGCTCTCCGCCCCGGCACTCGGTCCTCTTTGGAGCGCGACCGGTTCCCTTGACGATGCGCCGACCGCGACCGAGTTCCACCTGAACGGCCTCCGCTTCGGCTACGACGGCAACGCCGGGCAAAAAACCGGTGCGTTCCTGGATCAGCGCCTCAACTACCGCCTGGCCGCGCGGTACGGCCATGGCGATGCGCTCGATGTCTGCACCTACCAGGGCGGCTTCGCGCTCCACCTTGCCACCACCTGCCGCGCCGTCACGGGGCTCGATACCTCCGAAGCCGCGCTGGTTGTCGCCGAAGCCAACCTGGCCCGCAACCGCGACGCGCTCGGCGGGATCGAGGTGGACTGGGTACGCGGCGATGCTTTTGCCGTGCTGCGCGACTGGTCCGAAGCCGGGGCCGAATACGATACGGTCGTGCTGGACCCGCCGGCATTTGCCAAGACCAAACGCGCCGCCGAAAGCGCCATGCGCGGCTACAAGGAGCTCAACCTGCGCGCGCTCAAAATGCTGCGACCCGGCGGCACACTCGTGACCTGCTCCTGCTCCCACCACGTTCCGCTCGACGAGTTCCAGGCCGTTGTCGCCGCGGCCGCGGGCGATGCCGGCCGGCGGGTGCGCCTCGTCGAGCGCACCGGGGCCGCCCCCGACCACCCCGTTATCCTCACCATCCCGGAAACCGAGTACCTGAAATGCCTGGTGCTGGAGGTTGAGCGGTAAGCCGGCAGTGCAACGTTCATAGCTGTCTATACCCCTGGGAAGTACAAACAATACCAAGTAGTACAAAACAGTTGCATTCGCAATGTTTTTGGTTCACTATAAAGCCATACCCGCTGGCAATGCCGCAAGGCTATGTCAGTTCAAAAGCCGCCTGGGCACAAGCCTCGGCGGCTTTTG
>CAXSBW010000033.1:0-4850 GCA_964235795.1 uncultured Acidobacteriaceae bacterium | reverse complement strand
TGACTCACATTCCCTGCATCCTTCCTTGCATGTCAAGCGTCTATCAAGAGGGCAATCAGCCTACACAAAGACTCCAAACATCAGGAAGCTGTTCACACCATGGCCATTCGCTGGGACAAGTTCACCGTCAAATCGCAGGAAGCCGTGCAGGCCGCCAACGGGCTGGCCGCCGACAACGGCAATCCCGAACTGCTGCCCCTCCACCTGCTTTCCGCCCTGCTGAGCGATCGCGAAGGCGTCATCCTGCCCGTTCTTGAAAAGCTGGGTGTGCCGACCGCGCAACTCGATGCCAAAACAAGGGAAGCGCTCGCCAAACTGCCGAAGGTACAGGGCGGCTCGCAGCCCGGCATGAGCCAGGCTCTCAGCCGTGTGCTCGACCAGGCCAGCAAGGAAGCGGAAAACTTCCATGACGACTACGTGTCGACCGAACACCTGCTGCTGGCCCTAGCCGAAGCCAAAAACGACGGCGCGGGCCCCCTGCTCGCGAGTTTCGGCGCGACCCATGACGCGATCCTGAAAGCGCTGACCGCCGTGCGCGGCTCGCAGCGCGTGACCGACCAGAACCCCGAAGCCAAGTACCAGTCGCTGGAAAAGTATGCGAAGGACCTGACGGAGCTCGCGCGCCGAGGCAAGCTCGATCCCGTCATCGGTCGCGACGAAGAGATCCGCCGCGTCATCCAGGTGCTGGCGCGCCGTACCAAAAACAACCCGGTGCTCATCGGCGAACCCGGTGTCGGCAAAACCGCCATCGTCGAAGGCCTGGCACGACGCGTCGTTTCAGGCGACGTTCCTGAGATCCTGCGCGGCAAAAAGGTCGTCTCGCTCGACCTCGGGTCCATGCTCGCCGGGGCCAAGTATCGCGGCGAGTTTGAAGACCGGCTCAAAGCCATTCTGAAGGAGATTGAGGACTCGCACGGACAGATCATCCTGTTCATCGACGAGTTGCACACGCTGGTCGGCGCGGGCGCGGCCGAGGGTGCCATCGACGCCGCCAATATGCTCAAGCCGGCCCTGGCGCGCGGCGAGCTGCGCGCGATCGGTGCCACCACGCTCAACGAATACCGCAAGTACATCGAGAAGGACGCCGCGCTCGAACGCCGCTTCCAGATGGTTTACGTCGGTGAGCCGAACGTCGAAGACACGGTTGCCATCCTGCGCGGGCTGAAGGAGCGCTACGAATCGCACCACAAGGTCCGCATCAAGGATTCAGCCATCGTGGCCGCCGCGACGCTCTCGCACCGCTACATCTCCGACCGCTTTTTGCCCGACAAGGCCATCGACCTGGTCGACGAAGCCGCGGCCTCGCTCGCGATCCAGATCGGCTCGGTTCCGGAAGAGATCGACGCCCTCGAGCGCTCCATGACCTCGCTGGAGATTGAAAAAGCCGCGTTGCGTCGCGAAACCGACGCGAACTCGCGAGAGCGTTTGCAGGCGGTCGAAGGGGAGCTTGCCGGGCTCAAGGAGCGGTCCACCGGCCTGCGGGCCCGCTGGCAAAAAGAGCGCGACGCCATCACGCGCCTCAGCGAGGTCAAGCAGCGTGTGGAGTCGCTGCGCTTTGAAGCCGGCGAGCAAACCCGCGCCGGGCACCTGGAGCGCGCCGCGCAGATCCAGTACGGCGAGCTGCCCAAACTTGAAGCCGAACAGCGCGAGCTGAACGACCTGCAGGATGCGATGGAGCACGGAGCCCGCATGCTGAAGGAGGAGGTCGACGAAGAAGACATCGCGGCCATTGTCTCCAAGTGGACCGGCATCCCCATCTCGAAAATGCTCGAAGGCGAAGTGAAGAAGCTGGTCGCGATGGAAGCGCGCCTGCGCGACCGCGTGATCGGCCAGGATGACGCGCTCAACGCGGTCGCGAATGCGATTCGCCGTTCGCGCGCCGGCCTCAGCGACCCCAAGCGCCCCATCGGCTCGTTCCTGTTTCTGGGGCCCACCGGCGTCGGCAAAACTGAAACCGCCCGCGCGCTCGCCGAGTTCCTCTTCGACGACGAAAGCTCCATGGTCCGCATCGACATGTCGGAGTACATGGAAAGACACGCGGTCGCGCGACTCATCGGCGCACCCCCGGGCTACATCGGCTTCGACGAGGGCGGCCAGCTGACCGAGGCCGTGCGCCGCCGTCCCTACGCCGTGATCCTGTTCGACGAGATCGAGAAGGCGCACCCGGATGTGTTCAACGTGCTGCTGCAGGTGCTCGACGACGGTCGCCTGACCGACTCGAAAGGCCGCACGGTCGATTTCAAAAACACGGTGCTGATCATGACGTCGAACCTCGGCGCGCAGGTGCTCCAGGGCGAGGCGCTCGAAAGCGAGAACGCCTGGGAGCTCGCGCGCGAGCAGGTGATGGATGTGCTCAAAGGGCATTTCCGCCCCGAGTTCCTGAATCGCGTGGACGACATCGTGCTGTTCCGCCCGCTCGGTGAAGAGCAGCTGACGCATATCGTCGACCTGCGGCTCGACGACATGAAGCGCCTGCTGGCCGATCGCAAGATCACGCTCGACCTGACGGAAGGGGCGCGCAACCAGCTCATCCTGACCGGCTACGACCGCGCCTATGGAGCCCGTCCGCTCAAACGCGCCATCCAAAAGCTCGTGCAGGATCCGCTCGCGATCAAGATTCTCGACGGCGAAGTGCTGCACGGCGACCGTGTGCGGGTCGAGGCCGATCCGCTGCGCAACCGCCTGCAGTTCACGGTCGAAAACCGGCAGGCGAGCCTGGTGTAACCAAAAGCCCGGCGCGGAAACGCCGGGCTTTTTAAAACGAAAACACAGGTCCAATCTCCAGCGAATAGCTGCCCCGATTGATGAAGTTTTCTTTCGATAGCCAGCTCAGGTAGGGCGGCACCCCAATGCCCGGAGCGTTGACCTTGTCCGTCCGGTATCGCACGATATTTTCGTCGATGCCCGCGCGAATTCCCAGATGGTTCGTCACTTTGTACTCACCGCTCAGGCTCACATTCCATACGAAGTGCGTGATGTCGCCAAGCCTCGGCTCATCCGCCGTGCCGTTCGCGTCCACCACGCCCGGTCCCTGATGGCTGGCCGGGTCCGCGCCTTCCGTGCCGATCCCCGGCGGGGTTGTCGTGATCACGACCGGCCGCGGACTGGTGAGATAGGCGCGATCAAATCGCAGCAAACCCGGCCGCACCGCCACGTGCGCCGCATAGTAGCGCCACTCCCTGGTCGCGCTCAGGCCAAAGGCCGCGAACAGCATATTGCCGCCGGCCCGGTCGCTCGGCTGCGGGCTCGCGTCCGCGTGGTAGCTCACCGCGCTGTCAAATGAAAGCCAGCCCCGGATGTGGGCGGTCGCCTGCACCCCGCTGCCTGTCACGGTCCGCCGGCAATTGAAGCAGCCGGCTGTGTTGGTCGCGATCGAAAACCGGCTCAGGTAGGGCGCAACCTGGAACGACGGCACGCGGTGCGACGCGTCCTCGTCCTCCGCGCTGAAAAAGTGCACCCGGTCCGGCTCGGGGTCCGTGTGCTCAAAGTCGCGATACCACGGAGTTCGCCAGCGCAGAAGGTTCGCGAACGAGCGCGCCGGGTCCAGCCCGCCGCGCACAAACCTGGGCCACATCTTGTCCGGGTACCGCTCCCGCAGCCGGTCGCTTACCTGCTTGTCGAGCACGTCTTCGGCCACCATCCACAGGGTGCCGACGGTCGGCGTGATCACCAGGTCGGTCCAGCCGGTGTTGTTGGTGTACTTTGTATCGGTTGTGCCGGGGCCGAAGTTGGCGCCGGTGCACTCGTAGTGGCACTGGTTGCCGTAGGTGTAGCCGCCGTCATTGCCTACGCCGGCCTCGCCTGCGGGGCTTACTTTCTGCTGCGTGCTGAACACCGTCGCCCACAAAAACCCCTTGAAGCGCGACCGCGCATACCCCGGGTCGCCCCACTCGATCCGCGCGTCGGTCGGGCTGTTTTGGATCTCAAGGAACGCCGAGACCGCCCCCTGCATCGGGTGGCCCACCTCGTCCACCAGGAAGTCGTCGCCGTCGCTGAACCGGCCCATGTTCCACTGGTGCACCGATGCGATGTAGTCGTGCCAGAACGGCTTGTGAATCGTCAGGTCGCGCAACAGGTAGTCCTGGTTGGCGCGAAAGGCATGCTCGGCCGCGTCGAACTCGATCGTCTGCCAGATCAAGCCGCGCCAGCCGTAGCCCCGCTTTTTGCCGCTCTCCCCGGCAAGCGGCGGCGACCAGTTCGGTGCAAACTCCGCGGCAGTTTCGGCCCTGGGCGTTTCCGCCGCCAAGTGCGGCGTTTGCGCGCGGCCTTGCAGCATGGCCCAGAGCAGGAAGGGCAACACCCACCATGCCGCCGGCCTTGAAATCCATCCATCGCCCAACCGCAATGCAACGCCCTTTTCCGCACGCCGGGCCACGTGGCTTGCGTTGCAGCTTTTTATGTACCGATTCCGAATGTAAGAAGACGGGCATTGCCCTTTTGTGGTTGCCCCACGCTAAATCCGGCGCGCCAGCGCGACCCGGGCGATGCCGCGCAGGTCCGGCAGAAACACAGGCTCGGACCAGCCGTCCACACTGGCGAACAACACCGTCAATGCTTCCTGCTGCCCCGCGCCAAGCTCCAGCGCCAGCAGACCTCCAGGGATCAGCCGGTCCGCAGCCTGCGGCAGCAGGCGCCGGTACACCGCCAGCCCGTCCGGTCCCGCAAACAGCGCCGTGTGCGGCTCCCACAACGCCACTTGCGGCTCCAGCGCTTCCGCGCTGCCCACGTAGGGCGGGTTCGACACAATGCAATCGTATTGCTGCTCCCCTGCTGCTTTGAGCAGGTCCGAGTGGGCAAAGCGCACCCGGTCGCCCAGCCCGAGCGAGCGAGCGTTTCCGTCCGCCACCGCC
>CAXSBW010000032.1:15546-31251 GCA_964235795.1 uncultured Acidobacteriaceae bacterium | reverse complement strand
ATGGGGCAGAGGACGATAAGCCTCGGTGAGGTTTGCGGAAGTGTATGCGAGACCCTCAGGCTCAGTGCCTCGGCCGTGCGCAGGCACACGATGTGGCTTGTGAAACATGGCGCCGTGCGAATCGTTCGCGAGACGATTGCTTAAGAGCTGCTCGGGCGCATAAAGTCGAGGGCGCGGACGAGGTAGGGTTTGAGGTGGCGGCGGGGGATGACGGCGTCGAGCATGCCGTGTTCGAGGAGGAACTCGGAGCGCTGGAAGCCCTTGGGTAGTTTTTGGCGGATGGTTTGCTCGATGACGCGGGGGCCGGCGAAGCCGATGAGGGCGCCGGGCTCGCCGATGTTGAGGTCGCCGAGCATGGCGAACGACGCGGTGACGCCGCCGGTAGTGGGGTCGGTGAGGACGGACAGGTAGGGGAGGCCGGCGGCGTCGAGGTGGGCGAGGGCGGAGGCGATTTTGGCGAGCTGCATCAGGCTCACGATGCCCTCCTGCATGCGGGCGCCGCCGGAGGCCGAGACGATCACCAGGGCGGAACGAGTGAGCAGGGCGCGATCGACGGCGCGGGCGATGGTTTCGCCGACCACCGCACCCATGGAGCCGCCGATAAAGCTGTACTCCATGACGGACAGGATGGTGGGGTGGGGGCCGAGGTGGCCTTGGGCGTTGACGATGGCGTCGTTGAGGCCGGTGGCGGCCTGCGCGGTGGCAAGGCGGGTTTTGTAGGGCTTGAGATCGGTGAACTCGAGGGGATCGGTGGAGCGGAGATCACCGTCGATGAGCTCGTAACCGGGCTCGAGCAGCGAGGCGATGCGGGCGCGGGCGGCGATGCGGTGGTGGTAGTCGCATTTTGGGCAGACCTGGAGATTGGCCTCGACCTCGGCTTTCCAGACGGTGGCGTCGCAGCCGGGGCATTTGATCCAGAGGCCTTCAGTGCGGACGGATTTTTCGCCGCTGGCCTCGATGCCGTGTTGTTCGCGCTTGAACCAGCTCATGGTGGGTGGGATGGATGGCCTTTCGGTGTGCGCCCGTTGTGCGCCCGGTGCGCTGAACAGTAGTGTAAATGGGAGCGGAACATGGGGGAGCGGGCTTATGATGATGCCGAGGAGTCAGGACCGGGGAGGCTCGTAATGCACTCGCATGGCATCGGGTTGTTGCGTTTCGTCGCGCAGGAGGTAACGTGCCTGGGGATCGTGGTGAACAGCCGGCTTTTGAGAAAGGATCGGAAAGCGGGATTGCTGACAGAGGCTCCGCTTTCGATTCTGCATTCCGTGGAGCAGCCGGCGCCTTATTATGCCGGATGGCGGCGTGTGATCTTCCTGGTGAGCGTGGTCGGTGCCATTCTATGGTTTGGGTTGACCATTGCCTACGGTGTTTGAGGATAAGTTCGCGGCCTCAGTACTCGATGCCTAACTGGGCCTGGATACCTTTCTGGTAAGCGTGTTTGCGCTCCTGCATTTCTGTCACGGTGTCGGCTAACTCGACCAATGCCGGATGAGCGTTGCGGCCGGTGAGGATGACGTGGAGAAGGGGCGGCCGACGGGCGAGCGCGGCGGCTACCTCGTGGGCGTCGAGCAGGCCGTAACCGACCGTGTAGAGGATTTCGTCGAGGATGAGCATGTCCCACTCGCCGGACTCCATGGCGCGGACGGCCTCGGCCCAGCACTCGCGGATGAGGCGCAGGTCTTCGGGGTCGGTTTCGGCACCGCCGACCTTGATGAAACCGCGGCCCATGGGGCGGATCTGGAAGTTGTCGCCGAGGGTGGCGGCGGCGTCGAGCTCGCCGTAATGCCAGGAGCCTTTGAGGAACTGGAGCATGAGCACGCGCATGCCATTGCCGGCGGCGCGGAAGCCGGAGCCGAGCGCGGCGGTGGTTTTGCCCTTGCCGGCGCCGGTGAACACGAGCAGCAGGCCTTTGCGGCCGCCGACGGCGGCTGGAGCAGGTTCGGCATCCCCTGCTAATTCGATTGGGCTGTTGGACTCCGGTGCTTCCGGCGTTGCGTGGATGCTGTTGTCGCTGTCAGGTGCCATGGCCTGATTGTAAGGCTGTCGCCGTTTTTGTATGGGTATCGAGAGAAAGTTCGGCGCGATATGGCTTTGGCGCAAAGCCGTGCCGGGCATTGCTGCCCGGTCTGCAAAGGTACAAGAACAGCGCCGGCGGCAAGCGAACTCTATTCTTACTTTGGAGAACTCGTGAGCCCTGCTTCGGCAAATTGTCGTAAGGGTTAGGACAGGCCCGCGCGGCACTTATGTCCGCGCGGGCTCCAGGTTAGAACTCCAGCCGCAGCGATGCCTGCCCGGTGCGGTTGCCGCCGAAGTCGGAGCCGCGCGCCTGCGTGATGCTGCCGAAGGCGGGGTTGGTGACGTCGAGGTTAGGGTCGGCCAGGTTGGTGTGGTTGAGGATGTTGGTGAAGGTGCCCTCGGCGCGCAGGTGGACGCGCTCGGTGAAGGCGATGGTTTTGTTGACGCCGGTGGATAGGTTGACGGTGCCGGGGCCGACGACGCTGCCGACGCCCTCGGTGCCGAAGCGTCCGATGGGTGCGGAAGCGACGCCGGTCGTGCAGGTGTTTTTTCCCTGGAGCGCCGTGAAGCCGCCGCCGCCGGGGCAGGCAAACGCGCCGGTGTTGAACCATTGGTGACGGCTCTGCGCGCTTGTGTTGCCTTTGGCGACGCGATCGGGGCGCTGGGCTCGACCGAACAGGCTGCCGGAGCCGGTGCCCGACGGGTCGGTGATGCCGGCCGGGATAAACGGCGTGAGGAATGGGCCGGTCTGGTAGACGAAGATGTTGGAGACCTGCCAGCCGCCGACCGCGGCGTCGAGGATTCGCGGCATGCCGGCGCCGAACTGCCGACCGCGGCCTACGGGCACGTCGGTGAGCCCGGTCAGCAGCAGGCGATGACGGCGGGTCGCGGTGACGTTGCCGTAATCGAGCGCGCGATTGCCGGACCAGGTGGCATAGTAACCGCCCTGCTCGTCGGAGAAGGAGGCCGGGGTGGTGAGGAAGGAGCCAAAGGTGCCCTGGGTGTCAGACAGGTTTTTGGCGAGGGTGTAGGAGCCGGTGAATGAGAGGCCGCGACGGAATCGCCGGTCGAGCTCGGCCTGGAGCGAGTTGTAGCGGGCGCTTGCCTCGGCATTGCGGCCGTTCATGGTTTGGTAGTTGGGGAAGGGGAACGCGGACTGGGGCTGGGCGGCGGCGAGGGTGGTGGAGGAGAGCGGCAGGTCGTTGTAGTTGGGCTGCCAGACGAGGTGCTGGGTTTGGAGGCCGATGTAGGAGACGCGCGCGGCCAAGCCACCCGCGAACTCGTGCTCGACGGAAAGCGCGGTCTGGAGGGAGTAGGGGTCGTGCCAGTGAAGGTCGACGGGCGAGTTATAGCTGGCGGTGCCGTACTGCGGCGTGACGCTGGTGCCGAGGCCGACGTTGGGAAAGACGATGGACGGGGCCTGCCCGGCGGGGGAGTTATTGAAGGTTTGCAGATCGGTTTGAAGTGTGCCGGTGAGCGCGTAAAAGATGGCGCCGGAGGTGGTGATGTTGTAGTAGCCGGCACCGGCGCTGACCACGGTTTTGCCGTTGCCGAAGGGACGCCAGGCGAAGCCGATGCGGGGCATGAAGCGGAGCTTCGGCACGGTGCGCAGGCCGTCGGGCAGCCCGGCCTGCGTGTTGGAGACCAGAGGGGTGCAGGCGGCGGGCGGGGTGCCGAGGTTGGCCGGCGGTGTATAGACGCCGGGGGTGGCGCAGGCGTTGAAGTTGGCGAGCTCGGGGGCGGACAGCAGGTTGGCATGGCCTGCCGGATAGACAATGCGACCGGTTTTCGCGACGCTCGTATCGAAGTTACCGATGTTGCCGTCGAGCGCGTGGAAGGCCGGGTGGTACTCGTACCTTACCCCGAGCGTGACATTGAGGTTCGGCGTGGCGCGCCAGTTATCCTGCGCGTAGAAGGCGTAGGCGTTGGCGCGTCCGCGATTGTTGGTGGTGATGTTATCGGTGTAGGACTGGTAGGGTGCGCCGATCAGGAAATCGGCAAACTCCTGCCCGGTGTAGCGACCGTTGAACAGAAACGTTCCGTAGTTATCGCCGCCGGTGGCATCGACCGGCGTGTTGGCTTCAAGGGTGCGGATGTCGCCGCCGACGCGCAGGGTGTGCGGGCCTTTTTGCCAGGTGATGTTATCGACGTATTGGTAATTGCGCGACTGTTCCTGCTGGTTGAGCCGGCCGAAAGCATTCGGCGTGGATAAAGTGGTCAGCTGCTGAAAGGAGAGCTCGGTGATGCCGTTGAAAGGGTAAGTGGGACCGATGCCGTTGAACCCTGCTGCATTGGTGACGGCCGCGCCATTGAGGGGGTTGGTGGAACCATCCTGCTCGAGTGTGAAGCCAAAGCGGAACTCGTTGGACAGGTTTGACGTGAAGGTGTAGTTGAAAGCACTCGCAAAGATACGGTATTGCGCGGTGCCGACCGACTCGGGCAGTAACAGCGCGTTGGGCTGGGCCTGCGATTCGTTCTTCCAGGTGAAGCGGCCAAAGACAAAGGCTTTCGCGCCGAAGTTCTGGTCGATGCGCGCGTCGAACTGGTTGGACTGGATGCCGGTATCTTTCTGCGTCTGGTAGTTATAGCCGGTGGTGGCCAGCGCGCTGGTCAGTGACTGGGTGTTGCCGATGTTGGGGTCGGGAAAGAGGGACAGGAAGGGCAGGGCGCTCGCGTTGATGGCGGGCAGGGTGGCGTTGGGGTAAGGCGCACCGGTAGAAGGATTGTTCAACGCCTTGGTTTCCTGCGAAAAGTTCCCCTGCTTCATCAATGCGGTCGGCACGGCGTACAGGTAGACCGCGGACTGCGGAAACCGGAGGCCTTCGTAGGTGGCGAAGAAGAAGGTTCGGTCGTGCCCGTTGTAGAAGTGCGGGAGAACGACCGGGCCGCCGACCGACGCGCCGAAGTCGTTCGCGACCTTGTGCGGCTTGGTGGCGTCGCCGTAGGGGATGGCATCGAACGCGGCGTTCTGGAAGTACTCAAATGCGCTGCCATGGAGATTGTTGGTGCCCTGCTTGGTGAGGGTGGTGATCTCGCCGGGCTGGCCGTATTCGGCGTTGTTGTTGACGCCGTCGACCCGGATCTCGGCGATCGACTCGGCTGAGGGAAAGGCGTCGGCCTGCACGTTGTTGGTGGTCAGGTTCTGGGCGGAGATGCCGTCGACCGTGGTCTCGGACTGCGAAGGGAGGCCGCCCTGGATGGAGAACTTGACGGCGGCGTTGGGCGAGGTAGAGGCCGAGGGGGGAAACGGGGCGGAGTCGGGCTGTACGCCGGGCAGGGTCTGGATGACGGTGAGGGGCGAGGTGGAGCCGTTGCCGCGGTAGTTGGCCGGCAGGGCCAGCACGTCCTGCGGGGTCAGCGCGGCGGCGACGGAGGCGTTTTCAGTATTGATCGCGCCCGAGTCGGAGGCGTCCACATTGACCTGGGTGGTGACGGCTTCAGGCTGCAGGGCGATATCGAGCCGCAGCTGCTGGCGCGCGTCGAGATGCACGCCGGTGTTGCTGCTGGTGCCGAAGCCCGGGGTTTTCGCGGTGATGTCATAGGTGCCGGGCAGGAGGTTGAGGGCGGTGTAGCTGCCGTCGGAGCCGGCGGTGAGGGTGGTATCGGTGTTGCTTTCGCGGCGATGGAGGGTGAGGGTGGTGTTGGGGACGATGGCCCCGCTTGCGTCGTGGACGCTGCCGTCGATCTGGGCCAGGGTGGACTGGGCGTGGGCAGTGACGCCGGCACCATAGAGAAACAGGAGATACAGGAGTTGCCGGGGACGAATAAACATGGGGAGGAGCCTCGCAGGAGAGTACCGCGCGTCTGTTGGGACGCTTCGGAGTTCCTTCTACGATGCGCTCTTCCCCGGCGGCGCACGACGCCCTGAACAGATTCTGTTTTGGTCCGGTACAGAGGGCGGTTGCGCCTGGTGACCTAACGAGTCCTGGACTTGCCCGCGCCGCGGCGGACCTTGGGAGCATCCTGCGGCGGACGCGCACCGGTGGGCAGGGCGCGTTCGATGGTGGCCGCGATGACCAGCAGGGCCCCGGCCTCGGCCAGCAGGATAAAGACAAAGAGGAGCCAGTTGGAGGCCGGCCAAAGGCTGGTATCGAAGCCGCGGAAGAACTGGAACCACTCCCCAAACAGCACGGCAGCAAGCAAGGCAAGGAAGATTAAAACAGTCCTGGGTGTCACGCGACTCCTGTTCTCTGGCTGGTTTCCGGGTGCGTCAGATGCGCATGGGCATGATGATGTAGCGGTAGCGGGTGTCGTCCTGGGTGTCTTCGGGGCGCATCTGCCCGGCCGATTGCGAGTCCTTGAACTCCAGACGGACCTCGCCCGCGCCGCCGACCGCTTTCAAAAAGTCGAGCAGGTACTGCGAGTTGAAGCCTACGAGGATGGGATCGAAGTGGTAGGGCGTTTCAATGACGTCCTCGCTTTCACCGGCCTCGTTGGATGAGGACGAGATACGCAGCTCGTTGCTTTCCATCCTGATCCGGATCGCGCCCGAACGTTCGTCGGCGAATTGCGCGACTCTCTGGATAGATTGCTGCAATTCTTCAGATCGCACCACCATAAACTTCGTGTTGTCTCGCGGCAGGACAGCTTCGTAGTTAGGGAAGTTGCCGGAAAGCTTGCGGCTGGTGAGCACGCGCGTGCCGACGCGGAAGTAGAGCTGGTGCTCGTCGTCGGCGAAGTCGATCTCGGTGGCTTCGGTGTTGCCGAGCAGGCCTTGCAGTTCCTGCAGGGCCTTGCGCGGGATGAGGATTTTGCGTTCGCCGGTGATATTGGGCAGGTTTTCGCCGGTTTTCTCAATATGCGCCAGGCGGTGGCCGTCGGTGGAAACCATGGCGAGCGACTCGGCCTTGAGGATCAGCAGGGCACCGTTGAGGGTGTAGCGCGATTCCTCGTTCGAGATCGCGAAGATGGTTTTCGCAATCATGTTTTTGAGCGAAACGGCGGGGATGCGCGTGCCGGCTTCGACGGGGAACTCGGGGACCTGGGGGAAGTTGGCGCGGGCCATGCCGACCATCTTGGTGTTGGAGCGCCCGGCGCGAATGCCCACCCAGTGGTTGTCCATGAGCTTGATGGAGACTTCGCCGTCGGGCAGCAGCTTGATGTAGTCGTAGAGCTTGCGGGCGGGGATGGTGCAGGCGCCGGATTTCTTGACCTTGGCATTGCAGCCGGTACGCAGGCTCTGGTCGAGGTCCGTGGCGGTGATGACGAGTCGGTCGTCTTCGGCCTCAAACAGGAAGTTGGACAGGATGGGGATGGTGGTTTTGCGCTCGACGACGGACTGCGCCGCGGTCAGCTCCCGCAGCAGCTCGGCCCGGCTGACGGTGATCTCCATGACGGCGTTGTTTGTGACTGCCGGCGTGCCGGCACCCTCGCCCAGCAACTCTTCCTGCTCCAACCCTGCTTCCGCCATTGTTCCATCCTCCGGTGCCGCGCCTGTCGATGCGGTCACTGTACACCCCGGGCTCGCGCCGCCGGCAGCATGGCCGTTCGGGGTGCCCTGCATTCATTCTAGGGGCGTTTTGCTTTTCCGGGCTGCCGTGCAAAAAGGAGGCTCGCCTGAGGGAAACGAGCTTTCGGGTTTCCGGGCTCGAGGGGGCGGGCCAAGCGAGCGGGAGCCCCGCGACTGTTTCTGCTTTTTGTCTTTTCAAACAAGAACAAAACCAGTAGCCGTAACCGTTTGGGGAGGAAAAGCGGAAAACCGGCCCCGGGGCTGTAGGGGAGGGGATTCCCGGGCGGTCCTGATTTCCATAACCTGTGCATCGCTTTGCGGAGAACGGGGACAACCGGTACGCGCGCCGAGCTTCGGTGCCGCGTCTTCCCACATTCTCACAAGGGACGCAGCCGCCCGTGTGCAAAGGGGGGCGTGGAAAAGCAAAACGCGTCGACGAGGGCCGTGGCCGCGGGGCGGGGAAGACCGGGCTTTCCACCGGGCTTCCATTGGGCACCGGTTGTCCACTTTTGCCGAACGGCGTGGGAAACCGGGATCGGCTGACGGTAGGATCGCTGCATGACTTGCAAGCCTGGGCTGGGAAACCGGTTTTTGCCGGCGGTGTGGTGCGCGCTGGTGTGTTTGCCGACGGTGGCGCCCGGACAGCAGGCCGGGGTCGAGCGGGACATCGACCCGGCGCTGTCGCGGGTGATCGCGGCGGTGCCGGCGATCGACAACCATGCGCACCCCGTGCTGTCGCCGCCGGGCGGTGCGACGGACCGGGATTTTGACGCGCTGCCGGTGGACAACATGGAGCCTGCAACGGACACGGTGGCCTGGCGGCCCGACAACCCGGAGCTGCCGGCGGCCTGGGCGGCGTTGTGGGGGGTGCAGGCGACCGCGCCGCTGACGCCGGAAAAGGCCGCGGAGCTGGCACGGGCGCGCGCCGCGGTGAAAGGGCGGGAGGGCGCGCACTACGCGGAGTGGGTGGAGGGGCAGGCAGGGATTGCGACGACCCTGGCGAACCGGGTGGAGATGGGAGCTGCGGGGCAGGGAGGGCTTGCGCCGCCTGCGTTTCGCTGGGTGCCCTACGCGGATGCGTTGCTGTTTCCGCTGGACAATAAAAGTGTCAAGGCGAGAGTAAAGGCGCGACCGGAATCGGGACTGGCGGGGGCGAACCCGGATCGCGCACTTTTCTTTCCGCTGGAAGACAAACTCCGCGCGCGGTACCTGCGGGCCGCCGGGCTCGACAGGGCGCCGGCGACGCTGGCGCAGTACCTGCGGCAGGTGGTGACGCCGACCCTGGAGCGGCAAAAGGCCGGCGGGGCGGTGGCTGAGAAGTTCGAGATCGCGTATCTGCGGGCTTTTGGATTCGCCGACCCGTCGGAGGCCGAGGCGGCGCGCGTTTACAGCCGGTGGGTGGGCAAGCCCGGGCCGGATGCGGCCGATTACAAGCTGCTGCAGGACTACCTGTTTCGCTATATCGCGCGCGAGTGTGGACGGCTGGGGCTCCCGGTGCACCTGCATGCCATGGCCGGGGGCGGCGGGTACTTTTCGGTTGCCGGCGATGACCCTTTGTTGCTGGAACCGCTGTTCAACGACCCGAGGCTGCGCGGAACCCGGTTTGTGCTGCTGCATGGCGGGTGGCCGTTTGTGCGGGAGGCCGGGGCACTGCTGCAAAAGCCCAATGTGTACCTGGACCTGTCGCAGGAGACGCTGTCGTTTTCGCCGCGCACCTTGTCGGGATGGCTGCGGGAGTGGCTTGAGACTTACCCGGACAAGGTCCTGTTCGGGACGGATGCGTACCCCTACTCGGACGCGATGGGCTGGGAGGAGTCGAGCTGGCTGGCGGCGCGGAACGGCCGGGCGGCGCTGGGCCTGGCGTTGACGGGCATGATGCGGGACGGCGAGATCAGCCGCGACCGCGCGAACGCATTGGCGCGCGAGGTGATGGGCGGGACGGCGGCGACGCTGTATGGGCCGCGGTGACAACCGGGGGAAGGAAGCCGGCCATGGATGTGGAGCGGCTGCGCCTGTTTTTGCTGGGGCTGCCGCATGCGGAGGAAACGCTGCAGTGGGGCGAGAACCTGGTGTTTTGGGTGGGCGACAAGGCGATCGGCGGCAGGATGTTCGCGCTGGCCGACCTGGACGGGAAAGGCGGCCCGGTGCTGTCTTTCCTTGCCGGGCCGGAGCGTTCCGCGGAGCTGCTGGAGCGGGAAGGGGTGGTCGCGGCACCTTACTTCGCGCGCATCCACTGGGTGGCACTGGAGCGGTGGGATGCGCTGCCGGCGCGTGAGCTCGAAGAACTGTTGACGGCGGCGCACGCTGCGGTTTTCGGGAAGTTGGCGAAGAGGACGAAAGAGGTGCTGTCACTTCCGGCAAAGGAGCGCAGGCAGGCGATGGCGGCTCGGCGCAAGGTCATGGCTTCAACGAAAAGATAACTCCCGGCCTGCTGGAGGGTCAGTCGAGAGAACAGCGGCTGTTATGGGGCGGACGCG
Organism: uncultured Acidobacteriaceae bacterium; assembly: GCA_964235795.1. Lineage (GTDB taxonomy): Bacteria > Acidobacteriota > Terriglobia > Terriglobales > Acidobacteriaceae > EB88. The sequence continues at coordinate 21,309 of CAXSBW010000032.1, read as the reverse complement.
CCCTTGCCGAGCGTGACACGGAGGCCGAAGCGTGCGAGCTGCGGGGTGCCGAGGGTGCGGATGGGGGTCCGGCCGACATCGATGGAGCGGTCGAGCAGGTTGTCGACGGCGGCGAACACCTCGTAGCGTGCGCTGAACGTGTGGGACGCGTAAACATCGAAGCGCGTGTAGCCATGGAGCACAAAGGTATTGGCATCGTCGTCGAACTGGTGCCCGCCGGTGCGAGCCTGCAGGCTGAGTAGGCCCCAGCGCTCGCGCGTCGCGGTGAGCTGGAGAGTGCCGGTGTTGCGTGGCACCTGCGGGATGGACAGGCCGACGAGGCTGCGAAAGCCGGGCAGGGGCGAGAACCGGGTGACGGTGGCCCGTGCGAACTGGTAGCCACCCGTCAGGGCGAGCCAGCTGGTGGGGTGGGTTGCGCCGTCGAGCGAGACGCCGCGGCTGCGGAGCTGGCCCAGGTTTTCGCGCATCAGCGTGGTGGCGGTTGGGGTGGTTGCGAGCGTCAGCGCGGTGATGGGCCGGTTCACTTCGTTCCAGAACCAGCTGGCGCGCCAGCTGCTGTTCCAGCGCGAAGGGGTTTCGCCGGCGAGGCCTGTTTCCCAGCCGGTGGTGCGCTCGGCCCGCAGGTTCGCGTTAGGCAGGGTGGTTTGCTGCCCGACCTGGCCGGTGCGGTAAAGCTCGTTTTCCGTCGGTGCGCGGTAGGCGCGGAAGCCGCCGGCGCTGACGGCAAGGCTGCGTCCGAGGCGCCGGGAGACCCCGGCCCGCGGGTCGACGATGGTTTGCTCGATCGAGGGCAGGGCTTGTCGGCTGCCCGTGGTGAGTGTGTAAGCGGCGGCATCGGCGTTGCGAAAGCGGTCCACGCGCGCGGAGCCGCTGACGAGCCAGGGGCCGGGCGTCCACAGCAGCTCGCCGTAGCCGCCTATGTCGGTTTGCCGAGCGGTGGTGCCGGTGGCAGGGGTGCTTTTTGACGTGGGAAGCTCCACGTCTTCGGCGCGGATGTCGCGCACATCGGCCCCGGCGAGGCCGACCAGCCGAGGTGTAAACGTGTGCCGCCAGCGCAGGGCCGCGCCGAGTTCGTCGGCCGGGTCGAGCGCGTTGCGCGTGAGTGTTTCGGTGCGTCGACCGGCGCCGATGGTTGAAAAGTTTTGCCGGTAGTGCTCGGTCGAGCCCCAGGCGCGGCCCTGCCAGTCGCCGGCATCGAGCCCGGCGGCATAGCGCCATAGGCGGGTAGCGTTGGTAGTCACGACAGTGCCGTTGTGGCGACTTTCGTTGAGGGCATTGCCGCGCAGCCATACACCGTTGCCGGAGCCCGACGGGCCCAGTGCTCGCTCAGCCAGCACCAGGCCGTTTTCGGCGTGGACGTTGGAGCGGGTATCGACAGGGCCGCGCAGGTGGGGGGCGACCAGGATGTAGCCGTCGGTGCCGATAACGCCGGCGGCGGCCATACCGCTCCAGCGGCCGACGCCCCCGCGCAGCCGAGCGCCGTTCTGGTTGAGGGCCTCGGCACCCAGCCCGCTTTCAAGCACCAGCTCCGGACTGCGCGCGGCAGCCGTGCGACCCGGCAGGGGGGCGGTTGAGATCTGCAGGACGCCGCCCACAGCGCTCGATCCGTACAGGTCGCTGACCCCGCCGCGCACGACTTCGATGCGGCCGATGGCGAGGTCGGGCAGCTCTTCCCAGTGCACCCAGCCGCCGTAGGGGTCGTTGAGCGGGACGTCGCCGAGCAGCACGAGCGTTCGGCTGGCGGCGGTGGAGCCCAGGCCGCGCAGGGAAACGCCCTCGGTGGTGGGGTTGGCGACGAGCGAGGAGGAGCGCCGGAACAGGTCAAAGCCGGGCACGGTGCGCAGCTTGTCGTCCAGGCTTACGGGCGCGGCTTCCTGCAGTTTGCGCTCGGTGACGACACGGGTGCTGACGGGGCTTTCGAGCGCGGCCACCGGCGACCGGAAGCCGACGACCTCGACCTGTTCGCTCGCGCCCTGCAAGCCCGGCGTACGGGGCTGGGAGCCTGTTGGGGCAGCCTGCGGAGTGCCGGTTCCAGTCTGCGCCCAGGTGATGGTGCCTCCGCACCCGGGGCCCAGGAACAACGCGGAATACACAACCCACGTGTGCGGCTTGAGGCGTAACGCCGCGAGCCGTCGAGCCCTGGGCGCGGAGGGAGTCGCACCTGGCACCGAGCCGTGATTTATGGCCGCAAGAGGGTTCACGGATTTGCCTGATCGGCCATGGAGAGACTTTCGTTCAGCCGCTGCACCCCGTCGCCGTCCGGCAGATGGGCCAGCAGCTCGGCGATGGTTTTTTGCAGAAGCGGGTGGCGCAATGCAGGCGCGATCTCCGCCAGAGGGTGCAGCACAAAGCCGCGGCGGTCCATCTCCGGGTGGGGCAGCATCAGGTTCCAGGAGTAGCAGACGACGGGCAATGTCACGGCATCGTCGAGCAGTTCTTCGGCCAGCAGCATGTCCAGGTCGAGGGTGCGCGGGCCTTTGAGCGGGACCTCCGGGGTCGCCCCGGCCTCGCCTCGTATACGCCCGAACCGATGTTCCAGCTGCAGCAGGGCACCGATCAGGTCCCGTGGGGCCCAGCCGGTTCGCAGTTCGACGACGGCATTGAGGAAGGGCGGCTGGTCGGGCACGGGGCCAACGGGCCGGGTGCGCCACAGGCCGGAGCATGCGGTGACGGTGCCGAGCTCGCCGAGAGCGGGGATGGCGGCGCGCAGGGTTTGCCCGGGCGAGCCCGCGGGGCCTGGCAGGTTGGCTCCCAGTCCGATCCACACTCGCCACTCGCGCCCGGACACATCCATCCGTCAAGTTTACGTGGAAGCGGCGATACACTGGGAGCGGACCGGCAAGGAGCGAGCGATGGAATACACGGTACAGGAAGCCCAGACCCGCCTTCCCGAGCTGCTGGCGCAGGCGGCTGCCGGGGATGAGGTGATTATCACGGATGGTGAGGCGAAGACGCCTGTCGCCAAGGTCATCCCATGCGCTCCCACAGTGGCCTCCCGGCGCATGGGGTGGTTGAAGGGAAAGATACCCGAGCTGCTTCCCGGGGATCCTTTTTTCGACCCTCTGCCGGATGAAGAGCTGCGCCTTTGGAATGGTGAAGAGAGTTGAAGTGCCTGCTGGACACGCACACGCTGATTTGGGCGACGACGGAAAGCAGTATGTTGCCGGCACGTATTGCAGGGCTGTTAGCCGACCCGCAGCACACTTTGTTTGTGTCGGCCGCGACCAGCTGGGAGATTGCCACCAAGCATCGACTGGGTAAGCTGAAGCAGATGGAACCGATGCTTGCCGCGTTTGAGCAGCAACTGGCGCAAGCGGGCTATGTCATCCTCCCGATCACGAGCGAGCATGCTCGAACAGCGGGTTCGTTTCCGGCCCGGCATGGCGACCCGTTTGACCGGATTCTGGCGGCGCAGGCGTTTCTGGACGACCTGGTTCTGCTGAGCAACGACCGCCAGCTGGACCTGTTCGGCGCGCAGCGGCTCTGGTAGACGCCGATGCGCTTTGCGTATTTCGGAGGCTCGTTCGACCCGCCCCACTTGGGTCATCTTCGGATCGCGAGGGAGGCGGCGCGGCGGCTGGAGCTGGACCGCGTACTGCTGGCCCCGACGGGTCGCCAGCCGCTGAAGGTGCAGCACGGGGCTACGTTTGCAGACCGACTGAGGATGGTACGGCTGCTGGTCGAGGGCGAAAAGCGGCTCGAAGCCTCGGATGCGGATGCGCCGGTTTCGAGCGGACTGCATGGTGCTCCCAACTACACGGTGGACACGCTGGCGCGGCTGCGGCCGGGGCTCCCGGCGGCGGCCGAACTCTTCTTCCTGGCCGGGGCTGATTCGTTTCTGACGCTGCATCACTGGCGCTCGCCGGAAGCGCTGCTGCGGCTGCCGACGGATGGGGGGCTGCTCGATGGGTGGATCCTGGCGGCTCGCCCGGGCTTTTCGCTGGACGACCTCCCCAATGCCCTGCCGGCGGGCTACCGGCTGGGCCCGCCAAGCGAGGCGCCCGGCCCTGTGCGGACGCAGGTTATTCTGGACCCGTCGAGCCGCCGGGGAACGCCGCTCCACCTGCTGCCCGACCTCCACGACCCTGCCGCCGCGACCCGCATTCGCGAAGCGCTGGCCCGGGGCCAAAGCACCGCTTTTCTCGCGCGGCCGGTCGAGGCCCTGATTCGCGAGCGCGGCCTCTACGGCGGCCGCGACCCCGTGCTACGGTAAACGTGTGCCCGTTTCCGCTGAAACCCGAGCCATGGTCCTGCTTGCCGCGCAGATTTGCGAGGACAAAAAAGCGACCGATACCCGCATCCTCGAGCTGGACCCGGTGGATGCCGGCTTTACCGACTTTTTCCTGGTCACCTCCGGCAACAACACGCGGCAGACCGGCGCGATCGCCGATGAGATCGAGCTGCGGCTGAAGCGTGAGTTCGGCACCTATGCCAAGTCGGTCGAGGGCCGCCGGCAGGGCGAGTGGATTCTGCTGGATTACGTAGACTTCGTGGTCCACATCTTTACCGAGCAGACCCGCGAGTTTTATGACATTGAGCGTTTGCGCAAGTCGGCCCGCAATGTTGCGACGCACGAGCTGGCCGCGACGCTGAACGAGAAAACGGCGGCCGCGCGCAAAAAAGCACCTGGCAAGAAGGCCGCAGGGAAGCAGCTCGCGAGCGGAAACGATGCCGGGATCGCGGTGCTCGGCCCGGGAGTGCCGACCCCGAACGCGGAAGCTGAAACTGTTTCGCCGAAAGCTGCAAAAAGCCCGGCCAAACAAGCGGCAAAGAAGTCGGCTGCGAAAAAAGCTCCGGCAAAGTCGGCGCCTAAAAAGTCGGCGGCCAAGAAAGCCCCGGCCAAAAAGGCCGCAAAGAAAAGCGCCGCCAAACAAGCCGCGGGGCCGGCCCCGAATGCGAAAGATTTGTCGCCCCGCGCGCTGCCGGGCGCAACCGTCAAGCGTCTTTCAGCGCCGGGCACCGCGAAGTAGCTCTCGCCCCGCGGCGGCTCTGACAGAGCGGCCCGGGCACCCAGGCGATGCCGCTTGACCTGATGCATGCCTCGGCGAGCATTTCGGGCCACAATCCAGTGCCGCGCGGGCCCTGCGTCCAGGGACCAAAGTAACCTCCTGAAGGCGAAAAACCCGTCAAACTGGGCCAAAGAGTGACCCCCAAGCGATTGCAGCCGCGAAAACACTGGTTTTCCTGTTGACAAGGACCTTTGAAACCGCGATGGTTAAGCCCGGCAGGCTTGTTCGAAACCCGCGTCGATATTGAAGAAATGCTTGCAGTCCGCGAGCGTTTCGTTCGACGCCGGGCGCGATGAGCCCCAACGGTTCAGGCATCACTTTCAAGGAGAACACTCTATGGCAACATCGCTCACCAAAACAGCCCTGGTACGCCAGATGGCCGAAAAGCTCGAACTCACCAGCAAGCAGACCGTCGCATTTTTTGATCTGCTGACCGATACCGCCGTGAAGGAAACCAAGAAGAACGGGGTTTTTGTGATCCCCGGACTGGGCCGCCTGGTCAAGGCGGAGCGCAAGGCTCGCACCGGCCGGAACCCGCAGACCGGCGAAGCGATCAAGATCAAGGCCAAGACGGTCGTGAAGTTCCGCATTGCCAAGGCGGCGAAGGACGCGATTGCGCCCGTAAAGAAGGTCGGCGAGAAGGGCGAAAAAGCCGAAAAGCCTGAAAAGGCTGAAAAGGCTGAGAAGTAAGAGCGAATGCAGGCTTCGTTTTGAAGGTTCGCGAGTGAGATGGTTTGCGGGGAGCTCCGTGCAT
>CAXSBW010000032.1:6086-15446 GCA_964235795.1 uncultured Acidobacteriaceae bacterium | reverse complement strand
TTTGAAGGTTCGCGAGTGAGATGGTTTGCGGGGAGCTCCGTGCATGCGGGCTCCCCGCTTTGCGCCTGGCCCTGCTCGGCAGGTGAGCGTGAAACGGAATGCGCTCCGCCGGCGCAATCCGCTCGCTTGCGGCGATAGAAACATGGGTTTGTTATTGGCGCAGTTCGACGACGGTGGCCCCTTGTCCGCCCTCGTACTGGTCGGCCTCGGTGACAGTGGCGACGTGGGGGTGACGACCGAGGGCGGCGCGCAGGGTGCGGCGCAGCACGCCCATGCCGGTGCCATGGACGACGCGGACGCGGGGCAGGCCCGACAGAAACGCCTGGTCGATAAACTTTTGCACTTCGTCCTCGGCGTGATCGGCGGTGAGGCCAATGACGTTGATCTCGGTTTGCAGCGCGGAGCCGAGTTCGTTATCGGAGTCGCGCGCGGTGCGGACCGTGATGTTGCGCTTGCTCCCAGCGGCCTGCACCGGCGTGGGTGAGGCAGGCACGGCGTTGGCGGCCGGCTGCACGATGGCGGCGATATCGGCGCGGCGAACGCGCATCTTCATGCTGCCGATCGAGACCTCGACATTGTTGGCATCGAGCTCGCGGGTGACGCGGCCCTGCTGCCCGACGCGGAGTTTGACGATGTCGCCGGTGACGGCCAGGCGCGGATCGCGCTGACGGGCGGCGACCTGCGCGGCAGCCTGCTGCATGGGGCTGGGCTTGCGCTGCTGGACGTGCGCGGTGAACTGCTCGGAAAACTCGCGCCGAAGCCGGGCGGCGCGGCGCTCGCCTTCGGCCTGCGCCTTCTCACGCGCAGCGCGGTCCTCAATCGACTGCACGGCTTCCTTTGACTTCGTTTCGAGATCGCGGAGCAGGCTGTTGAGCTCGTTTTCAAGCTCGCGCAGGCGGGCCCGCATCTCCTGCGCGCCCTCGGTTTCAAGCCGGTGGCGCTCTTTCTTCAGGGCCTTTTCCTCGGACTGCACGCGCAGTCGCTCGTCGCCCAGCGACGCGATTTCGGCGTGAAGCCGGTCGAGGAACTGGCCGATGTCGAGGGCCTGGGTGGTCATGCGGGCGCGGGCGCGCTCAATGATGGGCGGAGCGAGGCCGAGGCGCGAGGCGATGTTGATGCCGGCCGAGGCGCCGGGAACGCCTTGGCGCAGCTCATAGGTGGGGGCGAGGGTTTCGGCGTTGAAGCCGACGGCCGCGTTGATGACGCCGGGTGTGGTTTCGCCGTAGATCTTGAGCGAGGTGTGGTGGGTGGAGATGATGGACCACGCGCCCGAGTGGAGAAAGTGTTCGGCGATGGCGACGGCGAGGGCCGCGCCTTCGTCGGGGTCGGTGGCGGAGCCGAGTTCGTCGATCAGCACCAGCGTCCCCGGTTGCGCGAGCGAGCTGAGGCGGTTGAGGTTGGTGATGTGGGCGGAAAAAGTGGACAGGTTCTGCTCGATCGACTGGGCGTCGCCGATGTCGGCCAGCACGGCGGAGAGGACGGGCAGCGTGGCCTCAAACGCGGGAACCGGGATGCCGGACTGGGCGATGAGCGCGAGCAGGCCGGTGGTTTTCAGGCCGACGGTTTTGCCGCCGGTGTTGGGGCCGGAGATGATGAGCTGTTTTTTGTCGGGCTCAAGCGCGATGGACAACGGGACCACCTGCGATGGGGCGGGCGTCGCCCTGGGCGAGGGGCTTGCGATCATTTCTGAATCTGTGGCGAGGCCCGCCGCGCCGTCGTCCTCGTCGCTGCTGTTACGAGTACCCGCCACGAAGTGGCCGCCAGCCGCGGAGGCGGTTTTATTTTGTTCCCGCAAGCGGTGTTCCAGCAGGGGATGCCGCGCGGCGACCAGGCGCAGCTCGGCCTGCGGACCGGTGGTGAAGCGGGGCCGGACGCAGTCGTAGTCCTGCGCGAAGCGGGCGCGGATGACCAGGGTTTCAACGACGGCGAGGATTTGGGCCCCGGGCACGAGGATGTGCGATTGCGCGGCGAGCTGCGCGGTCATGGCGAGAAAGATGCGGTGGATCTCGGCGAGCTCGTCCTCAAACAGGCGCACGAGATCGTTGTTGAGCTCGATGGTTTCCAGCGGCTCCAGGTAGACGGTCTGGCCGGAAGAGCTGGCCCCGTGCACGACGCCCTGAACCTTGCGCTTGGCTTCGGCCTTGACGGGGATGACGAAGCGGTCGCCGCGGATGGTAATGAGGTCTTCCTGGGTGGAGCCGCCCTCGGAAAGGCGGCGCAGGGCGGAGCGCAGCGAATCCTCGATGGTGCGCTGCTGGCGGTCGATCTCGCGGCGGATGCGGCCGAGCTCGGGGGAAGCGGAGTCGGTGAGCGAGCCATCGGGGAGGAGCTTCGATTCGATGGACTCGACGAGCGGCTGGAGGTCGGCGTCGACGATGGGCTCGGACAGGGTGCGAAGGCCGGGCAGGCCCCCGTGACGGTAACGGTCGGGCGGGTTGCGAACGGTGCCGGCCCAGGAGGAGATGGCCCCGGCGAGCTGGAGCAGGGTGCGGATTTCTTCGGGTTCGAGCGCGGCCCCGGTCAGGCGCGATTTCGCGAGCAGCTGCGTGGGGTCCGACAGGCTGGCGAGCGCGGGCCGGACCCCTTCGGCGAGCAGCAGCTGCATTTCGTGCACCAGGGCGTGCTCACGCTCGATGGCCGCGAGGTCGGCGGATGGCGCGAGCGCGGCGAGCCAGTCGCGGCCCAGCGGCGAGGCGGCGTAGGGGGTGAGCAGCGCGAGAAAGCGGTCCCACTCGAGGGCTTGCCGGGCGAATTGCGTCAGAGGAGGCACTTGTTCCATGGTAGCGCCGGGGCCCGGTTTTGTTGTGGGACCTGCCTGCAACCGGCCAGGGCGGAGCGGCAGTGAGTGCAAAGCGAGCGTTGCGCGCAACTGGCGGCCCTGAGCCGATTCTTTAGATTGAACTCATGCACCGGGAAGAGCCCCGGCAACAATGAAACCGATGTCTCAAACAGGTCCATGCATGGACCTCGGGACTTTAGAGAGCCGGAGACGCGGAACGCTTGAAGGATACGGCAAACAGCAACGCGACCAGGACGGCTCCAATTGCACTTGCAAAACGGCCCAGGGTCACGCTGGGGGTTGGTGCCGCGTGGGCTACAAGGACGCTGAACGAACCGGCGGGCAGCGCGACGCGAGTGAGGCCGCTCGGCGGGTCCAGGGACAATGCGCCAACCGGGCCGAAGATGCGTTCATCGGGGAAAAAGAACGACGGCAGCAAAAAGGAGACCGGTTGGGCCGGGGAACCGCGAAGCGCGATGGACCCGTCGGAGTTTTGAGCTTCCCGGACGCCCGGCGGCGGTTGGGGAGGCTGCGCGAGCGCGCGGGTGCCGAGGACAAGCTGTTCTTGATTGCTGCTCACGTGCCAGCCGGCATTGTGCGCTCCCGCCGGGATGTATTCCGGGGGGAAACTGCGGATTTGGGCATACTTTGGTGTTTCTCGCATGCCCCGCGGAGCGTAGCTGGGCAGCCGATAGGTAACGACCACGGGGACATGTCGAGCGAAGTGCTGACCCGGGGCATGGGAGAAAAAGAACCCTGTGCCCTCGGTCGCGAACTGACTTACGACCAGCAGGCCGAGCAGGCCGAGTACCAGGCGCTGCTGTTTGCCGCTGGTGCGGACCAGCGCCGCGAGGAGGCCGGCTGCCAAGGCGATACCGGAGGGAAACAACCGCCAGGGAAACTGGACGGTGCGCAGGGGCGTGTACACCCAGAGCGGCCAGAAAAGCTTCGTCATGGCCAGCAGGCACAGCGACAGCACAACCAGCAAAGCTTGTTCCCGTCGCCCCCTTTTCAGCTTTTGTCGCCATTCCGGACGAGAAGCCGCCAGCACCAGGATCAGAAGGCAAAGCAGCCAGGTGCTGTAGAGGAACAGCTCCTGCGCGAAGAAGTGGTACAGGTGAAAGCGCGAAAGGGTGAAAAGAAAATTGTTGCGGATGTCGACGTAGGGGTCGCCGCGCCAGCCGATGGGTGTGATGAACCGCTGCATCAGCACGGCCGGCAGCACGCTGGGGCCGGACAGGAGCAGGCCGCAAGCCGCGCCGGCCGCATTGGCTAAAAGAGCAGGCATTCCCCTGAGAAGCACCGCATACACCGCCGCAACCATAAAGGCGAGCAACGTTTGCGGCAGGTGCGTCGCTGCCAGCGCGGCGTACACAAGGGCCAGGCACGCTGCGTGGCGCGCTGCCGACCGCCAGTTGCCGCTGATGCGCTCGCTAAAAAGCAGAAGCAGGGGAATCAGGGCGGTTGCCGCTGTTTCGGCATAGCCGATCCGTCCGATGGAGTTGAGCATCATGGCAAAGGGAGCGGCCACAAAGGCAAGGGCTCCGCAGTCGGCTGCTCGCGAGCCCGCACTCTGTCGAAGCCATGCGCGGCAGGTAAAAAAAGTGAGCAGCCGGAACAAACCCATCCCCAGCAGCAAACCCGCGGAAGCACTCACATGAAGGAGGATGGCAAAGCACGCGGCGACAAGGAAAGGCAGGCGTCCGTAGAAGTAAAAGACCGGTGAACCGAGGCCTGCGTTGGCATCGGCGAGCCAGCGGGGGAAGAGATGTCCGGCATGCACCGCGCCGACATAGCCCTGTACCAGTTGCAGGTTGAAGTTTGAATCCGCGCCGCTGAATCCAGACAGTACCGGCAAGCCGAAGATTAGGGGACCGGCGACGGCGAGGGCCAGAAAAAGCGCGACGGACACAGTCCAGAGACGGGCCCATCCGTCTTGCGCTTCCCCGCTCTCCATGGTGAAGGCGCGGCTCTCCACGGATGCTCCTGTATCAGATTCGTTTCGCACGTTTGCTCCGCCCCCCTATGCAAGTTCGCTCTTCGAGAATGTATCAGGGAGTCAACCCGGATGAGAGATTGCGAGGATTGTCAACCTAACAATGTCGCGGCTTCCTGCGCGAAATAAGTGACGATGAAACCGGCACCGGCGCGGCGGAGGCCGACCAGCGACTCAAGAACGGCGCGGTCGCGGTCGAGCCAGCCCCGCTCAAAGGCGGCCTGCAACATGGCGTACTCGCCGGAAACCTGGTACGCGCCGAGCGGGATATCGAAACGGTCGCGCGCGGCACGGATGACGTCGGCGTAGGGCATGGCGGGCTTCATCAGGATCATGTCGGCCCCTTCGAGGAGGTCGCCCTCAATCTCGCGCATGGCTTCGCGGAGGTTGGCACCATCCATCTGGTAGGCGCGGCGGTCGCCGAACTGCGGGGCAGAATCGGCGGCCTCGCGAAACGGGCCGTAAAAAGCGGACGCGAACTTGGCGGCGTAGCTCAGGATGGGCGTTTGCTCAAGCGCCCCTTCGTCGAGCGCGCGGCGAATGGCCGCGACACGGCCGTCCATCATGTCGGACGGCGCGACGATATCGGCCCCGGCCCGGGCGAGTGAAACGGCGGTGCGGGCGAGCGGGACGAGCGAGCGGTCATTGTGCACGTGCAGCTCACCGTCGACCGCATGCAGCACGCCGCAGTGGCCGTGGGAGGTGTACTCGCAGAGGCATACGTCGGCGATCAGGACGAGCGAGCGCAGGGCGCGGTTCGCCCGGAAGCGCCGCAGCCCGCTTTGCACGATGCCGTCGGCGGCCCAGGCGCCGGAGCCTTCCTCGTCCTTGGACGCAGGGAGGCCGAACAGCAGCAGGCCGCCGAGGCCGAGCGCGGCGGCCCGTTCCGCTTCGCGCTCCGCTTCATCGAGCGACAGGTTGAAGACGCCGGGCATGGAGCCGATGGGACGGCGAACCCCTTCGCCCGGGCACAAAAAAAGCGGCTGGATCAACTGCGAGGGCTGAAGGTGGGTTTCGCGCACCAGCGAGCGCAGGGCGGGGGTTTGCCGAAGGCGGCGCATGCGCAGAAACGGGGTGTCCATGTGCTTGATTTTAGCGATGGGCGAGACCGCTTGTGAGCGGCGCCCGGCACTGCTCAGGAAAGCTGGAGCGCGAGATGCCGGAACATGGCCGGAGACAGGTTGGCCCCGCACAGGATGGTTCCGACGCGCTGCCCTTGAAATTGCTGAACGTCGGAAAGGATGGCGGCGATGCCGAGCGCGCCCGCGGGCTCGATGGCAAGTCCGAGGTGTTCGAGAAGCAGCCGCATGGCTTGCGCGATGCTCGCTTCTGAAACCGCGACGACTTGATCGAAGCGTCCCTGCAGCATCGCGAGGGCGGCGGGAACCGGAGTGCGAACCGCGACCCCGTCGGCGATGGTTGCGGCGGAGGCGGTTTCAACGACGCGCCCTTCATCGAGCGACAGCTTCATGGAAGGAGCCTGCGCGGCAACCACGGCGACGATGCGGGTGGCCGGCGAAAGGTGCCGCAGGGCCGCGCCGACGCCGGCCAGCAGTGCGCCATTGCCGAGCGGGACGACGACCGTATCGAGCGTCGTGCCCGATCGAGACAGGGTCTGGACCAGTTCCACCGCGATGGTTCCGGCGCCTTCGGCAATGGCAGGCTCCGCGCCGTCCTCCGCGAAACGCAGTTCGGGGTTGGCGGCGGCTCGTTCGCGGGCGGCAAGTTTGGCGGCATCGAAGTCGTCGCCCGCGAGAACAACCTGTGCGCCGAGGGATTGCATGGCCGCGAGCTTGACGGGGTTTGCCGTGGCGGCGGCGTAAACGATGCAGCGATGGCCGCGGCGCGCGGTGGCGCGAGCCATGCCCTGGCCGAAGTTGCCGGCCGAAGCGCAGATGACGGTTTCGCCGGGCAGCAGGGCGGTCGCCGCGAACCATTCCGTGCCCCGGCCTTTGAACGACCGGATCGGGTTCAGGGTTTCTACCTTGCTGAACAGCGAACAGCCCAGAACGCTGTCGAGCGACGCGTGGGCCGCGATCGGGGAGTGGAGAAAGACAGGATCGATAGCGGTGTGCGCGGCCAGAAGGCGTTCAATCCGGAGGTCCGGCATCGGCGTGCTGCTCATGGGCGAAGTATATCCATGGGGTGATTGCCATGGCGGGCGAGGCGAAAAAAAGAATTCGACAGAAAACGCCGCTGCGGATAAAGTGGCGCTGTGCAACGTTTGAAGCACTGAACCGTTTTCACCAGTGAGAGCGAGAGCCCGCCCGGCGCGATGCCGAGCAGCGCCCCTCGCAGCTCGAATGCGACCTCCTCCCGCCCCTAAGCACCGCCCGACGGTGACGCGACTGTACACCTCTTCCACGCAGTGATTGTTCCTATCCCGCACCCTCGGAGCTATACGTGAAAGATACTGTTCTCACCTCGCGGCGAGCCTTGCTTGCTGCCGCCACGCTTGTTCTGTCCACAGCCGTGCCCGCCCTGGCGCAGATTCCCGCGCAGGCCGTCGGCTCTTCGCTGCAGCAGGTATCGCCCGCTCTTCGGTCCTCCAACGATCTCGGCCGCGTGAGCGCCGTCGCGCCCATGAAGCTGACAGTGCACCTGGCCGGCGACAAGGCTGGGCTCGACAAGGCCGTTGCCGACATCTACGACCCGACCTCGCCCAACTTCCACAAATGGCTGACGGATGCGGACCTGAAGCGCTACGCGCCGACCGATGCCCAGGTGGCCACGGTGCGGCAGGGCCTGGAAGCGCAGGGTCTGACGGTGCTCTCGGTCAGCGCCGACAACCTGTCGCTGCGGGTCACGGGCGCGGCCTCGCACGTCGAGGCGGCGTTCAACACGGAGCTGCACCAGTTCAGCAAGAACGGCACGACCTTTCGCGCGAACACCGTACCGGCGAGGCTCAACGGCCCGGCCGGGCAGCTGGTGTCGTCGGTGGCCGGCCTTGAAAGCCATACGGTCAAGCCGCTGTTCAAGCGCGCCACCAACCTGAGAACCGGGCAGCCATTCCCCGGCGTCCCCCTGGCGGATGCAGGAATCGGCAACGCTTCCAGCTTTATCCTGACGGACAACGCCCTCCAAACGCCGACCAGCTTTTACCTGCAAACCCCCGGGGCCGATCTTCCGCTGGCCCTGTACTACGGCAATGTGTATGGGGCGCAATACACCTATGGAGGCAAGCCCACCTATGTCGACTTTACCCCGGCGCAGCTCCAGGCCGCCTACGGCCTGCCCGCGGTTTACAAGCAGGGGTTGACCGGCAAGGGACAGACCATTGTGCTGCTGGAGGCCTTCGGCTACCCAGAGGCGATGTCGGACGCGAATGCGTTTTCCGCGCTTTACGGTCTGCCGGCGCTTACGGATGACACCTTCAGCGTGGTGTACCCGGAAGGGCCGCCGACCAGTCCATCCGCGGCCACCTTGCTGGGCTGGGATACGGAGATCGCGCTCGATGTGGACTGGGCCCATGCGATCGCTCCGGACGCCAAGATCCTGATCGTTGCCACTAACGGGCAGGACAACGAGGATTTTCAGTACTCCATGCAGTACATCGTCGACCACAAGCTCGGCACCGCGGTGTCGGACAGCTGGGAGGCCGATGTCGACCTGATTGCCGGTCCGCTGGAAAAACAGTCGTATGAGGACGTGCTTGAAGTGGCCGCGGCCAAGGGTGTTTCCTTCCAGTTCTCCACCGGCGACAGTGGGGATAACGGCATCGGCACGCCGCTGGGAGCGGCCGGCGTCCCTTCCAGCTCGCCCCACGCCACGGCGGTGGGCGGCACGGCATTGCTGAACAACATCAACGGCAATGGGGAGTTTTTGCCGCTGGGCTGGGGCGATGCGGAGTCGTTGATCGATGCGTCGGGGCCCTTTGATCCGCCGATTCCGAATGGAAACCTGGGCGGCGCGGGCGGCGGCGAAAGCACGTACTTCGCCAAGCCGAGCTGGCAGGCCGGGTTGCCGGGCACCGGACGGCAAACCCCCGATGTGTCCGCGCTGGCCGATCCTTACACCGGGGTCCCCATCGTGGTGACAAACCTGGGCGCGCCGGTTCTTCTCCCCGGTATCGGCGGCACCAGCCTGGCAAGCCCGATCTTTACGGCTTTCTGGGCGCTGGCGCAGCAAAAAGCAGGCGGTGCGCTGGGCCAGGCGGCTCCGCTGATCGCGTCGCTGCCGACCGGCGGTGTGCAGGACGTATTGCCTCTCCAAAGCCCGACCAGCCCGATCGGCGCCATCCTGGATGCAAAGGCCCTCACGATTTATCAGCCCAAGGACATCTTTTCGTACGAAGGGATCGAAAGCCTGAACCTGGTGGGAAAAGCCACCGGGTTCACCAGCGCGATCTACAACGAGTCACTGCTGCCCAGCATTCCGTATTACTACGACCTTGCCTTCGGACTGGACGGTTCGCTGACCGTGTCGCAGGGCTGGGACAATGTGACGGGTTACGGAACGCCCTACGGTATGACGTTCATCAACGCAGTGACCAAGGCGGCCTTCGTCATCAAGTAGCTGCACGACGCAACCGACAAAGGGCCGGGAGATGCTTCCCGGCCCTTTGTTGTGTGCATCGCATGTTGTG
>CAXSBW010000032.1:0-5986 GCA_964235795.1 uncultured Acidobacteriaceae bacterium | reverse complement strand
GACAAAGGGCCGGGAGATGCTTCCCGGCCCTTTGTTGTGTGCATCGCATGTTGTGCGCGCGCTTCAGTTCGCTCCGCCCTGGGCAGCCTCGGGCAAAGCGGTAAAGGTGCGGCCGTCGCCGCGCCCGGTGAGCCGGCGAATCAGGTCCACCTCGTGCTGTCGATAAGGGGTGTCGTCCTGCCGGAAGACCTCGTGGAACCAGACGGTCGGCCTGATTTCGACATAGGGGCGTACCCAGGAGTCCCAAGGGAAGTAGGTTTGCGTTTTGCCCGCGACCAGCCCCCAGTTGATCGCGGCCACGTGGTATTGCTTCGCGATCGGCAGGCTGCCGTCAAAGGTGGAACCCGCGCCGCGTGCCATGTATTCCGTGCACAGGATGGGACGGCCGAGCGGCTGCAGCGACTGGATGCTGGCTTCGAACTCCTCGGGCCAGCCGTAGTTGTGGAAGGTGATGACGTCGGACTCCGCGAGCTGGATCTTCGTGGTAGCCGATTCTTTCGCCGGGTCGCTCCAGTTGCCCTGCCACACACCGCTGGTCAGCGGTTGGATGGGGTGCTCGGCGCGGGCCCAGGCAAACGCTTCCGGCAGCAGTTCGTCCATGCGCGCGACCTTGGCCGGCAGGTCTTCAGCGCGGTCGCCGCCCTTGTTGTCGGGCTCGTTCCAGAGATCCCAGCCAAGGATGCGGTCGTCGTTGCGAAACGCGCCGACGACGCCTTTCACATAGCTTTCAAGCTGCGGCTCGACGGCACGGTCGAGCAGGCGCTGCTTGCCGGGGCTTTGCACCCAGCCGGAGTTGTGGACGCCGGGGATGGGCGGGTGCTGCGGGCCGAGGTGCGGGTTCGGCTCCCAGCAGGAGTCGAACAGCACCAGCAGCGGCTTGATGTGATGTTTGGCCGCGATCGCGAGAAAGGCATTGAGGCGCTTCGTGAATCCTTCGGGGTCCCCCTGCCAGAGCTGGTCCTGCAGGAACACGCGCACGGTGTTCATGCCGATGCTTTCGGCCAGGCCGAGCTCGCGGTCGTTGATCGCGGTGTTGAACGTCGCGGCCTGGAACATTTCGAGCTCGTTGATGGCGTCGGAAGGGATGTAGTTGGCGCCGACGAGCCAGGGCTGTCGGCTGTACCAGTCGTTGGCTTTTTGCGCCGTCCAGCGGCCGGTTGTGTCGGGAGCCTGCTGCGCCGGCGCGGTGACGGAAAAAAGGAGCGGGAACAGCAGCACGGAAGCATGGAGCAGGCGCCGGAGGGGCATGAGATGGGTCCTTGGGGTGCGTGAGATGGCGGTCGCGATGAACATACCGGTTTGCCCCCAACCGGCACAAGCGACTTGTGATGGGTGTGCGGCAAAGGGCGCTTGTGCAGCTAGACTTGGAAACAGCATGCGAGGGCACGATGAACAAGCAAGGCGGCCTACGAATCCTGCTCCGATGCGGCTGCTGCATGCTTCCGGCGCTCCCCGTCTGCGCGCAGCAGGCGGTCACGGTGGTGGCCGGGGTGCCGCTGCACATCGTGGTGACCCGGACCACGGGGTTGCGCGTGGGTGCGCCCGTGGAAGGTGTGCTGACCGAGCCGGTGTGGGCGTATGACCGGTTGGTGCTGCCGCAGGACGCGGTGGTGCATGGGGCCATTGTGTCCCTGGAAGCGCCCGAGCGGGAAACGCGGCTGAAGGCACGGCTGAACGGCGACCTGACCCCGTTGCATCAGCCTCTGGTGCGTTTTACAAGCATCGAGACCGCGGCGGGAACGGTGCCGATTGAAGCAGACGGCAGCGAACGGCAGACAGCGACGGTTCGTTTCGCGGCTCGCGGGCACCAGTCCATCCGGCAAAAGGTGTCGGGCGCGGTGCGAGGGCGCTGGAGCGAAGCGCACGAAGCCATCTTCGGCAAGGAAACCGGGCCCGGCTTTCGGGACCGCGCGGTGCGCTTGTTCTACAGCCAGCTGCCGTACCACCCGCAGCGGGTATGGCAGGGGACGGAGCTGGTCGCCGACCTGCGGCAACCGGCCCGACTCGAAATGCCCGAGGCTCGGAAGTCCTTGCTGGTCGACAGCGCCGACCTGACGGGCAGCCTGCCGCCGGAGACGACCGTGCATGCGCGACTGACGGCGGCGGTGAGCTCGGACGCCGCGAAGACGGGTGAACCGGTAACGGCGGTGGTGACAGTGCCGGTGTTCGACGGCAAAGAGGATTTGATTCTGCCGGAAGGCGCGCGTCTTGAAGGTGCCGTGCTGCGCGCGAAGCCTTCGCGCTCCTTTGGGCGGAACGGCGCGTTGCGCTTTACCTTTCGCAATGTAGAGCGGGCCGACGAAGCCCCGCAAAAGCTGCGCGGCACGGTGACGGGCGCGCAAGGCATGGCGGCGGAAAACCTGTCTGTGGATGACGAAGGCAACGTGAAGGCGCAGCCGGACAAGAACCGTTTCGTCGCGCCGCTGCTGCTGTTTGCGCTGGCTGCCGGGGGCCACCACCACGACCGTGACGACAATGGCGTCGGCGGGCAGGTCGTGGCGTCCAACGGGCTGGGGCTGGTAGCGCGGGTGGTGGCCTGGACGGTGGCGAGCCCCGGTGTCGCGACCGGATTCGGCATGTACGGGTTTGCGAAGTCGGTGTATTTCCGGTTCCTGACGCGCGGCCACCCGGTGGAGTTTGCGAAGGACACGGTGGTCGAAGTGCAGTTTTCCGGGCGCTAGCTTACTCGGCCAGAGGCTCGTCGAGCTCGCGCCACACGTCGGCCAGTGAAACGGCGATGGCGGTGCCGGGAACGGTCAGTGTTCCGGTGGCGGAGCCCTCGGCGGGCTCGTGGAAGCCTCGGCTGTCGGCCAGGTAAGCGCGGCGGTTGTAGGGATCAATCACCCAGATGTGCTCCACGCCGAAGCGGAGATAGTCGTCGACGCGCTGTTGCAAGCGACTGAGCGTGTCCTTGGGCGACAGGATCTCGATCAGCAGCAGGGGCGGGGTGCGCAGGATTGCCTGGCGGGGTGTATCGCTGCGGACCACCGTGATGTCGGGCACGCGGAAGCGCGTCGCGGCGACCTGCACCCGGTACTCGGGGAAAACACGGGCTTTCCATTCTTTGCCGTGGGTTGCAAACAAAACGACAAAGAAGCGCTGAAGGCTGGAGTGCTCGTACTCGCCCAAATGTCTCTCCTCAACCGTGCCGTCGATGTACTCGCAGTCGGGCCGGTAGCTGGTGTGCAGGTACTCTTCCACGGAAACAAAAACGGGATGGGCAAGGGCGCTCATGGGCGGTGGCTCCGGCCTTCAGTATCGCGCGGCGCGCAAGGGATTGGGAAGCTCAAAAGCGTAGGATGGAAGGGATGGAAGCCGCTCGGCAACGATGCCGGCGGGCTTTCCGGAACAAGCGGGGTGCGGATTTGGCGGCGGAGCAGACGGTGTACGACATAGCGATTGTGGGTGGCGGGCCGGCCGGGTACACGGCGGCCATTCGTGCCGGGCAAAACGGGCTCAAGGTCGCGCTGCTGGAGCGCGAAGACAAGCTGGGCGGCACCTGCCTGCACTGGGGCTGCATCCCGACCAAGGCCATGCTGTTTAACGCGGAAGTGTTTGAGCTGGTGGAGCAGGCGGCCGAGTACGGCATTGAAGGCCTGGGCAAGCCGACGCTGAACTGGGGCAAGGTGCTGGAGCGCAAAAACGGCATTATCAACAAGCACGTCAAGGGACTCGACTTCCTGATGCGCAAGAACAAGGTCACGGTGGTTCGCGGCCAGGCGAAGCTGACCGGTCCGGCGAAGGATGGCGTGCACACGGTTGCCATGAGCAAGGCCGCGAACGGCGTCGGTGAAGCGGGCGAAGTCCGGGCCAAAAACGTCGTGATCGCGACGGGCTCGGATGCGCGCATGCTGCCGGGGCTCGATGTGGCGGACGGCTTTGTGATGACCAACAACGAGATCCTGCTGATGCCGTCCGTGCCGAAGTCCATGATCGTGATCGGCTCGGGCGCGGTGGGGGTGGAGTTCAGCTCGATCTTCCGCTCCTTCGGCGCGGAGATCACGATTCTTGAGTTCCTGCCGCGCATCGTGAACGCGGAAGACGAGGAAGTGTCGAAGGAGTTGCAGCGGACCTTCCGCAAGCGGGGCATCGAGGTGCACACGGGCGCGAAGGTCGAAAAGGTGGAGAAGTCTGTCGCCGGCGCCCGGGTGACCTGGACCAATGCCGAAGGTAAACAGGTGAGCCAGGAGGCCGAAAAGGTGCTGGTAGCGGTGGGGCGCGCGCCGCGTACCGACGGTATCGGGCTTGAAACCCTGCCGGGCCTCCAGCTGGAAAAGGGCTTTATCCAGACGGACGAGTGGATGGGCACGGGCGTCGATGGGGTGTATGCGATCGGCGATATTGTGGCCGGGCTGCCGCAGCTGGCGCACGTGGGCTCGATGTGCGGCCTGGTGGTCGCGTCGAAGCTGGCCGGCAAGTACGCGCGGCCGGTCCGGCGCAACCGCATCCCGGCCTGCACCTACACCGAGCCGCAGATCGGCTCGGTCGGCATCAGTGAAAAGCAGGCGCGCGAGAAGGGGCTCGAGATCAAGGTCGGCAAGTTCCCGTTCTCCGCCAACTCCAAGGCCTCGATCGTGAACCAGCACGACGGCTTTGTGAAGGTGGTCACGGACGCGAAGTACGGCGAAGTGCTGGGCGTCCACATCATCGGCCCGTCGGCGACCGAGCTGGTGGCCGAGGCCGTGGTCGCCATGGAACTCGAAGCTACACTCGAGGAACTGATGTTCACGATTCACGCGCACCCGACGCTGGCGGAAGCCATGCTGGATGGGTTCGGCGCGGTGGAGGGTTTGGCGATCAACGTTTGAGGGAGTGCCTGGTTTGAGGGAGTGCTTGGATCCCGCTCATGCTTGCTCGACGACTGCTCTGGCAGCCAGGCGATAGAAAAACACTGCTCCTGTTTGTGGAATCAGGCAATCCCTCGCATAATGGTGTGGTTAACAGGAGCAGGCATGCTTTTCTTATTGTTCATCGTTCTTATAGGGCTTGCAGTATGGGGTGTGAAGCACTACAACAGCCTGAAAGCGCTGGCGGAAGCCGTCCGTTCGCGTCGCGCCAACATCCTCGCGGTTACAAAAAAGCGTGCCGACCTGGCCGCGCAGCTGGTGAACATAGCGCAAAGTTACGGTTCGCATGAGAAGCTTTCGCACTTCCAGATCTCGGAAGACCTGACCTCCATCGCCGGGCTGAATTCTGTCAATCACAAGGCGGACCGGATGATCGGCCAGGTGACGGCGATGGCCCAGAACTTTCCGGACCTGAAAGCGAACCAGACTTACCAGCAGCTCATGCGGCAGCTTGAATCCATCGAAGCAGAAATCCTGGCAAGGCGCGAGGCTTATAACCAGGCGGTAGAACGCTATAACGCATCGCGGGTTCGCCTGCCGCAGGCCTTGATTGCGAATGCCTGCAAGTTTGAAGAGGCACCTTACTACGAGACCAGTGCTGAGGGCCTGGACGACATCGCAACCTTCCACACGGGCGATACCCGTGCGCTGGAAGACGTGATGAAGCGTGCCGGACGGCGGGCGCAGGTACTGGCCGGACAAACGGCGGAGTATGCGCGCACGCGACGAGCAGGCGCAGGAAGCCCGGAGCCTGCGGGTATGTCGGCCTACTCAGGCGAGCCGACGAGCGAAACAGAACTGCACCCGTGAAATCCGTAGGGGTATGACAGCTTTCGTGCTGACGCTGCCGGCGTTAGGGCGCGTGGAATACAAGCGCGCCCTTCGCTTGCAGGAGCGGCTCGTGGAACTGCGGCGCGAGGGCGCGATCGGCGACACGCTGCTGCTGCTGGAGCACCCGCCGGCGCTGACGCTGGGGCGAAATGCGGGGCGCGGGAACATCGTCGCGAGCGATGAGGAACTGGCCCGGCGCGGCGTCGCGCTCCACACCGTCAAGCGCGGCGGCGATGTGACCTATCACGGGCCGGGGCAGCTGGTGGGCTACCCGATCGTCGACCTGCGCGACCAGCAGCTGCCGAGCG
>CAXSBW010000031.1:23349-31828 GCA_964235795.1 uncultured Acidobacteriaceae bacterium | reverse complement strand
GCTGACCCCGAATCGCAGGCCCCCGTCGATGCCGAAGCTGTCCCCGAACTGATGGTAGAAGCCCCCGAAGAGATAGGTGCCGGGTGGCGTATTGGACTGTGACACGTTCTGCCCAAAAGCTTCGGCATACAGCCGCGTTTCCTTTCGCAGGTGATAGCTGAACGCAAGTGATTGCTGGCCGCCGTAGCTGCAACCGGCCGGCGTTTGGCAATCGGCCTGCACGATCGAGCCATTCGCAATCACATCCAGATCGCCGTGGGGACCGTAGTGGTGATTGAACAGCAGAATCGCCTGCTGGCCGTAGCCCTGGAGAGAGGTTCGGGAGGCGGTGGGCAGCTCGGCTTCGTACTGGAAACCGAGGGCCGGCATCCGGTGGTGATACTGCTCCTCCCGGAGCACGACCTTGCCGCCGACGGTGACGGTACCGACCCCGTCGACGACCTCGCCCTCACTTTGCTGGTGGTTGAACCCGGACCAGGTGAAGTCGAGCCGCAGATGGCTCAACGGTGTGTAGAAGAACGCGGTGTCCACCGTTTGCTGATTACCCGGGGTGCTTTGCGGGTAGGCATCGTAGCCGGTTTCCACTTGCAGAACGCCCTGTTTTTGTACAGTTGCGCTGTTGGCGACCGTGGGCCGGGTGGGGCTCAGGCCCAGGTCCTGCGCGCCTGCCGGCATGGAAGCGATCGCAAGCGTCCCTGAAAAGAGCCATAAGCGCTTGTAAACGATCAGCATCAACACGTTCCCCCTTGCCTCCCAGGTCCCAACCAGTATCGCAGCAGGCGAAAAGGGGTGCGTCGCGTGTCGCTCCCTGGCCCGGAACTGTTCAACTTGGAAACAGGTGCCCCGGTGCATGAAGAAAAGTGACTTTCGGGCTCTTGTTCCAGCCCGGCACTCCGATAAGGACGGGGAGAGCAGCGCACCACGGCTGCGCCTGGGGGCGACGATGGATACATCACGGGCGGCAACATCGGTGTTCGGAAAGGCTTCGCGAAGCAGGCGCCGTCGCAAGGACGTCTGCACCGGTCTCATTCTGTCCGCGGGGTTCATGGCCGCGACGATGCCGGCCGGCGCGCAAATGCGCCAAACACTGCCGGGCCATGTGCCCGTGGCGGCAGTGGCCGTTTCCCGGGCCGTCGCGCCCCTGCCGCGCACGCAAAAGCTGCAACTCGCGATCGGCCTGCCGCTTCGGAACCAGGCGCAGCTCGACCAGTTACTGGCCGACCTTGGCAATCCGGGCAGCCCACGCTACCGTCAGTACCTGACACCGGCCCAGTTCGCGGCCCGGTTTGCCCCGTCTCAGGCGGACTACCAGGCGGTGATCCAGTTCGCGCAGGCACATGGGCTGCAGGTGACCGGCACGCACCCCAACCGGATCCTGCTCGATGTCGAGGGCGATACCGGAACCGTGGAAACTGCGTTTCACGTGAACCTGGCGACTTACCGGCACCCGGTGCGAGGCATGTTCTACGCGCCCGATCGTGAACCGTCGCTCGACCTTTCCGTGCAGACCCTGGACATCAGCGGCCTCGACAACTTCGAGCTGCCCCGTCCTCTCAACCTCAGGATGACGGCCCTGAATAGCGCGGCGGTGAACGAGGAAGCGGGCCCGGCGCGCCCGTACGTGACGGGCAGCGGGCCCGGCGGGTACTTCCTGGGCCGCGACCTGCGCGCGGCCTATGCGCCGGACGTGAAAGCCACCGGGGCGGGCGAGATCGTGGGACTGCTCGAGTTCGACGGCTTTTACCCCGGCGATGTGGCGAAAAATGCCGCGCAGGCGGGGGTGCCGGTCGTGCCGCTGCAGACCGTTCTCCTGAACGGCGTCAGCGGCGCGGCAGGCAACAACAATGTCGAGGTGACGCTCGACATCATGATGGCGTCGTCCATGGCACCCGGCCTTCAAAAAGAGATCGTGTACGAGGGGGCGGTGCCGAACGACATTCTGAACCGGATGGCGACCGACAACCTGGCCAGGCAGCTGAGCTCTTCGTGGGGCTTCGGCGGCATGAACGCGACGACACAGCAGATCTTCAAACAGTACGCGGCGCAGGGCCAGTCGATGATGCAGGCTTCGGGCGACAGCGGTGCCTACACGGGCGGCGCGGGCGGCCTGTGGGACGACCCGGCACTGACGCTTGTCGGCGGTACCAGCCTGACCACCGCCGGCGCGGGCGGCCCCTGGCAGGGTGAGAGTGCCTGGTCGGGCAGCGGCGGCGGGGTCAGCACCTCGTTTGCGATTCCCGCCTACCAGCAACCGTTCTCCATGGCGGCCAATGGCGGCTCGACCCGGATGCGCAACATCCCGGACGTGGCCCTGACGGCGGATGTGCAGCTGTTTCTGGTCGCGAACAATGGGCAGAACCTCGTCGTCGGCGGCACAAGCGCCGCCGCACCGCTGTGGGCGGGCTTTACGGCGCTTGCCAACCAGCAGGCCGCCGCGGCCGGCAAGCCGCGGGTCGGCTTTCTCAACCCGCAACTGTATGCCATTGCCGCCGGAAGCAATTACAGCCTGGACTTTCACGACGTTCGTTCCGGCAACAACAACGGCTTTTCAGCTGTTTCGGGCTACGACCTGGCAACCGGGCTGGGATCGCCGGCCGGCCAGCACCTGATCGACGACCTGGCGGGAGCCCCGGCAGCCGCGCCGATCGCCCCATCGTTTACGCTGGGCAGCTCCGCTTCGGCACTCAGCCTGCGGCAGGGCGGCTCAGGCGCGTTCGTGCTGACCGTGACAGGCCGAAACGGCTTCAACGGCAGCGTGGCCCTGGCGGCCTCGGGTCTGCCGGCGGGTCTCACCCGTGGGTTCAGCCCGGCTGCCACGACCGGCACCAGCACCTTCTCCTTGACAGCCGCCGCCAACCTGCCGGCCGGTACGTATCCCATCATCGTTACCGGTGTTTCCGGCAGCCTGAGCAGCACCCTGACCCTGACCGTCACGGTGCTTGCGCCCGGCTTCACATTGGCAGCCACCCCCAACGTGCTTGCGATCGCGCGCGGCGGCAGTGTGCGCGCCGCGGTCGCCATCGCTGCCGTCAACGGCTGGACCAGACCGGCGACCCTCTCGGCTGCGGGCCTGCCGGCAGGTGTAACAGCGGTGTGGAGCCCGGCGACCACGGCCAGCGGCAGCACCCTGACCCTGAACGCCGGGCCGACCGTGGTCGCCGGCACGTACCCTGTGACCGTGACCGGCGTGGCAGGGAACCTGCACAGCACAACCGCACTTGTCCTCGTCGTCAGCGCGCCGGGCTTCGCCCTGGCATTTGCGCCGTCGAGCCTCGACCTGCTCCGCGGCGGCATTGCGAAAGGTACCGTGACGATCCTCGGCCAGGGCGGGTTCGCGGGGCCCGTGGCGCTCTCCGTCACTGGCCTGCCGGCCGGCGTGTCCGCGAGTGCGAGCCCGGTCTCGACGGGAACCCCGGGCACCGTGCTTTTCTCGGCGAGCACGTCGGCGACAACGGGGAGCTTTCCCGTGGTACTGCATGGGGCTGCGGGCTCATGGACGGCAAGCACTGCCGCGACCCTGGTGGTGCGGGCACCGCTGAGCCCGACCGCAACCGTCAATCTGGCACCGGCTTACAACGTGAACGCGCTGGTACTGGACGGGCAAAGGTTTAGCGGTCCGGGGCTGGACGGCGGTCTGAACGGCAGCAGCACGGCCTACTCGGCCAACCTGCTGGGCGCGCAAAAAACCATCGGCGGCACCGCATTCGTCTTTGGCCCGGCAAATGCCCTGGACGCAGTGAGCGGCAAAACGGTGGCTCTGCCGGCCGGGCAGTTCACGAGCCTGCAACTGCTGGCGACCGGGATCAACGGCGACCAGCCGGCGCAGTTGTTTCGCGTTACCTACACCGATGGAACCATCGCGACCTTTACACAGGGAGTGAGCGACTGGTTTGCCCCGCAAGGGTATGCGGGCGAGACCCGGGCCATCGCCATGCCGTACCGCGACAATGGGGAAGGGCAGCGCGACAACCGGACCTTCTCCTGCTTCGGCTACTCCTTCGCGCTGCTGCCCGGCAAGACCGTGAAAAGCCTTGCGCTGCCGAACAATCGCAATGTCGTCGTGCTGGCAGCGACACTGAACGGGACCAGTGCTCCGGCGCCATCACCGGCTCCGAGACTTGCACCCGGTGTCACTCCATAGGAACCGGCGTCCGTTCACCGCAGCCCGGCTGCGTCGCGGGGCTGCGTCGCGGGGGCTGCGTTATGGCCGTTTTTGTATGCGCGAGAGATGATTTTTGAGAGCAATGCGGCTTTTCCCGACGGAAAGGCCGCTCGGTGTCGCTACTGACCTTACGTGGGTACGAGAACAGCTTCAAGGCTGGATCCGTGCGCGCTGATCGGCGGACGGCGTTACGGTCACGACACCTTCAGCCAGGCCGGCATATGCGCGGGCGCTGCTCCACGCCCAGTCCGTGCGTGTTTCAGCAAGACCTGCTTTGACGGGGGCACGGTGCATGCCGTCCAGGCAGCCGACGATCGGGTCCGCACCGACCACGTGTACGTCGGACAGGTTCTTGTCCCAGGCCGGCTCGTCGGAGCGAACCGAAACGTTGTAACGGCGCTGGAAACGCTGGCGAAGAGTCATCACGACCGACTCTGCCGATTCGCGCTCAGGCTCTGACATCAGCAGTTGAAACGCGGACGGCAGGACCACATAGCCCACGATCTCAAAGCGAAATCGCGCTCGCAGCTCTTCAAGCAGCTGACAAAGCAGGTCGCGATGTTTCTCCACTTCGAGCTTGGGCTGGCGGCAAAAGGAGCCGGAGGTAAGCCAGTGCAACTCGCCCCGCCCGAGCACCGCTCTCTGACCCTTTGACATAAGTCCATTGTACGAGCCGGGTGCCGGCGAGCGAGGCTAAAGCATTCTCCCTGAGACCGTGCCGGTGCAGAGAGGATTTCTGCGGCTTTTCCCGCCGGAAAAGCCGCTCTCCCAGTTGTCGGCTCCGTATACCTTAAAAAATGCCTTAAACGGCTTTGCGCTGAAACGACGGCTTTTTGCCGGCAAACGAGTTCTTCGCCTTGAACGACGCCGCGGAAGCACCGGCAACCGGCTTTTGGCCGTTCTGGACGCGGGCTGCTTTTTCCTGGGCGGCCTGCAGCTTTTGCGCGGCACGGCTCAGGCCGCCGACCTTGACCTTGGTGGCCGGCCTGGGTGCGGATTGAATCTGATCTGTCATGCCTTATTTTCTCACGACGCCGGTCGAACCCGGGACCAGGGCCGCTTGAAAATCGCGCCGGGTTGACAGGAGCGAGTCGGTTTACCTGGAGGATCGCGCGTCAGCCTCGACGTCGATCAAGGTTCCGGAAGTGTGAACGCGCTCAAACCCGATGGTGTCACACCGGCGCTCTGCGCCAAACGGTCGTGCGCGCTTTCCGCACTCCCGTTCAAAACATAAATCCGGTAAGACGCCGGCATCTCGGGACGGGCCCACCACAACGCCGGTCGCGTCGCTTCCCGGGTCAGCACCAGGGTGTAATGGTTCTGGAGCCATGCAGCGAACCAGGGCCACTGCTTCAGCTTGCTCCATTGCCCGGGGTCCTCGGGATGGAGATGAAGTCGGTCGGTCACAATGACATACAAAGGGAGACGTCCGCCATCGATGGCCGAAGCAAAGCTTTCGCGCGCTTCTCGGACGGCGGGCGCCTGGGGCGATCCGAAGATAAAAAAATCAGACAGGAGCCCGGTCGCCTGGACGAGTTGCAGACGCAAAAGTGTATTGCCGCAACCGCTGATCGAATCGATGCACTGCACCTGTCCGTTCCGAGCTTGCAATGTTTGTAGATCGCGTGTCAGCGATGCAATAAACTGCTGGTCTTGCCAGCGAAAATGACAGGACTTCCAGGACGCCATGGGAGGGAGTATGACGGCGGCGTAAACAAGCGCGCAAGCAGCAAGCACCGCTCGAACACCTATGAACCTTTTGCCGTTTTCGCATCTTCCCGACAGCGCCCGGTCAAGATCGACAGCCATCAGGGGCAGAAGAAAGGCCAGCAGGGGATAGCGGTAGTAGGGAAATCCCTTGAGCTGCGCCAGGTAAGACAACAACCCGAAGCCCACCCCGGCCAGCAGCAGGCAGCGCTCCTTTGAAAACTTCCCCGTAAATGCGGCACACACCATCCAGCAAAGAACCGCCGGCATCAGGGGAGACACACTATGGCTGACCAGGTAGTGGAGCGGCTTGTGATCGAGACTCGCGTAATAAGGAACAACGGTCCGGAGTCCGTGCAGGAAGGAGTGGGTCGCGCCCTGTGACCATAGGAGCAGGACGGTCCCGGCCTGTGAAAGACAGAGCCCGAAGAAGGCAACCGAGAAGATTCGCAGGATTGCTTCACGTGCATGTCGTGCTGCTATCACAGTAAAAACGACCAATAGAAGCAGCACAAGGGGAAAGGCAGTGGGCTTGATCGACGCTGCGACTCCCGCAAAGAAGCTGAAACCGAAGGTGGACAGGTCACGGGACCGATGCACGGCAGCGGCGATCTCGCTTCGGTCGAAAGCCCGCAGCAGCTGGAACAGAAAGGCGTAGCTCAAAAGAAGACACACCGCCACCGAAAGGTCACGCTCGCCGACATCGTTGATGCCGTCAGCCCCGTGCAACAACGCAAACAGCAGCCCTGCTCCAAGTCCTGCAAGCCGGTGTGCTTTCCCGGCAATCTCCATCATCGCCACCGTTGCGCCGGCCAGCAGCACCAGGTCAAAGCAGCGCCAGGCAAGGGATCCGGCACCCGCCACATGGATCACAAGCCATTCGAGTGCAAGCGCGCCAGGCATATTCATGTCCTGGGCCACCCGGTAAGGAGCCATGCCGTGGTCCATCAGGAAGCATAGATAGTGCACCTGTGCACTATCCCCCACCAGGGGCCAGTGCAGGGACCCAAGCGCAAAGAACAACGCAGAAACCGCCGGAACGCTCAGGCACAGGATTCGCAGCAGCTTGATTGTCTTTTGCAATCGGGAGTCCTCACACCCTGCAACCGTTCTACCAGCCGGCAGCAGGATTCACCATCCTCATCCAAAAAGGGCGAAAGCTCTGGCCCGGGGGAAGGCAAGCGCATGCATTGACGCCGGCCCTCGTTCCTCAACCCGCCGGTGCCATCTCGTCCAGATCGGGCCCGGGTGTATCGGCCCGGTCAGATCCAGCAAAGATAGCGCAGCAGACCGAGCAGTCCGGCGGTCAGCAGGGTTGTCAATCCGAGCACTATCAGCGCGGCATGGTTCGAGTTCACAAAGGGCAGCCCCTTGAGGTTCATGCCGTAAGCGCCGGTGATGACGAGCGCGGGCAGCGCGATGGTCGACAGAACGGTCAGCACCTTGACGACCTCGTTGGTGCGGTTGGCCAGGCTCGACAGGTAAATATCGAGCGCGTTATTCAGCAGGTCGCGCTGCGACTCCACCGTATCCAGCAGCCGCGAAATATGGTCGTACAGGTCCCGCAGGTAGAGCTGGTGCTCCGGGTCCATGGGGATGCCGGAGTTGCGTTGCAGGTGCATGCTGGCATCGCGCGTACTGACCAGCAACCGGCGAGTTCGAATCAGCCGACGCTTCACAGCGAAGATGTCATTCAGCAGGTCGCGTGCCGGCTTTACAACGCGATCTTCCAGCGCGTCCAGGTTCTCGTGCACGGCATCGACTGCCGGAAAGTAGGAGTCGACGATGGAATCAAACGTAAGATACAGCAGCCGCCCAGGGGTGCCGGTTGTGCGTTCCTCTTCCGCCCGTTGCAGGGCTGCTGCCACATCGGGGTTGCCGGTGTCGGCAATGATGACAAAAAAAGGTTCGGAGCCGGCCTCGCTGTGCAGGGTGTGGCTCGCGAAGATCGAGATCGGCTTCAATACCGGCTCATCTCGTCCGGCCGGCATCGTCAGTGTTTTCAGCAGCGCAAACGTGTAGTTGCGCCCGCTCTCCACCTTTACCCGCTCGCCCGTGTTGCGAGCGTCCTCCACATGCAGGGGGTGCAGCTGCAGGCGCTCGGCCAGCGAATCGAACCCGGCGTCATCGGGACTCGTAAAGTGATACCAGCAAGGCACGCGCGGATTCTCCAGGGTTCAGCATCTCGGGCGCGCAAAGCGTCCAAACGGAGAGTATCAGCAACGCTCCCGCGACCTTGCCGGGTCCGCTCGATCAGGCAGACAGGGAAGCGGTATACGAGCCGACCGGGATGGAGCGGATCAGCTTCTCCGGCTGCATCAGCAGTTCATCCATCGCGGTCGCCGCGGCCACGCCGGCACGGGCATCAATCGGTGCCAGCCACTGCAGCATGGCGGCTCGATCCAGGTAAACACTGTCTTCCACGCGGTTGCCGCGGTAAAGGTCTCCGGCAAAAACGGCCTGCTCATCTTCCGCGTCGTAGCGCATCAGGACTAGGGTGCGAATGTCGTTGGGCTTCATGGTGTCCCCACTGTAGAGCCCCCATCGCGCCGGGGCTATCCCCTAATCGGGGCACATCCACCCTTCTGTAACGTGACCGTCGGGGGAGCA
>CAXSBW010000031.1:0-23249 GCA_964235795.1 uncultured Acidobacteriaceae bacterium | reverse complement strand
CTATCCCCTAATCGGGGCACATCCACCCTTCTGTAACGTGACCGTCGGGGGAGCAGCGACCTGGAGTCAGCACGCTCTACGAGATGGCCGTTTCCCGCACGCCGGCTGATCGCAGGCGCAGCAGGGAGTCTCAGCTTTCCGCTTCCCCATGCCGGTGCATCGGCCATCCCAGGTACTTCGTTGCCGCTTCAAACACAGGCGCGGCGACAGTCGAGAAGTTGGCCGCGACATGATGCTCAAACCCTTGCTCGCAGATGTAGCGCAGCAGCTTCTGCAGCCGCGGGATGTGTGCCACACCCGCGCCGCCGAAGGTTTCCAGCGGGTCGTTGGTGAACGCCCCCTCGCCCACGTAGCCGCGTATGCCGCCGTGGAGATCGTCGGTTGAAAAGCGCAGATACGTCATCGCGCCTGCTTTTACGCGGCCCGCGCAGGTGCCGAAGGTGTTCTCCTTGCCGACCGTGCCGGCGATGATCGCCTGAAAATCCATCGTGACGGATTCGAAAAAGTGCTTCGGCAGGTTGGAGCAGTGGAAGCACACAGCCTTGTCGTCATCGTCACCGTAGTTGTTGTTCCAGTCGAGCAGTGCCGACGGCGTTTTGCTCGCGAGCGCGAGCCCGTACATGCTGAGCACTCCGGCCAC
This sequence comes from uncultured Acidobacteriaceae bacterium, assembly GCA_964235795.1. GTDB lineage: Bacteria > Acidobacteriota > Terriglobia > Terriglobales > Acidobacteriaceae > EB88. The sequence continues at coordinate 22,609 of CAXSBW010000031.1, read as the reverse complement.
ATCCGTTTCACACGCCGACGAGAACAGGTTCTCGCTCATCATGCTCATCACGGTGCACGGCACCACGCCGAAATACTCTTCAAGCGAGGTCCAGCACTGGATCGCCGAAATGGTGCAGTAGGTTTCCGCCATCCAGCCGTCGATCACCGCGCCCAGCTTCGCCATTTTCATCAGGGCTTCCACCGGAATACCGCTCGTCGGCACGTAACGCTGAATCGCCGCGAGCTTCGCCTGCGCCGCGTCATCGTGGTCGCGCAGGCGATCGATGCGGCCGATCACCTCCGACAGGTCCAGCGTTTCAACCGAGATTCCGTGCCTTTCCAGGATCTTCTCGGAGTAGCGCACCGTGTTGAAAGCCGCGGGCCGCGCGCCGATCGCGCCGATGCGAAGATTGCGGAAGCCGTTCACCACCCGGCAGGTCGCGGCAAACTCGGCCAGGTCGCGCGCAAAGGCCTCGGACTCCGGTGCCACCGTGTGCTTTTTCGTCAGTGAGTAGGGAATACCGTACTGCTGCAGGTTGTTGCACGCCGACATCTTGCCGCAGAACGAATCGCGCCGGTGCTCAATCTTCATGATGTCGGTGCGATCGGGCGTGGCCTGCACCAGCACCGGCACGCGCAGGCCCGATAACCGGATCGCGTCGACGATCGCGCGCTCTTCGCCGAAGTTCGGCAGCGTCACGATGAGGCCGTCGATCGTTTCAGCATGCCTTTTGAAAAGCTCAGCGCACTGCCGCGCATCGCCGGGCGTTTGCACCGCGCCATGCTGCGTCTGCTCGGGCGACAGCACCACCGAGTGGTAGCCCAGTCGCGAAAGCACCGCGACCATCTCTTCGCGTCCTTCGCGAGCCAGATGGTGAGGAAAAAAACCGCGCGAGCCGACAATGACGCCGAACGTGAGTTGCCTGTGCATGAGTCCCCGATTCCCGAACCGTGTAAACGGTTACCAGCATAAGGGCTCCATGCCTCCCCGCACCAGCGCTCGCGCGGGGATCAGTGCACGGTCTTCATCTTGCGCTGCATGTAGTCCATCAGCAGGTACTCGCCCAGCGTGTCGGGCGTGGTGAAGTAGGCTTTGCCTCGGCACATCTGCGTCACCTTCTGCACAAACTGCATCAGGCCGTAGTCCGAAGCCAGCATAAACGTGTTGATCATGACGTTGGACCGCTTGCACCGGTTCACTTCTTCAAGCGTTTCGCTTACCACCAGCGGGTCCAGGCCGAACGCGTTTTTGTAAATGCGCCCGTCGGGCAGGGTCAGCGCCGAGGGCTTGCCGTCGGTGATCATCACGATCTGCTTCATATCCTTGCGCTGCCGCTCCAGGATGCGCCGGGCCACGCGCAGGCCCTCGCGCGTGTTGGTGTAGTGCGGCCCCACCTTGACCCGGGGCAGCTGCGAGATCGGCAGCTCCTCGGCCGAGTCGTGAAACAGCACGAGTGACAGCGAGTCGGCCGGGTACTGCGTGCGGATCAGGTGCGAAAGCGCCATGGCGACGCGCTTGGCCGGCGTGAACCGGTCCTCACCATACAGGATCATGGAGTGCGAACAGTCCAGCATCACCACCGTCGCGCAGGAGCTCTGGTACTCCGACTGGTGCACGTGGAGATCCGAGTACTCGAGCTCAAGCGGCATCGTCACGCCGCCTCGCGCGATCGCCGACGACAACGTTGCCGTGGTATCGAGGTTCAGCGTGTCGCCGAACTCGTACTGCTTGGAACCGCCGCTCGCCTCCACCCCGGTGGCATAGTGGAGCGTGTCATGCCGGCCCGCGCTGCTTTTTCCAAGCGAGCCCAGCAAGTTGCTCAGGGCCTTGAATCCAAGGAAGTCAAGACTCTTGTCTGTGACCTCAAAACGAGCCTGACCTTCAGCGCCTTCCGCCTGCCCCTGTCCCGGCTCGGGAGAACCTTCGCCTTGGTTGCGGATATAACTTTCCTGCTCCATTCGATCGACTAATTGGTCAAGGAATTGTTCAAATTTACCTTCAGCGTGTAAGTTTTCTATCTTCTGCTGGGTATCTTCGTCGAATAGCTCGCCTGACTCCATCGCTCGTCGCAAAGCTTCCTTCAGGTCGTCCATGGTCTGGTCCAGGTCCTGGAACTCGGTCATGGGATTTTGAAAGCCGGAGTCGAGCAGGTAGTCCGAAAGAGCCTCCAAAAGGTCTTCCAGGTTGAGCTCAGAGGCCAGATCGCCGTTATATTTGCTGTATCGGACGCGCTTCATGCCCTATTCTCGCCCCTTGCCTGCGCGAGTGCAACTCCGGCTGGAAAGCGCGTGCCATGGCCTCGAATTGTCACGGCTGCTGGCCCGGAAGTGTTACAAGCGGCCAAGTACCGTTACCAAAGCCGCAGCCGTTCTGCACCTTTCATGGCTAACTCGTACCGTTACGAAACCTCAAAATACACACGAAGTGGCATGTCATAAATGCGAAACCCAGCGGTAATATCTTCAAAGCAGGGTAAAGATGTCTGAGTTTGAAAAATCATAAGAAATTGTATTTGTCACTGTGAAAGATTCGGTTACTGTACTCACAGCGAAGGAGCAGAGCACATGTTTTTCTGCATCAAAGGCCTGACATCAGCCACCCGGAGCCTTGGGCGGGTTTTTCTCGCGGCGACACTGACACCATGCCTCGCGGCAGCCGCTCAAAGCAGCCCCGTGGTCAACAGCGGCTGGAACTCCTCCACATCCACCTCACTGCAGGCAGCAGGACGTATCCTCAATCAGTCTACCTTTGGCCCAATCTCTGATGATGTTTTCAAAGTAGAGAACATCGGTGTCACGGCCTACGTCGATCAGCAGCTCGCCATGCCGGCGTACCAGATTCCGCTGATCAGCCTGCAGCCCATCGTCAACGGCGATTGCGGCACGATGGCTTGCACCGTTGAGTACGCCTGGTGGCATGACATCCTTTTCGGGCAAGACCAGCTTCGGCAGCGCGTCGCGTTTGAGCTGGGCAAACTGTTCGTGGCCTCCGCCGACACCGTCGACCCGCGCTATATGGTCAGCTACCTCAACCTGATGGCCAACGATGCCTTTGGCAACTGGTTCACCCTGATGCAGGATGTGGCGCTCTCGCCGGCCATGGGTACGTACCTCAACATGGCCAACAGCTTTGTGCCCGCCGCCGGTCAGCGTGCGAACGAGAACTTTGCCCGCGAACTGATGCAGCTTTTTTCAACCGGCACCGTGGCGCTGAACCAGGACGGATCGACCCGGCTGGACGGCAGCGGCAATCCTGTTCCCAGCTACACCGACGACCAGGTGCAGAACTTCGCGCTGGCTTTTACCGGATGGACGTTTGCCAATGACGACTGCTCCGTGCCGGCCAAACAGCTCAACTACTGGTGGCCCGACCCGCCGGGGCAGCGCTGTCGCATGGTGCCCTTGCCCGGTATGCACAGCACGGTTGCGAAAACCCTGTTGCGCGGCACCGTGCTGCCTGCCGGGCAAAGCGCGCAGAATGACGTGAATGCGGCCTTGCAGAACATCTTTCAAAGCCCTTCGCTGCCGCCGTTTGTGTGCCGACGACTGATCCAGAGCCTGGTCAGAAGCAATCCCTCGCCTGCCTACATCAGCCGCATCGCAGGTGTATTCATCAACGATGGCACCGGGGTTCGCGGCAACATGAAGGCCGTGATCCGCGCAATCCTGCTCGACCCCGAGGCCCGGGCCGGCGACTCGCTGGCCAACCAGGACCCGAATGCAGGCAAGATGCGCGATCCCGTTCTCTGGTGGGCTTCCGCCCTGCGCGCCACCAGTGCCACTTCCTCCGCCGTTCTACCGAACGTCGGTATCTTTGAGAGCATCGTGGATCTATGGCTGGCCGACATGGATGAGGTGCCCCACGCACCCACGAGCGTTTTCAGCTTCTACTCACCCGACTTTCAGCAGCCCGGCACCAACCTGTTTGCGCCCGAGTTCCAGAACGAGAACGCTCACACCCTGGTCTACATGACGGAGCATCTGCAGGATGCGCTCAAGAACAACTGGAACCTGACAGGCAACGAAGCCACGGAGCTCACGGTCAATCTCGGGCCCGGCAGCTTCTGGTACAACTGCGCCCTGCAATGGGGACCCACGAATTTCGTCAACGCGCTCGATGCATTGATGATGCACGGCACCATGACCCAGGACATGCGCGACGCTATCGTCAACGGCATCAAGAACGACGACACAGCCACGATGGTGCGCTCCGCCTTCTACCTGATCCTCACTTCGCCGCAGTACAGGGTCATGCTGTAAAGCCACACCACACCAGACATCTCGGAGAATCAAATGCAGCGCAGAAGCTTTTTGAAAACCGCGTCCTGGGGCGCCCTCGCCCAACTTTCAGGCGTTTCGCCACTTCGCTCGATGGCGGCCCTGGCCCAGAGCAGCAATGCCACGGACTACAAGGCGATCGTTTGCCTGTTTCTTCGCGGCGGCAACGACAGCAACAATATGCTGATCCCGCTGACCGGCTCGCAGTACAGTGCCTACAGCCAGGCGCGCGGGTCCAGCGCCATCGCTCAAAGCCAGTTGCTCAGCCTCGCGAACTCCGCCTACGGCGTCCACCCGGCCTTCCCCAACCTGCGGCAGGCCTACGGCTCCGGCAACGCGGCCATGATCGCCAATGTCGGCCCGCTGGTCCAGCCCACCACCACCGCGCAGTACAAAGCCTCCAGCGTCCAGGTTCCCGGGGCGCTTATGGCCCATGACGACCAGCAAAAAGTGTGGGAAACAGGCGGCTACGCGCCCGGCAGCAATCCCAGCTGGTCCGGCCTGACCGCGGACCTGCTGGCCCCCAGCTACAACGCGCCCAACATGCCCATGGTGACCCTGCTCGGCGGTGCCACCAACTTTGGTCGCGGCAACAGCGCGGTGCCGTTCACCGCCGGACCCTCCGCCCAGTCGTCCGCCTTCTGGTGCTCGGAAGGGATGTCGTGCTATGCGCGAGCCGCCGCGGCCCAGCAGCTGCTTACCTTCAATAGCGGGGTCAACCTGGTCCAGGCCGATGAGCAGATCTACCAGCAGGCCTACAAATACAACGCGTTCTACAACGGCATCCTCGGCAGCGCAACCGGATTCAAAACCGCTTTTCCGGGCGGCAACCCGCTGTCAGGCCCACTGTACACCGTGGCGACCATGATGCAGCTCCGGTCCCAGATCGGCGCGCGCCGCCAGATCTTCCTGATCGACGCGGCCGGCTTCGACACACACGCCAATCAGTCAGCGACCCAGCCCCAGCTCTATGCCATGATCGACCAGTTCATCGCGACCTTTGTGCAGGTCATGCAGGAGATGGGCCTGTACAACAATGTGACCCTGTTCACGGCTTCCGACTTTTCCCGCACCCTCGCGATCAACAGCGCGAACGGCTCCGATCACGCCTGGGGCGGTCATCACTTTGCACTGGGCGGTGCGGTCAAAGGCGGAAAGCTTTACGGAGCCGTGCCGAACCTGCAGGTCAACGGTCCGGACGACATCGACGGCTCCGGCCGCTTTGTTCCGACCACCGCGCTTTCGCAGTACATGGCGACCCTGGCTTCGTGGTTCGGTGTGCCGGGCTCCGCGCTCGGCCCCATGTTCCCCGGGCTCGGCAACTTCTCCTCCAGCAACCTGGGCTTTGTGTAAACAACTGCCTGCCGACAGAAAAGCCCCGCCTTGGGCGGGGCTTTTCTTTGCCGGCAGGCAAAGCTTAGTTCAAAGCCTAGTTCAGGGCCTAGTTCAGGCCGCCGCGCTTCGAACGCCGTCCCTGCCAGGCTTCGTACGCCTGCTCGTCGTTGCCGGGCGTTTTTTCCCGGTCGTTGCGGCGAGTCTTTTCACCTGCCGCAAAACCGCGCTCCTCGTTCCGGCTCAGGCGGCGATGCGCCACCATCCCCTCCAGCAGGAACTCGGCCGCGCCCACCACGCGTTCCGGCGCGTCCGACCCGCTCACGCCCAAGGGTGTCAGCTTTTCAAACAATCCCTGGATCTGCCTGAGCTCCGCCATGATCGCCGCCGAAGGCTCGCCGTCGTCCACCTTCAAGGAACCGCCCAGGTTGAACCACTGCTCGATCTGCTGCGTATTCATCTCGGCGAAGTAGCGGTCGTACACCGTGCCCAGCGCGCTGCGAATCAGTTCGCGCACCACAACATCGGCCCCCCGCATCTCGCCCTCATACTCCAGCTCGATCTTGCCCGTAATGCCCGGCATCGCGGCATACAGGTCGCCGATCCGCGGCAGCACGATCGTCTCATCGTGCAGCAGGGCCCGCCGCTCGGCGTTTGAAATCACCAACTCCATGGTCGAGATCGGCAGCCGCTGCGACACCCCTGAGCGCTTGTCCACCCGCTTGTCGCCGCGCGCGGTAAACGCCACCTGCTCCACCAGCTCACGCATGTACTTCGGGATCTCGATCGGGCTGGCATTCCCCTGCGAAAACGGCCGCGCCGCCCAGGCTTCCTGCTCCGTGATCGCGATCCCTTCCTCCAGGGTCTCGGGATAATGAGTGCGGATCTCCGAGCCGATGCGGTCCTTGAGCGGCGTGACAATCTTGCCGCGCGCCGTGTAGTCCTCCGGGTTGGCGCTGAACACGATGCCCACGTCCAGCTTCAGACGCACCGGGTAGCCCTTGATCTGGACATCGCCCTCCTGCATGATGTTGAACAAGGCAACCTGAATTTTGCCCGCAAGGTCGGGCACTTCGTTGATCGCGAAAATACCGCGATTGGCGCGGGGCAGCAGCCCGTAATGCATGGTCAGCTCATTCGACAGGTCCTGCCCGCCGCGGGCTGCTTTGATCGGGTCCAGGTCGCCGACCAGATCGGCGACCGTCACATCCGGCGTTGCCAGCTTTTCCACGTAGCGGTCGTCGCGGCTCATCCACGCGATCGGCGTGTGATCCCCATGGGTTGCGAGCAGGTCGCGCGAGTGCCTGGCCAGCGGCTTCCACGGGTTGTCGCGAATCTCCGAACCGGCCACGTACGGTGCCCACTCGTCGAGCAGGTGCGTCAGCGCGCGCAGGATGCGGCTCTTGGCCTGCCCGCGCAGCCCCAGCAGGATAAAGTTGTGCCGCGACAGCACCGCATTGACGATCTGCGGCACGACCGTGTCGTCGTAGCCCACAATGCCCGGAAAGATGGGCTCGCTCGCTTCCCCCTCGCGCAGCCGTCCGCGGAGCCGCGCCACCAGGTTTTCGCGCATTTCATCCTTCACGGACCGGTCGCGGAGCCGGCTTTCGCCGTACAGCGGATGATCCCGGAGCTCTCCCAGGGTGGCGGGCAGGTGCGACGTGGCGGAAGGTATCGGGGAAGACATGGCTAGGGCTCCTGAACTTGAAAAGACTCGACTTGAAAAGACGCGAAAGCGCCGGTCATGAGCAATGCGGTTCCTGTTCCTCGATCAGCTTGCGTCAAAGAAACCGTGGCCTTGCCCAAGGATAAACGACAGCTTGCGAAGGCTTGCGGCAAGGGCCGCCGGTTTCCTCGGCCCACCACCCTCGCGCCCAGTCCAGGCCTACATGATCGGCCCGTGGCCATTACTTGAAAACGCCGGCTGGCTCCGGGCCCCCATCCGCAGTTTCGGCAGGATCTCTTCATAAAACTCCAGCAACAGCCGGGTCCGTTCACGATCCGACCGGCTGACCAGCAGCCGTTGTTTGAATCCCAGGTCGGCCGGCAGCTCCCACGCAAGCTGAAACGACAACGGATGGTCCAGGTCGAAGGAGTAGCTTTCACGTCCGATGCCGGCCAGTGCCAGCACTTCCAGGTGCTGTGCCACGCACTCGGCCCTCTCTTCGCGTGTCACGGGCGACTGTTCCTCCTCGAAATCGTCCTCGAATCGGTCCACCTCCGCCTGCAGAAACGAGCGCGAATTGTCGAGTTGTTCAATCTCGAACCGCTCTCGTCCCTCACAAAGAATGTCGATCTCCCCATCCGGGTACCGGCGCAGCACGCGGGTGATCACAGCCGTGCAGCCGACAATGGCCAGCCCTTCGCGCTGCGCGCGCACCACCCCGAACTGCAGGGTGCCGTCCAGACACTCGCCGATCATCTCCCTGTAGCGCTCTTCAAAGATATGCAGCGGCAGCGGCACTTTCGGAAACAGCACAACATCGAGTGGAAACAGGGCGATCTTCATCGGAATCATGCCTTTCGGCGGAGGTCGCCAGGGTAGGGACGGCGCCTAGGGCGCGATCCATGGAAGCAGGGTCGGTCAAGCAAAGTATGGCAGGAGCGCAGGAAGTTTAGCTATCGCACGAGGTTGCGGTCTTGCTAATCGGACTTTTCCATCGCGTCCAACTCCAGTTCGTCCAGCATGGCCTGCATCTCTCGTTCGGCGTGGCTGTTGCCGGTTTTGCGCGCGCCGGCCAGTCCCAGCCTCAGGTGCTCCATCGCCTCACCCGGACGACCCGCCCGCACCAGCGTCTGCGCTGCCATGAAGTACCCCGGGGTATACTCCGGGTTGTCACGCAGCAGCGTCCGGAACTCGGCCAGCGAGCGATCCAGCTCGTCCCGCCCGGCATATTCCATGGCCAGCCCGTATCGCGCAAAGGCGTCGGTGGGATGGCTCTCAAGAATATCCGCCAACATCGCTGCCTTGTCCATGGCTCCGTCTCCTTGGTGTACTGCTTCTAGATTCGGCAGCCCCTGAGGAAGTGGCACCGGTTTGCAGAAACGCTTGCAAGCGCTGAAACTGTTGTTCGATCCTACCCACGTACTTTGTTTACCCAATGAAAGGGGCGCATGTCCGAGCACCCGACCCCACCGACCGAGGGGACCCGCGACGCCCATGTTTCCGAGTCCGAGATGACCGAGCTGGTGCTGCCGAACGACACCAATCCGCTCGGCAACCTGCTCGGCGGACGGCTGATGCACTACATCGACCTGGTTGCAGCCATGGCGGCCTACCGCCACGCCCGCAACTACGTGGTCACCGCCTCCATGGACCACATCGACTTCATCGCGCCCGTGCACGTCGGCGAGCTCCTGATCCTGAAATCGCGCGTCAACCGAGGCTATCGCACCTCCATGGAGGTCGGTGTCAAAGTATGGGCTGAAAACGCGATTCAGGGCACGCGTCGTCATGTCGCTTCCGCGTATCTAACATTTGTAGCTGTTTCCTCCGCCGGCGTTCCGGTACCGATTCCACAACTGACCAACGAGGATGGGGAAGGGCTCCGTCGCTTCGACGACGCAGGCCGTCGCCGCGAGCAGCGTCAGGCCGAACTCGGACGGCGCCGGGCGGCCGGCAAGCTGTCGCCCCTGCCCTAGCTTCACAACCCGCGAAAGAAGGTTCCACAATGGCTTCTCCAACCGCCGTGAGCGGCCCGGTCGCTTTGCCCGGCATCCGCCACATCGTTGCTGTCGGCTCCGGCAAGGGGGGCGTCGGCAAAACCACCGTCGCCGTCAATCTCGCCATCGCACTGGCCGCGCTGGGTCAGCGCGTCGGGTTGATCGACGCCGACGTGTACGGCCCCAACGTGCCGCTGATGTTCGGCTCCACCGGCCAGCCCCGGGTGTTGCCCGACAACCGCATCGAGCCGAACCTTGCCTACGGGGTCAAACTGGTGTCGGTCGGCCTGATCTCACCCGGTGACAAGCCGATGGTCATGCGCGGGCCCATGCTGCACGGCATCATGCGGCAGTTCCTGCAGCAGGTCGCCTGGGGCGAGCTCGACTTCCTGCTCATCGACCTGCCGCCCGGCACCGGCGACATCGTGATTTCCCTCGTCCAGACCGTCCCTTTGACCGGGGCCGTCGTCGTGTCCACTCCGTCCGATGTCGCGCTTCAGGACGCCCGCAAGGCCCTTGAAATGTTCGGCCAGGTCAACGTGGAGGTGCTGGGCATCGTCGAAAATATGAGCCACTTCACCTGCCCGCACTGCCGGCACGAGATCGACATCTTTTCAAAGGGAGGCGGTGCGCGCACGGCCGAGCAGTTCGGGGTGCCGTTTCTGGGCTCGATCGAGCTGGCCCCGGCCATCCGCGCGGGCGGCGACACCGGCGCCCCGGTCACGACCGGCGGCCCGCAAGCCGAGTTCGCAGGGGAGTTCTACGAGCTGGCGCGCAAGGTCGCGGAGCGCGCCCTGCAACTGGAAGGCCGAGGGGAAGACGTCTTCGAGATCCAGTAACGGCGTCATTGCTTTTCAAACGCACAAAGGCCGGAGCGAAGGCGCTCCGGCCTTTGTGCTTGCGGATCTAGGCGGCTGCCGGCGTCGACAGGGCCTTGACACGCGCGTTCAGCCGGCTCTTGTAGCGGGACGCGGTGTTTTTGTGCAGAATGCCTTTTTGCACACTCTTGTCGAGCGCCGAAACTGTGGCGCGATACTGGGTCGCGGCTCCCGCGACGTCGCCCTTCACAATAGCCTCGCGCAACAGGCGCAGGCTGCCGCGAATGCGGCTCTTGTTCGCGCGGTTCACACCGGTCTTCCGCTTGGTTTGCCGGACGCGCTTCAGCGAGGAAACATGATTTGCCATGGTTTTTGTGTATCTGCTCTCTTCAGAAAAGGTGGGGAAGCGGCTCGGCGGCATCCCCTGCAAACCTAGAGCTTACCGGACCCATTGGCAGAGGTCAAGCCGTCAAAGGCCCGGCCCGGGCTTGCCCTGAACCCGATCTGGAACCGCTTTGGACCCGATTTGGACCCCAGCCTGAGCCCGACCTGAAGGCGACGATCCGTGGCCCTTGCCGCTAAACCTTATCCCTCAAAGGGGTTAGCAGGTGACGAACGTACCGGGCGCCCCTGCTAATTCGCTTGCCTTCACCCGGGGCGGCTTCTAGGATTCAGCCATTCACCGAGCGCCGGTGATTTCTTATTCGTTATTGATTAGGAGGACTGCGATGGACGAGCCCCGGTTTATCTTTCTGTGTTGGCCTGACGGATCCTGGACGATTGCCTTGAACCGCGACTACCACGACAAGGAGATTGACCAGCTCCTGTCTCAGTAGCGGCTCTCGGGCAGAACAGCTTTCCTGCACGGGCCAGCCTGTCAGACTGCCCCCACCCGGCCGTGCGAGCAGCAGGGTAGAAAAGGGAAGCAGCCTGGCCGCTTCCCTTTCTCCACCTTGCGGGGCTAGGCGACCTGTGCCGTGGCGGCAGCCGGGTTCATGCGCTGCGAAATCGTGTTCAGCAGCTCATTGGCATGCTTCTCCTCGTTCAGGGTCTTTTCAAGGGCGGCCGCGTGCTCGTGCAGGCCCAGAATGTTCGCCCATTCGCGCGCCGAGCCGTAGGATGCCATCTCGAAGTGCTCGACTTTTTGCGCGCTGGCCAGCAGCCCCGCATCGCGCACCGGGCCTGCCTTCGACTCGCTCACGATGTTCTCGCCGGACGCCAGCAGGGCCGCTGTCACGGCGCACTTCTTGTCGTCGATCTCGCCGTTCATGTCGCTGATCATCTGCTCCAGCCGCTGCGCCTGGATCTCGGTTTCCTGCATATGCGACTGAAACGCGCCCTTCAACTGCTCGTCGCTCGCGTGGGTCATCATGCTCTTGAGCCCCTTCACGATCTGGTTTTCCGTGGACAGCAGGTAGCGCAGCTGCAAGGTGTAAAGGGAACGAAAATCCTGAATGTCATTCGGTGTCAGCAAACCCATGGGTAACCTCTCAGGCGGTTAGTGACCGCCCATCTGGTATCTAGGACGTACTTTGCTGCCCCGGCGTTGGCCGCCTTCGCTCCTGCCACAGCGATTCATAAAGCGGCGATTGACGCCCGCCCGTTCCGGCGCTACTCTTGCCGCATCGACCCTTGTTCCAGCTCCGCAGAAGCATCCTCCGTCGCCGCATCGCCGGTGCCGCTTCCGCGTCCCACTCCCGCATCGTCTAACCGTCTCAACCTCCGCGCAACCCGGCTGCCGATGGAGCCGGCCGCGGATGGAGGCCCATTCATCCCTTGATGATCACCAGAACGCTTGAAATCACGCCCAGCCTGGAGCCCCTGTTCGGGACCCGCGATGAAAACCTCAAGCTGATGGAGCGCGAGCTCCTCGTCCGCATCGAGCTCCGCTCCGACGCGGTCCACGTCACCGGTGCCGAACCCGCGCTCGATCGCGTTGCCGGCATCTTCTCGGACTTCGAGCAGCTCCGCCTGCGCGGCATCCACCCCCACAACGGCGAGCTGCATGCCTTGCTCAAACTGGTCGTCTGCGACCCTACCGTCACCCTGCGCTCGCTCATTGAGAGCGGCAACAAGCGCTCTTCGGGCGGCGTCAAGCGCATCGTGCAGCCCCGCTCCATCAACCAGCGCCTGTATGTGGAAGCGATCGAAGCCAACGACATGACCTTCGGCATCGGCCCGGCGGGCACCGGTAAAACCTACCTCGCCGTCGCCATGGCCGCCGCCGCGCTGCTCGCGAAAAAGCACAGCCGCATCGTCCTGGTCCGTCCGGCGGTCGAGGCCGGCGAGCGCCTCGGCTTCCTCCCCGGCTCCCTGCAGGAGAAGATCGACCCGTACCTGCGCCCGCTTTACGACGCCCTCTACGACCTGCTCGAACCCGAACGCGTCGACAAGATGATTGAAAAGAACATCATCGAGGTTGCGCCGCTCGCATTCATGCGCGGCCGCACCCTCAACGATGCCTTCATCATCATGGACGAGGCGCAAAACACCACCTCCGAGCAAATGAAGATGTTTCTGACCCGGCTCGGCAACAACTCCAAGGCCGTCATCACCGGCGACGTCACGCAGATCGACCTGCCCAACCCGCGCCGGTCCGGACTGGTGGAAGCGATCAAGATCCTGTCCGGCACCGACGGCATCAAGTTCATTCACTTCGAGGACGGTGACGTCGTGCGGCACCACCTGGTGCAGCGCATCATCCGCGCCTACGACCACTTCGGCCGGTCGGAACAGATGCCGCTCGGCATGAGCGGTGGCTCCGCCGAGTCGCAGGCCGGCAAGCCGCAGTAGAAACGCGGTCATCCTAGTCGTCGAGCGCGCCTTCGGCATCGAGCCTCCGCGCTCGCAGAGGCCGCCGCATGTGAAACGATTTCGTCCGGTCAGGTTGCGACAGCGGTAACCTACACCGGTTCGGCAGTTTATGCATATGTGTGGGAGATCGGCTACGGCGGAAACATGACTGCAACGCAAGGAGGAATGTCAATCAGCGGTGCCAACGTGGTTGCGAAGACGCCGATTTGCGCTGTCAATGGAGGGTACTCGGTCAACTGCCCAACGCAGTTCACGGTCCAAGGATGGCGTTACATCTTTGACGCGGGTTGTTATCTTAACCTGAACTACGCGGAGAACTTCAGCGCCACAGACACATCGGTGAACTCGCCTTATAACCGTATTACGGCAAATCTGCAGATCAACTACACCCACTAGGATTCAAATGGAATCTGAGCGCGGGCATCGTTAGCATGTCCGCGCTTTCGTTCTCATCTTTTCTCACATGCGCCCATACTGAATGGCCCTGAAATTGCACCTACCTGTGCAGTTCGACTTGGAGGCTCAATGTCAGTGACAGGCGTAAGTAGCATTAGTTCAGGTGGGAGTCTTTACGACTTTACAAACCTGACATCGAAACAGGCAATTTCTGCTGCGGGGGATTTAGCGAAGCAGGGTGCGATCACAGACGATCAATATGCAATCCTGGCCGGTGATACTCCAGCACTTGCAAATTCTTCGGGTAGAGCAATGTCGGCTTCCAGCCAAGGTCCGCTCAACTTCCTCAGTACAGAGAACTACTTCAAACTGATCCAGAACGACATCTCCTCCCTTGAAAACAACACCAGCAATGATCCTGACATCGAGAAAGCCTTGGCGGGCAATAAGGCGGCGCTCCAAGCGATCACGGAGTATCAGGGCCAGATTGATCCGTATGCAACGAGTACGGGGTTGGTGAATCAGTAGGTTTAGAGGAAGCCCATCAGAATGGGAAGGCGACCTTGCCTAGTCAGTAGGCAGGGTTTGCCTACCTCGGCAAGCTTTGCCTGCTCAGCCGTTGCCGTTGCTAAATGTTAGGATGGATGCAACAGGAGAGCATCGCTCTCCTGTTGCCGTTTCGACCGCCGACACTGGAGCCGACACAGGCCGCGATCCGGGCCGCCACCATGATCGATATCGCACCCGACGTGCGGGTACCGCGCGGAGCCCTTCCGCTGCCGGAGCTTCGTAGCTTTCTGCGCACAACTGCAGCGGCCATTCCGCTCGACGGCAAGGTTTCCGTGCTGTTGACGACCGACGACGCCATCCGCGAGCTGAACCGGCAGTTCCGCCGTAAAAACAAGCCCACCGACGTGCTCTCGTTCCCCCCTGCCCAGCTGGAGGATACAAAGAACCGGCTCGCCGGCGACCTGGCTATCTCGGTCGATACCGCCGCGCGCCAGGCGGATGAATGGGGCCATTCGCTGCTGACCGAGGTAAAAATCCTGCTGCTGCACGGGCTGCTGCACCTCGCCGGCCTGGACCACGAGCGCGACGAGGGGCAGATGCGCCGCCGCGAGCAGACGCTGCGAGTCCGGCTTGGCCTGCCGTCCGGCCTGATCCTGCGCTCAGGCGAGCGCGCCCCCGCGTCGTCGACCGCCAGGCGCAAAGCAGGAGCGCGATGACCTCCCTTGTCGCCCTGCTGGTGCTTCTGTTGCTCGGCGTACTCACGCTGGTCTCCTACATCGACCGCATGTACTCGGAGATGGGCAAGTTCCTGTCGCGGGGCTTCGAGGCCAATATTGAAACCTGGGAGGAGCAGATCGAACCGCGCCTGGGGCTCAGCCGCGAACAGATCTCGCTGTCGGCAGCCGTGCTGTCGCAGCTTGCCGTCGCCTCGCTCACGCTGGTGTATTCGGTGCTGCTGTTCGGCCACGGCATCCGTCCCGGCGCATCCTTGTGGCTGACGATCGGACAGGCCCTGGCCGGCATCGTGCTCACGGTCGTGTTGTTCAACCGGCTGCTGCCGTATGCGCTTATCGTGCGCACCAACGGCTTGTGGCTGCGGCGCTTTACCCTGCCTCTGCGTTTGTTGTTTCTGCTGTTCATGCCCATTACGTTTGCGGTCTCGTTCCTGTTCTCGATCGTCAGCCTGGCCGGCGAGGCGACCGCCGAGGAGGAAGAAGAAGACGCCAACGCGGCAGTGGACGCCCTGATTGAGGCCGGGCAGGAGGAGGGAATTCTTGAGGAGGAGGATCACGCGCTGATCCGCTCCGCGGTCGAGTTCGGCAGCAAGGTCGTGCGCGAAATCATGACGCCGCGCCCGCGCGTGTTCGCGGTCAGTGAAGACATCCCCATTGAGCAGCT
Source organism: uncultured Acidobacteriaceae bacterium (assembly GCA_964235795.1). Taxonomy (GTDB): domain Bacteria; phylum Acidobacteriota; class Terriglobia; order Terriglobales; family Acidobacteriaceae; genus EB88. The sequence goes on along the minus strand of CAXSBW010000031.1, from coordinate 7,419 downwards.
GCTGCAACGGCTGCAGGCAAAGGCGTTCTCGCGCATCCCGGTCTACGCGGGCACGCTCGACTCGATCACCGGCATCGTGTTCGCGCACGACATCCTCCAGGTGACCGACATCGATGCAAGAACCAGGACCGTCGGCTCGATCGCGCGCGAAGCCACCTTTACGCCTGAAACCAAGCGGGCCAACGAAGCCCTGCGCGAGATGCAGCGCGAAAAGCAGCACATGCGCATCGTGATCGACGAGTACGGCGGCGTCGCCGGCCTCGTCACCATTGAGGACCTGCTCGAAGAGATCGTCGGCGCCATCACCGACGAGCACGACAGGGAAGACGGCGAGGGGGTTCGCGAGGAACAAGCCGGCGTGTGGACGGTGCCGGGCGAGCTCGAGCTGTCGGAGCTCGAAAGCCTGATCGGCGGCGAGTGGGAAGCACCCGAAGACTACGAAGCGACCACCGTCGCGGGCCTGGTGAGCGAAACTGCCGGTCGCATTCCCATGGCCGGCGAAGTGGTGGAAGACAACGGGCTGCGCTTTGAAATCCTCGCGTCCACAGACCGTCGCATTGAACGCATGCGCGTGTCGCGTGCCGGTGCGACAGGGTAAGCAACGAAACGAGGAACCGTTTGAAGAGTGGATTTGTATCGATCCTGGGCCGTCCGAACGCCGGCAAGTCGACGCTGGTGAATGCGCTGACCGGCGAAAAAGTAGCGATCGTGACGAGCAAGCCGCAGACCACGCGGACGCGCATTCACGGCATCGTGGACGTGCCGGCGCAAAAGGGCAGGCATCCTGCGGCGCAGATCGTGTTTGTGGACACGCCGGGCGTGCACAAGCCCAGCACACTGCTGGACAAGCAGATGATGCAGGTGGTGTACGACGCGCTCGAAAGCCGCGACGTCGTGATCCTGATGGTGGATGCTTCGCGCCGCCTGGAGCTGTCGCAGGCGGCGGAGCCGGTCGTCACCGGCGAGGCCGAACTTGTTGATGGGGAAGCGGAGCCGTCGACGCGTCGCGCGCAAAAGCTGAGCAGGGATGCGAGCGAGGACGACTTCGTCTTTGAGCTGATTCGCAAACTCGAGTGCCCGGTGTTTCTCCTCGTCAACAAGGTGGACCTGGTGCCGCGCGATTCGCTGCTGCCGCTGATTGCCGAGCTCAGCGCGCTGCACCCATTCAAGGAAGTGCTGCTGGTGTCGGCGCGCAAGCGCGACGGGCTGGAACTGCTGGTCGAAAAGCTGGTCGAGTACCTGCCGACCGGCGAGCGCTATTTTCCGAAAGACCAGTTCACCGATCAGCCCGAGCGCTTTCTTGCCGCCGAGCTGATCCGCGAACGCATCCTGATGGAGACCGGCGAAGAGGTTCCTTACGCGAGCGCGGTGGTGATCGAGCAGTGGGAAGAGCCGCCGGTGAACCAGCGGCGATCGAAGATGGACCCGGGGCATGAAAAGCTGCCGCTGACACGGATCGCCGCTGCCATCTATTGCGAGCGCGAAGGGCAAAAAGCGATCCTGATCGGCAAGGGCGGCGTCAAGCTCAAGGCGATCGGCGCATCGGCGCGCAAGGAGATTGAGCAGTTGCTGGGCACGCGCGTGTTTCTGCAACTGCACATCATTGTCGAGCCGAACTGGCGCGAACAGCGCGGCTTTCTGGACACGCTCGACTGGCGACGGCAGCTCGACGACCTGGCGCGACGCAAGGAGCGGGAGGTTGTGAGCCCAGAAGGGCAGAACGACGAGTAAGGGCGGGGGCGCGTGTGTCGGCGCGGATTGCTCCACGCGAATGCCCACGCGAATTGTTCCACGTGGAACGTAACTTTGGTGATGGGAGGCGTAAAAAGTGGCAGCCGAGGCTGCCACTTTGTTTTGCGTGTTTATGGTTAAAACGCGATTGGAAGTTGCGGTTTAAGTTGAGGTTATAAAAACGGTTTGCGTCGAGCAGTTAAAACTCGAGCCGCATCGCGAACTGCAGCTGCCGCGACGAGCCCGCATCGCCGACCTGTCCGCGCGTTGCGGTGATCTGCCCAAAGGTGGCGCTGCCGCCGCTGGCCGTCAGGTTCGGGTTGCTGAAGTTGACATGGTTGAAGAGGTCGAATGCGTCGAGGCGTACAACCAGCGCGGTTGCTTCGGCGAGCTTTGTCGTTTTCTCCACCGACAGGTCGCTGTCGTTGAAGCCCGGCCCGGTGAGCGCATTGCGTCGCAGGGTGCCGAAGCCGCCCGCTGCCGGAGCGTAAAACGCGCACCCGGCCACGACGGTAGAGCAGGCGCTGCCCTGGATAAAGGGGACGCGACCCGTCGAAAGGACCGGCTGCCGTCCCGTGTGGTAGGTCCCGATCAGGAACGGCCGAATCGTGCCTGCCGTGCCGTTGTAGGTGGTGTTGGTGGTGACCACGTTGAGCGGGTTGCCGGTTTGCAGCTGCGTGATGTCGGCCAGCAGCCAGCCCTCGCGGATGCGGCCGTGACCGAGCGGCAGGTTCCAGGTGCCCGAGAAGACGAAGTGGCTGCGCACGTCGAAGTCCGACAGCCCGTAGTTGCCGCGCGGGTTGTTGTTGTCCTGCAGGGTGTAGCCGCCCTGCGAGCCGAGCGAGCTGATGTCCTGCGATTTCGACCAGGTATAGCTGGAGTTGAACTGCAGCCCATGCGAAAGGTTTTTGCGAACCACGACCCACAGTGCGTTGTAGTTTGAGAACGCGTCGGAGTCGGCATAGGCGATGCTGTTGAGCGCCGCGCCGGGGCGGAACGGGCTCGTGGACGACAGAGTGGAATAAGGCTTGATGCCGGCAGCCGGGCCGCCGAGGGGATGGTTCGGCTGGTTGAGGTTGCGGCGAATGCGCAGGTGCTTATTCTCGGAGCCGATGTAGCCGAGCTCGAGGACTGTGCCGCCGCCGAGCTGCTGCTGCAGGTTCAGGTTGTAGCTTTCGGCGTAGCCATTGCGGAACTTCGGGTTGACGGCAAAGGGCGCGAGCGCCTGGAGCGGCCCGGTGGAGAGGGTCCCGACGGGCAGCGCGCCGTTGGCAAGAATGGGCTCGGCGTTGGGCGGGTTGCCGGCCAGGTTGCCGGCGACGCCGCTCGACGGCTCATCGGCCATGATGCCGTAACCGCCGCGCAGCACGGTCTGCTGGTTGCCGCGCGGGTCCCAGATGAAGCCGGCGCGCGGCTCGTAGTTGTAGTTCTGGTTGTAGGGTTGCGCGGTGCGGAACAGGGTATCCGTGGACGGATTGAAGTTGACGAGGCGACCGCCGCCCTCGGTCGGTGTGCCGTTCCACTCGAACCGGAAGCCCCCCTCCACCTGAAACGCAGGGGTGAACTTGTAGTTGTCGGAGACGAAGCCGCCGGCGGCGTTCTCAAAGATGCGGCTGGTGATGGCGGTCGGGGTGTTGCTGAAAGAGCTGGCGATGCCGTTGATGAAGTTCGCGGTGCTGCTGAAGGTGAGCGTGCCCGGGTCCTGCGAGAAGGAGTCGCCGATAAAGCGACGGAACTCGCCGCCCGCACGGACGGTATGTTTGCCGCGGTTGATCGAGAGCGTGTCGGAGAAGATGCCGGCGGTGTCGAAGCGGCCCTGCGGAAACCCGGCCGGGCCGCCGAAGTTCAGGCTGAGATCCTGCACGGTGATCTGCGGCAGGGCATTGTTGTAGGGCACGCCGGTGTCGATGCCGAAGCCGGCCGGGTTTTCCGGCGTGTTGGGGTTGAACGCGATGGCGATGCGATTGAAGCCCAGTCGCGCCTCGTTGACCACGTTCGGCGAGAAGATGTGCACTTCGTTGAGGGTGCCGACCTGGCGGTGCGCGGTGCGGTGGTCGCCGAAGCCGGGTACGGTGTTGCCCTGCAGGTTGGGCTCCGTGCGCGCATCCTGCTGCCAGGCGTAGTAGGCGTGGAGATTGTCCTTGTCGCTGACCGTGTGGAAGAGGTCACCGGAAAACTGGTCGGTTTTGACCGGGCCCGGTGCCGAACCCTGGAAGGCTGAGCCGTCGCTGTTGTTGCCGGCCGGGATGAGGTTGACGAGCTGCCCGTAGGCTGCGCCCGCGGGGCCGGCCGCAAGCGAGGCTCGTTGGATGGGGTTCAGAACATTGCCGTTGAACAGCAGCGCCTGCGACTGCCGCAGCCCTTCGTAGCTGAGAAAGAAGAAGGTGCGGTCCTTCCACACAGGCCCCGAAAAAGCGCCGCCGAAGTTGTTGCGAACGAACTGGTTCTGCCGCACGGGTTTGCGATTGAAGTAGTTGCGCGCGTCGAAGTAGTTGTTGCGCAGGTAGTCGAACGCTTCGCCGTGAAAGCGGTTGGTGCCGGAGCGAGTGGCCACGTTGACGATCGCGCCCGAGGAGCGGCCGTACTCGGCCGACGGGGTGGAGTTGGAAATCTTGAACTCGGCGGTGGTGTTGATCGAGGGCTGAAACGTGATCTGGTTTTGTGAAAGATCGTTCAGATTCACGCCGTTGATCATGAAGTTGACGGTGTCTTCACGCTGCCCCGCGGTATCGAAGGAGTTGGCACCCAGGCCGCGGCTTGCGGTGGTGAGCGAGCCTGCTGCCGGCGGCACGACCGTGCCGGGCGTCAGGTTGGTCAGGTCGAGAAAGTGGCGGCCGTTGAGCGGAATCTCCTGCACGGTGGTCTGGTCGATGACCTGGCCGACGGTGATGGTTTGCGCGTCGATGATGGGAGCCGCGCCCTGCACCTGCACCACTTCGCCCGAGGACGCGAGACCGAGCCGCGCGTTGGCGGTGACGCTCTGGTCCACCTGCAGGGTGACCCGGGCGACTTTGTAGTCGGCGAAGCCCGGAGCCTGCACGGTGACGCTGTAGTCGCCGGGCTGCAGCGACGGCACGGCGTAGTTGCCGGCGGAGTCGGACACGGCTTTGCGGTCGGTGCCGGTGGCGATGCCGTGCACGGTGACCTGCGACCCCGGCACCACCGCGCCCGAAGGGTCGGTGACGTTGCCTGAAAGGGTAGCGGTGGATTGAGCGAATGCGGGCGCAACGGCACCGGCGAGAGCAAACGCGGAAAGGGCATACGCCCGGCTGCGGATGAGCAAACAACCTCCAGAATGTTCGGGGAAAGTCAGGGCAGCGGAGAAGGGTGCGCTGCGGAGCTTGCGGTGCGGGCTTGCGGCAGCTCGGGATCGTGTCCGTGGCCGTCCGGTGACCTCACCTTAGAGCCCATGCCGCGCTGTGTCAATCGAGGAATCGGCGTGCTGTGACCCGGCTACAATGGTGTCCGATGAGACAGGGCAAAGCCGATTCGCCGGAGACTCTGGATGCGCTCGATGAGCTGCTGGCCGGGGTGGGCCTGCGGCACGGGCGACGCCGTTTGTTGGGCGCCGGCTACGTGCCGCAGGCGCGACACCCCCGGCAGGAAGCGCCGCCCACGCAGGCTCGCGAGCCGGTGCGCGCGGGTGTGCTCGAGCCGCTGCAATCGGCGGTGCTGCGCGAAGCCGGGGTGCGGCATGGTTTTTCCACCCGCACGGGCGGGGTGAGCCAGGCGTTTCAGCAGGGGGACGGCGAGCCTGCGATGGACGCGGAGGGCGAGCTCAACCTGGGCTTTACCTCGCTCGACAGGCCGGAAGCCGTGCGGGAAAACCGTGCGCGGCTGCTGCGGGCTGTGTTCGGCGGGGCACGGCCGCTCGTGACTTTAGAGCAGGTTCACTCCTCGTTGATCCATCGCATGGTGGGGGCGCAGGTGGGTGACAGGCCCCTGAGCAAAGGCGACGGACTGATGACCGGCGAGCCGGGCGTGGTGCTCGGCATGGCCACCGCGGACTGTGTGCCGGTGCTGGTGGCCGACCGGAAGACAGGGGCTGTGGCGGCCTTCCATGCAGGCTGGCGCGGCACGCTGCGGCGCATCGTGGAGGGTGGCGTGGGGCGGATGCGGCTGGAGTTCGGCTCGAAGCCTGAAGACCTCCTCGCGGCGATCGGTCCTGCGATCGGGCAGTGTTGCTATGCGGTGGGCGACGAGGTGGAAGCGGAGTTCCGCTCGCAGTTCCACTACGCGGACGAGCTGTTTCGCGAGGTTTACGACGAGGACCCGGTCAAGAAAAAGTACCCGATGCTGTTTTTGAATCAGCGCGCGCCGGGGCATGGCGACATGGGCCCGGGCCTGCACCTGGACCTCGCTGAGGCGAATCGGCGACAGCTGCTCGATGCGGGGCTGCACCCTGCGTCGGTGGAAGTGCTGCCGTACTGCACAAGCTGCCGGGGCGACCTGTTTTTCTCGTACCGCGCCGAGCATGGCAGGACGGGGCGGATGCTGGCCGTGATCGAGGCGTCGTAGCCGGGGGGGGGCAGCTCAGGCCGCCGGCTGAGTCCGCCGCGGTTCAGAGTCCTCAGAATGGGGCTTGGCCGGCGACGCCGGGTTGACCAGGTCGCGAAGCTCCTTGCTGGGTTTGAAGTAGGGCACTCGCTTGGCCGGGACCTCGACCTTGGCACCGGTTTTGGGGTTGCGGCCCACGCGCGAATTCCTTTGCCGGATGCGAAAGGAACCGAAGCCGCGGATTTCGATCTTGTCGCCTTTTTTCAGCGCGCCCACGACGGATTCAAACACTGTTTCCACAATGATTTCGCTGTCGCGGCGGGTCAGGTCGCCCAGGGTCAGTACCTCTTCCACCAGGTCGGCTTTTGTCATCGTTGTGCCGGCAGTTGCCATACAAACCTCAGACTCCAGTCGTGCAATGCAGTGGGATGCCCGGTCGCGGTCGCCGACTCTCCGTGGGAAAGGGTAAGGCCGAAGCGCGTGTTCAGGAGGCCAAAGCAGCCGGGCGAGGACCGGGCATCGACACCGCCGTGCGCGGGCGAACCGACACCACCGCATCGGGGCTGCACTCGACCAGCAGGGACGGGGAGCAGTCGCCGCAGAGCCAGAAGTGCCGGATCTGCTGCACTCGTTTGCCGTCCGGGCCGAGCCGGGCACCGGCTACGTTGAAGACAAATACGCGCCCGTCGCGCAGGTAGTGGAGCGGCTTGGCGCATTGCGGGTTGGCACAGTTGTTCACCATCGGTCACCTCCCTTGGAGCGAGTTGCTGTTGTCCAGGATGCCGGGTGTGGGCCTATCCCAGCATCACTACGATGTTGCTTCGAGCGGGAAAGTGGCCTGGGGCACTCCCTGCGCGGGCATGTTCCGCCGAAAGGGATTCGCGGAAGCTGCATGATCCCGCACTGCATTGCTTGCCGATTTCACTCAAGACCGGCGGGTGCCGGGCCGTCGAGCGTCGGGCTGTCGAGCATTTCCTCGCTTCCTTGCGACATCGCAGCCGGTCCCATTATTGAAGAGCCAGCACTTGTTTGATCGCATCCCTGTCGAGAGGTCGCTTCTTTTTGACACCGGCCTGCGGCCTTGCTACTGTGGAAACTTGTGCTGTCCCCGTCGTCCAGTGGCCCAGGACACCGCCCTTTCACGGCGGTAACACGGGTTCGAATCCCGTCGGGGACGCCAGATCACCGCTT
>CAXSBW010000030.1:29157-33940 GCA_964235795.1 uncultured Acidobacteriaceae bacterium | reverse complement strand
TGCTCGCAAACAAAGAACTGGAGGCAGCCGAGCCAGAGCAGGGCACCGGCGCGGCTTGGTTCAGCGCGGCTCGATGCGGCACGGCTCGGTTCGGCACGGCTCAGTTCGGCACGGCTCGATGCGGCGCGGTCTGGTGCGGCACGGCTCGGTTCGGCACGGCTCAGTGTGGCGCGGCCCGGTTCGGCGCGGCTCGGTTCAGCACGGCTCGGCACGGCGCGGCTCGGTTCAGGCGTCGGCATTCAGATCCGCACCAGTTCGCGCTGGATGCGGCCGGTGACGACGGCACCGGTCGCGGAGGTGATCATGTTGATTTCGGAGCGGATGCCGAAGGTGTCGAGGTAAACGCCGGGCTCGACGGAGAAGCAGGTATGGGGGAGGATGAGGCGTTCGTCGTGAGTTTCAAGGTCGTCGAGATGCGCGCCCGCGCCGTGGAGCCCGGTGCCGATGTTGTGGCCGGTGCGGTGGGTGAAGTGCGGCCCGAAGCCGGCCGAGGCGATGAGGTCGCGGGCGGCACGGTCGGGCTGCCAGCCGGCGAGAGGGCGCCCGGCAGTAAAGGCGCTTTGCACAGTCATGACGGCGGCGTCGCGCGCGTTGGCGACAGCGGTGAAGACGGCCTGCTCGCGCTCGGACGGGGCGCGGCCCACGGTGCCCGTCCAGGTGATGTCGTACCAGATGGCGTCGGGATGATTTTCGCGGCCCCAGATATCGAGCAGAAGGAAGTCGCCGTCGCGGATGGGCTGCGAGCGCTGGGCGGTGGGTTCGTAGTGGGAGTCAGCGCTGTTTTGGTTGACTGAAACATTGGGGCCATGTTCGGTGACGAGATTTTCGCGGGCGAGGGCTTCGATGTACCACTGCTGCAGCGTCCACTCGGACGGGTTGCGGCCCGCGTCGAGCTCGGCGCGCAGCCACTGCCAGCCGGCGGGCACGATGCGGTCCATCGCGGACTGGGCGCGGTAGTGGCTCGCGATGCCTTCGGGCGTGAGCACGGCTTCAAACCGGCTGATGAGGTCGGCGGAGCTTACGACCTGCTTGCCCCAGTCGCGCAGCAGCTCGACGGTACCGGCGTCGACGATCGAGACATACATGATGCGGTTGCGCGGGGAGTATTGCATGGCGAGGCGGGTGTAGGGCGCCAGCATCTCTTCGAGCCCGGCCTCGAGCTCCTGCCAGGAGGAGTAGACGGCGCGGGTGCCGGGCAGGCTATCGAGGCGGCCGGACTCGATGCGGTGGACGAGCTTGCGCGGTTCGCCGGCGGCGGGGATGAGGTAGTACCAGCGGCGCGTGACGTGCTCGGACGGCAGCCCGAGGATGCGGCAGGCGAGGGGGTCGCGCCCGTGGTGGTCGTAGAAGAGCCAGGCGTCGAAGCTGCCCTCGCGCAGAGCGTGCCGGATGGCGATGAGGTCCATGCTATTTGAGATGTAAACGAGACGGCGGCTGCCCCGAGTTCCTTGGTATCAGTTCATGAACTTCCGTTCGGCAGATTGTGACGGATACTCTGCCACACATAGCTGTGTTTAAGGCCTCCAGATTCAAAGAGGCTCTCAGTCAGTAATACAGTCTAAAAATTCCTTTCTTGAAAAGCATTCCAGCCAGCGCCCGCTCGTCCTTTCCTTCACTGAATACATCGCCTACACGTCGATGGTGCAGGTTGCCTGGCAGATCACCTTTGCCGTTTTCGTCGTCTGCGTGACCAGCATTACCTGTTGTGGGAATTTCTATGCGCATATCGGAGAGCTTCCCTTGAGCTTGAGGAAAACCTTCAAAGGGACGGACGAAGTCAAACGGCATTCCACGCAGAGATGGGCTGTTCTGTGCCTGAAATACTTGTTCCCGCCACAAGGATTGGTACACAGGTAGTACTGTACTCACGCTAAAGTGTTTGAGTGCTCTCGCGTGTCCTGCTGCGCCCAGCGAACCACGCAAGTTCTTATCACTTAGCAATATATTGAAAGCTGATATCATTTGGTTGACATTGAATAAAGTACGATCAGCCATCGCCTTCTCGAATTGAACACCTCGTCCCGCTGCCGCGATCATAGACAATGTGCTCTTATCCTCAACGTCAAGCCAGGTATCTATAAGGAAGCCTGTCTCACGATCTATGACCAGGTCGCGATAACCGCTCCATCTGGTAGCTACAACCGGCAAGCGCGACATCATGGCTTCAACAACTGCAAGCCCAAATGTTTCCTGGATGTTGTCGGACGGCGCTACAAAAACATCTGCCAGCGCGTATACAAAACCCTTTGAGTACGATGGGATATTTAGGATGAACTTAACAGATGAACTCACGCCGCATGACTTGGCTAAGCTTCTCAAGCGTTTTAAGTAGCCGGTCTCGACCTCATGTCCCGCGATGACCAGATGTCTTTTTTCGGGCGATTGAATAGCGGCGAATGCCCGGATCATGGGTTCTAAATCAGCTTTGTACGTCGATGTTAATCGACCGAGCGATAAAAATACTACAGAATCCTGAGGTATTTCAAAAAGATTTCGTGCTGTCGATTTTGTGTTTTCAGGCATTTGTAAATACTTAACCGGCAAAGGGACGACGTGTACTCGCTGCGATAACAGAGCTCGCTCACTGCAGGAAGCTCCCAAAATACTCTCACATTGCTTAAATATAGATACGACCGCAGCAGAGCCAGCCTCGCTTGAGACTAACACCCGATCGTAGTGACGTGCCATACAAGCGCTTGCGAGATACAGTGAAGCCAAATGTTCGTAGGGTATCGCATGGACGATGGCGCAGATCGGTACTGATGCACTGAGATGTTGACGCCATAGCGCCATTTTTGAGAAATCAATGGCTGAGACTATAGCTAAATACTTGCCACCCGATTCGATTGTCTTGCGCAACCAAGACGAAGTGACATCCATCACTCGGGAAGATTCCTGTTCGCGGCTCACCTTTTGCAAACCCGAATCGACATCATCATTGATAACGAAGATGCCTTCTACCTCGTCCAAAGAAAGTGCCGCATCTAGAATATTTCCATCAGCAATCCGAGCACCTGTTTTGTCCGCTTCAGAAAAATGTGTTTCGCGAGCGTAATAAGGAAAGCGTATCAAATACATCAAACCGCCTTGGTGTGACATGCAGGAATTTTTGGGCAGTAAATGGCCGGACATCAGCTCAGAGCCGTTGCAGGATAACCTATACGGCTCTCAGCTGTTATCATGAGGGCGCTAATGATTAGAGTTGTTTGGAAAACAAAGACATGTTCCACCGGCGCAGCAAGAATAAGTAGTGGCACTACAATTCACACCACATCCACCTGCTGAACATGAAGTGGAGCCTACCCCTCCGGCTACGCAGCTATTTGGGGGAGGAAGATCTGCTGGATTAAGGGAGCTCCCGAATAAACCATCGGAAACCATTTTTGCCGTTGATGGGTCGTATCGTTGGGAAACGTCAGTAATGCGTCCTGCGCTGGCGAGCTGCTGAATCTGGGTCGGTGTAAGAGGCGTGTGCTCTCCGAAGCGACCGATGCCGAACACCGAATAGTCATCGAAGTTCATCTCGGCAATCGAGGGAGGACGTTGGAGCCCGGTAAACTTGAAAAGTATTCCGTTTGATTGGTTTTGCGGAATGACAGCTACGACACCATACCCAACTAAGACGCGTGCAGGTCCGCTCCAAGCAGAAGGGACGCTGGATGCTGCTTCCGCCTGAATGTGAAAAACGATTTGGTTTGAACTGCCGCTAGGTGCATAGTTCAAATTCAAAACGATGGTGATTTCTTTGAGCTCCGTGTTTGGTAGAACTGTAACCGTCCCGTAGTAGCCTTGAAGTTGGTTGTTGACACTCTCCTGGGCAAACGCATTGCCGAGAGTTATGCTGCCGCTTGTCAGCAGGCATGCATTGGCGAGGTAAAGTCCTAAAAGCGCTTTTGTGCTCAGCATCGATGTCACTCCTATGGATCTGTTGGACTACGTAACGCTAAAGCAGATCCCTTCTACCATAAGCCCGTGAGGGACGTCAAGGCATGCAGCCATGACTGCTATTACCGATTGATCAGTCCAGACATGTCATCGATTTCGTTGTGCTAATCGCCCTCGATATTGCAAACAATGAACACCAGGCGATAGCCGGAATGATGGCAGGCGCAGGCGGCTACGACGCCAATGGCCGACCGGCTTCTCGACTGGATGAGCTTCTATACTGGGAGGGTGAACTCCCCAACGTCCATTCGTGTTGCCGCCCCCGCCGATGCGCCGGCGATCCATGCCCTGATTGTGGAGCTGGCCGTGTATGAGCGCGAGCCGGATGCGGTGGCGATTACGGAAGCGGATCTGCTTCGCGATGGCTGGGGCGCGGCGCCGCAGTTTGAGTGCCTGGTGGCTGAGGATTCCGAGAAGGACGGCGGGCTTTGCGGTTTTGCGCTGTTTCACCCGACGTACAGCACCTGGACCGGGCGGAGCCTGTACCTGGAAGACCTGTATGTGCAGCCGGCGCACCGGGGTCGCGGGCTGGGTCGCGCGCTGCTGGCGCGGGTGGCCGCGGAGGCGGAGCGGCTGGGCTGCGCGCGCCTGGACTGGAGCGTGCTGTTGTGGAACGAGCCGGCGATTCGGGTGTATGAGCGGATCGGCGCGGTGCGGATGGAGGAGTGGCGGAGGATGCGGTTGACGGGGACGGCGCTCGGTGCGCTGGCCGGGCAGTCTAGGAAGCAGGCAGATCAGGACGCAGACCAGGAAGTGAATCAGGAAGTGAACCAGGAAGTGAACCAGGACGCGGCGCTGGAGGCGGCGCGATGAGCGAAGCTCGCTTTGGGGCAGGCAT
>CAXSBW010000030.1:0-29057 GCA_964235795.1 uncultured Acidobacteriaceae bacterium | reverse complement strand
ATTCGTGTGATCGGCGGAGGGCTGGCCGGGCCCGAGGCGGCGCTGGTGGCCGCGCGCATGGGCGTGGCGGTGGACCTGTACGAGATGCGCCCGGTGCGGCAGACGCCCGCGCACCAGACCGCGGAGTTCGGCGAGTTGGTGTGCTCGAACTCGCTGAAAAGCGAGAGCGAAGGGACGGCACCGTGGGTGCTGAAGCAGGAGATGCGCCGGGCTCACTCGCCGCTGCTCGAGTGCGCGGACCGCTCGGCGGTGCCGGCCGGGCATGCGCTGGCGGTGGACCGGGTGGAGTTTTCACGGCAGATCGCGCAGGCGATCGCGGCGGAGCCGGGGATCACGGTGCATCGCGAGGAAGTGACGCGGCTGGACCCGGAGAACGGCATCACGGTGATTGCGAGCGGGCCGCTGACGTCATCGGCGTTGTCGGACGAGATTGCGCGGCTGACAGGCAACGACCACCTGGCGTTTTACGATTCCATTTCGCCGATCGTGGACGCGGAAACGATCGATATGGAGCGGGTGTACTTCGCTGCGCGGTGGGACAAGGGGACGGCGGATTACATCAATTGCCCGATGACGCGGGAGGAGTACGACCGCTTTCTGGACGCGCTGCTGGGGGCCGAGCCGGCGGAAGCGAAAGACTGGGAAAAGCTGCCGTACTTTGAGAGCTGCCTGCCGATTGAAGAGCTGGCGCGGCGCGGGCGCGACACGCTGCGGTTTGGGCCGATGAAGCCGGTGGGGCTGCGCGACCCGCGCACGGGCAAAACGCCGTGGGCGGTGGTGCAGCTGCGCTCGGAAAACCTGAGGGCCGACTCGTACAACCTGGTGGGTTTTCAGAACCATTTGAAGTATGGCGAGCAGGCGCGGATTTTGCGGCTGATCCCGGGGCTCGAGAACGCGAAGTTTCTGCGCTGGGGACAGATCCATCGCAACACGTACATTCACTCGCCGAGTGTGCTGACGGAGAATCTGCACCTGCGGGCGCACCCGAACGTGTTTTTCGCGGGGCAGATTTCCGGGGTCGAGGGGTACACGGAGTCGATTGCGACGGGGCTGCTGGCGGGGCACTATGCGGGGTGCGCGGCCCTGGGGTTGCCGGCGGAGGCGGCGCCGCGAGGCACGGCGCTGGGCTCGCTGGTGCACTACATCACCCATGCCGAGCTGAAGCATTTCCAGCCGGCGAATATCACGTTCGACCTGCTGCTGCCGCTGGACGAAGAGACGCGCAGGCGGGTGCGGGACAAAAAAGAGCGTCACCGGATGCAGTGCGAGCGGGCGCTCGGGTTGTTTGACGGCTGGTGGGCGGCGGCGCAGGCGCCTGTGCCGGCCGGGAGTGGGGCGCGGTGAAGGAGCGGGCGATCGTTTCGCTTTCGGGCGGCATGGACTCCTGCGTGTGCGCGGCGCTGGCGGCGCGCGACTACGAGGCCTGCGCGCTGCATTTTTCGTATGGGCAGCGGACCGAAGCGCGGGAGCTGCGGAGTGCGCGCGCGGTGGCCGAGGCGCTGGGGATTTCGCGGTTTCTGCATCTGCGGACGGACCTGTTTCGGCAGATCGGGGGCTCGGCGCTGACGGATGCTTCGATTGCGATTCCGGACGCCCCGGACGTGGTTGGCGCGGAGGGCGCGGAGATTCCGGTGACGTATGTGCCGTTTCGCAACGCTCACTTTTTGAGCGCGGCGGTGAGCTGGGCCGAGGTGATCGATGCGAGGACGATTTTTATCGGGGCGGTGGAGCAGGACAGTTCGGGCTACCCGGACTGCCGGCCGGCGTACTACGAGGCGTTTGAGGCGCTGATCCGGACGGGGACGCGCGAGGGCCATATCCGGATCGCGACGCCGCTGATCCAGATGAGGAAGCGCGAGATCGTGCGGCTGGGAGTTGAACTCCGAGCGCCGCTGCATGTAACGTGGTCGTGCTATGCGGGCGAGGCTGAGGCCTGCGGTGTGTGCGACAGTTGCGTGTTGCGTTTGCGCGCGTTTGCCGAAGCCGGGGTGAACGATCCGGTACCGTACGCAACGCGAAAGCATGGGACGGGTTCTTAAGGTAAGACCGCGCAGGATGGGCAACGGAGCCGGTTGCGCGAAGAAAGAGGAGATGATGAACGCAAACAGAACACTTGGAGTGCTGGCACTTCTTTTAAGCGCGACCGGCGCGGCCTCTACCGCGGCCTACGGACAAGCCGCGACGGGCAGCATTCACGGGCACATCCAGGACCCGGTGGGTTCGCCGATCAAGGGCGCGCAGGTGCTGGTGACGACCGACGGGAAAACGGCGAAGTACACCTTTACCGCCGACGACAACGGCGACTACAAGGGCACGGGCATCGCGCCCGGCACCTATGTGCTGGACCTGCAGGCGGAAGGCAAGCCGGTGGACCAGTTGATGAATGTGAAGATCGATGCGGGGCAGGATGCGCCTGAAAACTTCGACCTGACGCGCCCGGATTACATGGCGAAGATGTCGCCGGAGCAGCGCAAGCAGGTGGAGGAGCTGAAGACAAAGAACGCGGCGGCGCTGGCGGCCAACTCGGTGATCAAGAACCTGAACGCGGACCTGGCGACCGCGCGCGCCGACAACAAGAGCAAGAACTACGCGGAAGCCGACCAGCTGATGACGAAAGACGCGCAGGCGAAGCCGGATGCCTCGGTGATCTGGCTGGAGCTGGGCACGGCGCAGGTGGGCGAGAAGAAGTTTCCGGATGCGACGACGTCGCTGCAAAAAGCGATTTCGCTGGAAGGCGCGAACCCCAAGCCGAACCCCGAACTGCTGGGCGCGGCGAATAACGAGCTGGGCGAAGCGATGGCCGGGCAGAACAAGAGCTCGGACGCCGCGGCCGCTTACGATGCGGGGGCCAAGGCCAACCCGACGCAGGCCGGTGTGTACTACACGAACGAGACGATTATTTTGTCGCGCACGGGGCAGAACGGGGACGCGGTGGCCGCGGCCGCGGACAAGGCGATCGCCGCCGACCCGACGCGTCCGGTGCCGTACTACCTGAAGGGGCAGGCGCTGATCGCAAAGGCGACGGTGGACCCGAAGACGCAGAAGATTACCGCGCCGCCGGGCTGCGCGGAGGCGTACCAGAAGTACCTGGAACTGGCGCCGGACGGGCAGTTTGCCGGGGATGCGAAGAACATCCTGACGAGCATGGGGCAGACGGTCAAGACGAGCTACAAGGCGAAGAAGTAGATTCCGTTTGCGGATGGAGCGCTCCGGCCTGGTGGCCGGGGCGCTTTTCTGTTTGGAGGGGTATGAGTTCGCAGCCGATTGCTTATGGGGACGCCGCGGCGCTGGTGGCCGGCGCGGCGGCCCAATGTTTGGAGCGAGCGACCTTGATCGAGGAGCTTGCTCTGCTCGACGCGCTGGGACGGGTGTCGGCAGCGCTGTTGCTCGCGGATCGCGACCAGCCGCCGTTTGCGCGCTCGACCCGCGACGGCTTCGCGGGGCGCGCGGAGGACTGGGCCCATGGGGAGTTGCGGTTGTTGGGCCTGCTGCGGGCAGGCGAGGCGTGGGGCGGCGAGGCGCTGAGGCCGGGGCAGTGCGTGGAGATCATGACGGGCGCGCCGGTGCCGGCGGGCGCGGATTGTGTGGTGATGGTGGAGCATGTGCGGCGCTCGGGCGAAAGGGTGACGCTCGAGGCCGGGCGAAGGATCGCGGCCGGTGAGAATATTGTGCCGCGGGGGGCCGAGGCGCGAGCGGGCGCGGTGGTGCTGGAGGCAGGCACGCGGCTGGGTGCGCACGGGGTGGCGGTCGCGGCGGCCTGCGGCTACGCGCGGGTGCCCGTGTTTCGCAGGCCGAGGGTGGCGATTGTGGCAACGGGCGATGAGCTGGTGGACGTGGGGGAAATGCCGCTTGCACACCAGATTCGCAACTCGAATACGTACACGCTGGCCGCGCAGGTGCGCGCGCTGGGGGGCGAGCCGGTGCTGTTTTCTCCGGTGGCGGACGATGCCGCGGCTCTGGAAGCGGCGATTGGGCGAGCGATGAACGAATGCGATCTGCTGCTGCTCTCCGGCGGTGTTTCGGCAGGCCGGTACGACCTGGTGGAGCCGGCGTTGCTGGCGCTTGGCGGCGAGTTCCGGTTCACCGGGGTGAGGATGCAGCCGGGCAAGCCGGTGGTCTTCGGCAGCCTGCGCGGGGGGGCGCTGCCGGTGTTCGGGCTGCCGGGCAATCCTGTTTCGACCCTTGTTTGCTTTGCATTGTTTGCCGCGCCGGTGCTGGCGGCACTCGGCGGCGAGCGGGGATACGTCGCTCCGTTTGTGCAGGCGCGCCTGCGAGGAGCGGTGAGGCACAGGCCGGGGCTCACGCGCTTTTTACCGGCGCGGCTTACGCACGCGATCGAGGGTTCGTCGGTCGAGACGATCGCGTGGCAGGGCTCGGGCGACCTGGCGAGCACGGCGCGCGCCAACTGCTTCCTGGTGGTGCCCGAGGAAGCGGGCGAGCTGGAGGACGGCGCGACGGTGACGGTGCTGTTGGCCTGAGAGCCTTGCGGTAGGCTTGAACGATGAGTCATTCCCAAGGCGATCCAGGGCTGTCGCACTACGACGCCGACGGCACGGCGCGCATGGTCGACGTGAGCGGCAAAACAGCGACGCGGCGCGAGGCCGAGGCGGAAGCGTTTGTTGCATTGTCGGCCGAGGTGCTTGCTGCGCTGCCTCGCAACCCGAAGGGAAACCCGCTGGAGGTGGCGCGTTTCGCGGGCATCCAGGCGGGCAAGCGGACGAGCGAGCTGATCCCGATGTGCCACCCTTTGCCGTTGTCGTTTCTGGATGTCGCGGCAACAATTGCCGCCGACGGCGTGCTGATTCGCGCGACGGCGGCGACGACCGCGAACACGGGCGTGGAGATGGAAGCCCTGACCGCCGCGAGCGTAGCCGCGCTGACCGTGTACGACATGTGCAAGGCACTGGACAAAAGCATCACAATCGAGAACGTGCGGCTGCTGCGTAAACAAGGCGGCAAAAGCGGCGAATATCGCCGCGGGCACACGGAGGGTGAGTGAGAGTTTCTGAAGCGCCGGCGCACCCGGCGGCCGCGCATGCAGCCTCGTCGCATGTTCACGCGCTGGTGCTGGGTATTGTGGCCATCTGTGTGGCGTTGACGATCGGCACCGCGGTGCACACGGTCGTGTTCCGCATCCTGGCGCGGTTTCGGCACCGCGATGTCCAGACTTCGCCGTTGTTGCGCGTGATCGCCAGGCGGCTGCGGCAGCCTGCGTTCGCCATCACGCTGCTGACCGCGGTCGCCATCGTTCTTCCGTTCCTCGACATCGATCAGCCGCTGCTGGGCCAGGTGGAAAAGGCCTTCGCGATCGTATGGTTCCTGGCGCTGGGATGGCTGATGGTGTCGGGCGTGTACCTGTTTGAAGACGCGGTGCTGCTGCGTTACGACGCGAGCACGGCGGACAATCTGAAGGCGCGCCGGGTGCGGACGCAGCTGGTGCTGATGCGCAGGCTGGCCATTATTCTGCTGCTGGTCGTCGATGCGGGACTGATTCTTTCCTTGTTTCGCGATTCGGCGATCTGGCACTACGGCGCGGGTTTGCTGGCGTCGGCGGGCCTGGCGAGCCTGGTGCTGGCGACGGCCGCGAAAACCTCCGCGTCGAACCTGCTGGCGGGGATCCAGATTGCCCTGACGGAGCCGATTCGACTGGACGACGTGGTGGTCGTCGAAGGGGAGTGGGGCAAGATTGAAGAGATCACGACGACCTACGTGGTGGTCGCGATCTGGGATTATCGCCGGCTGGTGTTGCCGCTGACGTATTTCATTGAAAAGCCTTTTCAGAACTGGACGCGCGAGCACGCGGACCTGATGGGTACGGCATTTTTGTATGTCGATTATTCCGTGCCGGTCGATGCGCTGCGCGAGGAGTTTTCACGTGTGCTGGATGCTTCGCCGCTGTGGGACGGCAAGATCAAGGCATTGCAGGTGACGAATCTTTCAGAACACACGATGGAGATTCGCTGCCTGCTGAGCGCGCGCAACTCGAGCGACCAGTTCGACCTGCGCTGCCTGATTCGCGAGGCGATGATCGTGTTTATCCAGAAGAACTACCCGGACGCTTTTCCGAGAACGCGGTTCAGCGCGGTGGGCAGCGCAGCGGCGCTGGGGCCGGCGATGCCGGGCGCACCCGTTCCACGCTAGACTGCTTCGGCCAGGTACACGCCGAACCAGTTTCGGCTGTCGCTCCACTGGCGGCGCGGGGCAAAGCCGGCCTGTGTCAGCATGAGCTCGATGCCTTCGTCGGTGAACTTGTAGCTGTTCTCGGTGTGGATGGTTTCGCCGGCGGCGCAATGAATCGTGAGCGCAAGGGCAGGCAGCTCGACCGATTGCGCGCGTGTACTGACCAGGTGCATCTCGATGCGGGACTGCGCCGCATTCCAGAGGGCCTCGTGCCGGAACGTGTCGAGGTCGAAGTCCGCGCCGAGTTCGCGATTGAGGCGGCGCAGGACGTTGAGGTTGAAGGCCGCGGTGACACCGGCGGCATCGTTGTACGCGGCGCGAAGAATGGCTTCGTCCTTGACGTGATCGGCACCGAGCAGGAGGCAGTCGCCGGGGGCGAGCTCGCGGCGGACCGCTGAGAGCAGGGCGGCGGCGGCGGCAGGCTCGAAGTTGCCGATGGAGGAGCCGATGTAAAGCACGAGCCTGCGCGCGCTGCCGGTCTCGATGTGACCGAGGCCGTCGGTGTAGTCGGCCACGCGGGTGTGCACGCGGACGCCGGCAAACTCGCGTTCGAGGTGATGCCGCGCTTCGGCGAGCGCGCTTTCCGAGACATCGATGGCGAAGTAGTCGACGCTGCCCTGCCGTGCGGAAACCGCCTGTAACAACAGCCCGGTTTTGCCGGCGGTGCCGGCACCCAGCTCGACGACTGCGAGCTCCCGGCCGCCGGCGGCTTCGTGGGCGATCTCGGCGGCGTGTTGCGTAAAGATGGCGCGCTCGGTGCGCGTGACATAGTACTCGGGCAGTTCGGTGATTCGCTCGAAAAGCTGGGAGCCGCGTTCGTCGTAAAAGAGCCAGGGGCTAAGGGTTTTGGGGCTGGCGCTCAGCCCTTGCAGCACTTCAAGCCCGAAGGCGGTTTCGCGTGCCGACTCGGTGGGCATGGCGGCGGTTTTTTCTGAACTCATCGCTCGGACAGGGCCTCAGGGAAAAGATTGTTGCAGGGAAGCATTGAAATTCAGCGGGAACGCCGCAAAAGCCGCAGGCCCGAGAACTGCCAGCGGGTGGCTGGGGGGAAAAAGTTGCGATAGCTTGCGCGGATGTGGGACAGCGGCGTGGCGACCGAGCCGCCGCGCAGCACCATCTGGTTGCACATGAACTTGCCGTTGTACTCGCCGAGCGCGCCGGGCAGCGCGAGGTAGCCGGGGTAGCCCAGGTAGGCGCTGGCGGTCCACTCCCACACGCCGCCGAGCAGCCCCTGCAAGCCGGGGTTCGCGGGGGTTGCGAACGGGTGGAGCGAGTCGCCTTCGAGCAGGTTTTCAGGGTCGGGCGCAATCGTTTCGGCGGCGACCTCCCACTCGGCTTCCGTGGGCAGGTGCAGCCCCGCCCAGCGGGCAAAGGCGTCGGCCTCGAAATAGGAGACGTGGCACACGGGCGTGGGAAGCAACGCGGCGAGGGGCCGGTCGCCGCGCAGGGTAAAGACCGTCCACTCGCCGGCAGAGTCTTCGCGATGCCAGTAGAGCGGCGCCCGCCAGCCCTCGCGCTGCACGGTGTCCCAGCCCTCGGCAAGCCACAGGTCGGGCCGGGTATAACCGCCGTCCTCCATGAACTTGAGGTACTCCGCGCAGGAGACCGGGCGCGAAGCGAGCTCGAAGCGCTCGAGCCAGACGCGGTGGCGCGGCTCTTCGTTGTCGAAGCAGAAGTCGTCAGAGCGGGACAGGCCGCGGAAGCCGATTTCGCGGAGGCCGGCTTCGAACGGGATCCAGCCTGTTTCCGTCTCCTGTCGCGCCGGGCCCTGTCGCGCCGGGTCTGGGGCTGAGCGGGGCAGCGGGCCTGGGCGATACGCCGGTCGAAGGGGGTTGCTCCACAACGCATGCTTGATGTCGGTCAGCAGCAGCTCGCCGTGCTGCTGCTCGTGATGCAGGCCGAGCGTGAGGCGGCGCAGGGCTTCGCCGGGCGTGTCGGGCTGGGTGAACAGCGTTTGCAGGTGGGCATCGACGTGCGCGCGATAGGCAAGGATGCTTTCGAGCCCGGGGCGCGAAAAGGACGCGCGCAGACGCTTTTGCGGCTGGTCGGAAACGGAGTTGTAGTAGCTGTTGAAGAGCCAGACGAAGTCCGGGTGGAAGGGCCGGTAGCCGGGCAGGAACTCGCGGAGCAGAAAGGTCTCAAAAAACCAGGAGGTGTGGGCCAGGTGCCACTTGGCCGGGCTTGCCTCCGGGCAGCTCTGCACCATCATGTCTTCGGGGGTCAGCGGCTCGCAAAGCAGGAGGCTTTGCGCCCGCACGGTACACAGCCGATCGAACAGGTGTTGCCTGCGCTGCGGTGCCTGTGTCGCCGGAGCAGATACCATGTCGCACGCCTCCCGATCCTGTTCTACGTTAGCAGGGGAACGGGAATCCCTGTTTGCGGGGAAGCGTTCATGGCGTGATACACCGCAGGAACCGGGCGCAGCGGCACCGTCTAGACTGAAGAAAAAGGAACGGAGCGCCGCGCGTCGGAAGCGACTTTTTCGTACCATGCTTCGTCTGTTGAACGCGGGCGTTCCACACTCTGTGTATGCAATCTGCGGATGGGATGAACAAACATGTGCGCCGGCTGTTGCCGGTGGCTTGCCTGGCGCTTGCGGCGTGGGCCGGGCCGATTTTGCCCGCGCAGGAAGACTCGAATTTCGACATCGCGGGCATGCAGGCGATTCGCGGCACGGTGGCGCGGACCGCGGGCAGCTCGGTGTTTGTGAAGGTGCATGACGGCACGGTGTACCAGGTGGAGACGGGCGCGAACACGCATTTTGTCAAGAGCGGCGCACCGGCGCAGGCGAACACTGCGAAGGCCGGCGACACGGTACTGGCGGGCGGTGAGCTGGACGGAAAGAAGCATACGCTGGGCGCGGTGTTTGTGGCCGTGGTGGATGCGGCGGAGCTGGCCGAGCTGGACCGGCGCCGGACGGAGTGGGGCAAAACCTGGCTGGCCGGCACGGTGACGGCGAAGCAGGGGACGACGCTCACGGTGAAGCGGCCGGACGGGGTGGTCGACAACGTGGTGGTGGATGAGGACACGTCGTTTCGCAAGCGGCACGGAAGCATTACCTACCCGGAGGTGCAGGTGGGCGACGGCATGACGGCAACCGGCGCCATCGGCAAGGGTGTTTTTACGGCCAGGGTGCTGACCGTGGTGGATGCGGCCGAGATCCGTGAGTGGTCGCGGTTGAAGGATTAACAGGACCGGCCGGCAGCAGTTGCAGCCATCGGGTCAACGGGAACCAAGAGTGAAACCACGAGTGAGAGCACGAAAACGAAAGCGGGTGCTGGCGCTGCTGCTGACGTGCGGTGCAGGCCGGTGGGCCGCGGCGCAGTCGCCTGCTGCCGCGCAGGCGCCGGTCGCGCAAAACAGCGTGGCGCAGGGCGGGCTGGTGCACGGCAGGGTCACGGCAGGCGGCGTACCGCTGCCGGGGGTCGCGGTGACGGCGACCAGCACACTGCTGGGTACACGCTATGCAACCACCACCGGGCTTGACGGCAGCTACGAGCTGCATATCCCGGAGGACGGTCGCTACGTGGTTCGTACAGAGTTCGCGGCGTTTGCCGACAGCACGAGCGAGGTGCGTTTTGGGGGGAGCAGCGGTGGCGCGCGCGATGTCGCGCAAAATATCGGGCTGACCCTGCTGTCAAGGGTGCCCGCGCAGGGCGAAGACCGTGGCGCGCTGGGGCCGGCATCGCCGGCGGCAGGCGAGGGGCGCCGGCCGGGCGGCGGCGGGCGGGGCGCCGGCGGCTCGCAGTTGCTGGGGCTGCTGGGCGCGGCGGCCGGGTCACTCGACGCGGGCGGCGCGAGCGGGGCGGGCGGCGCGCTTCCTTCGATCGCCGGGAATACGGATTTCGCGTCCGAATCGGTTGCGGTGCAGGGTGGAAATAACGGCAACAACAGCTTTGCCGGGATCGACCTGAACGCAGTGCGGGAGCGGGCGGAGAACGATCCGTCCCTGGCCGGCGGTGGGGGCGGCGGGCGCGGCGGCTTTGGGGGTGGCGGCGGCTTTGGCGGCGGCTTTGGAGGAGGAGGCCGTGGCGGCTTTCGGAACTTCAACCCGAACCAGCCGCACGGGGCTTTTTTCTGGAGCGGCTCCAACTCCGTGCTGGACGCTCGCGATTTCGCGCTGCGCGGCCAGGCGATCGGGCAGCCCGCGTATGCCTCCAACCGCTTCGGGCTGGTGTACGCCGGCACCCCTTACATCCCGCACTTGATTGAGCACGACAAGAAGGATTTTCTGTTTTTCACATTGACGGGCGGGCGCTCGTCGAGCCCGTTCGACGGGTATGGCACGGTACCCACGGCGGCTGAGCGCGGCGGAGATTTTTCGCGGCTTACGGGTGCGAACGGTGCATTGATTCCGATCTACGATCCAAGGACGGGCCAGCCGTTTCCAGGCAACGTGGTGCCGGCCGAACGTATCGCGCCGCAGGCACGTGCGTTGCTCGGTTACCTGCCGCTGCCGAACCTGACGGGCGCTTCACGTAATTTTGAAAGGCTGACCAGCGCCCAAACCAATACCACCGTGATCGGGCTTCGGTTCATTCACTCGTTCGGCGGCGGAGGCGGCTCGCCGCTGGCCGGGCTGGTGCGGCAGTACATGGGCATGTCGACCGGGCTGCAGCAGAACGTCCATGTGAACTTCAACTACAGCCACAGCGCATCGGACAACCTGAATCTTTTTTCAGATCTGGGCGGCAAGACGCAGGGGCACAGTCGCTCGGTGGAGCTGGGCTACACGTTGAGCCGGGGCCGGTTGAGCAACAACCTGACGCTGAACTGGAACCGTGCCTCGACGGACGTCGTGAACCATTTTACGAATGCAACGGATGTCGCAGGCGGGCTCGGCATCCACGTGTTCGGCGGGCAGCCGGTGAACCCGCTCAATTTCGGTTTGCCGAATGTGACACTGAACCAGTTTACGGGCTTCAGCGAGCAGCAGCCCTCGTTCCAGACCAACCAGACACTGGCGCTGAGTGAAGGGAGCACATGGACGCACGGCAAGCACAGCCTGCGCTGGGGCGCGGACCTGAAGCGGGTGCACCTGGACCTGCTGGGCAGCGGCAGCCTGCTTGCGACCGGGAGCTTTATCTTTACCGGCCTGCTGACGGAGCAGCCGGGCTCAAGCAGCGTGAGCGGCGTGGGCAACACGAGCGGGCAGGGGCTGCCGCAGAGCGGGTCGTCGCTGGCGGATCTGCTGCTGGGGCTGCCACAGGAGACGCGCATCCAGGCGCCGTATGCGAAGAGCTATCTGCGCGAGAACGTGTATGACGCTTACATGCAGGACGATTGGCGCGCGCTGCCTTCGCTTACACTGCAGGCCGGTTTGCGCTACGAGTATTTTTCACCGTACTCCGAGAAAAACAACAGGCTGAGCACGCTGGACCCGGGCGCGGAGTTCAGCACGGTGGCGACGGTGCTGCCGCACGGGGTGGGCGCGGAGAGCGGGGCTGTTTACCCACGCTCGCTGATCCGCCCGGAGCGCAATGACGTTTCGCCCCGGCTGGGCTTTGCCTGGCGGCCGCTGCGCGATACGGTGGTGCGGGGCGGCTACGGCATCAACTTCGCCAACGGGCAGTACAACAAGTTTGTGCAGCAGTTCGCGTTTCAGCCGCCCTTTGCCGATGTGCAGACGAACGAGGTGACGCAGGGCGCGGCGATTACGCTTGCCGATGGTTTCCCCGCACCGCAGGCGGAGGGCAATTACGCTGTGAATCGCAATTACCGGCTGCCGTATGTGCAGGTGTGGAACCTGGGGGTGCAGCGCACGCTGCCGCAGGGCATTGTGCTGAACGTGGGCTACAGCGGGTCGAAGGGGACGCGACTGAGCATTGTGGATGCGCCGGGGCGAACGGCGGCGGCGTCGGTGAGCGGCGTGTTGTACGACTATGAACAATCGACCGCGTTTTCAAACTTCAACTCGCTCGCGGTGAGCGCGCGCAAGCGGCTGCAAAAAGGCCTGAGCCTGCAGGCGACCTACACGTACTCGCACTCGATCGACAATGCAACGTCGGTCGGCGGGGTGGGCAACGCGGTGGCGCAGAACTGGCAGAACCTGTTGGCGGAGGAGTCGAACTCGAGCTTCGACATTCGCCACAAGGTGAGCGGCAATTTTGTGTATGAGCTGCCGTTCGGGGCCGACAAGACCTACTTCACCACGGGGCGCGCGGCGCACCTGCTGGAAGGCATTTCCGCTTCGGGCACGTACTCGATTGCGAGCGGTGAGCCGTTGACGCCGAGCTACCTGGCCTCCGTCACGGATGTGGCGCGCGGCACCGCGGGGTCGGAGCGTCCGGACCGGGTGGCGGGCGTATCGCTGACCGCAGGCGCGCGGAATGTGAACCGGTGGTTCAACACGAACGCCTTTGCGCAGCCCACCGGTGTGTACGGCAATGCGAGCCGGTTTTCGATTGCCGGACCGGGCACGGTGTCGGTGGACGGATCGCTGAGCAAGACGGTTTCGTTCGGCGAAACGCGGTCGCTGGAGGTGCGGGCGACGGCGAACAACGTGTTCAACACGGTGCAGTATTCGTCGGTGGACACGCAGCTGGGCTCGGGCTCGTACGGGCAGGTGACGGCGACCGCGCCGATGCGGCAGTTCAGCTTTACAGCGCGGTTTCGCTACTGAAACGAGGGAAGCGGATGCGGCGGATTCTGATGGCAGGATTGAGTTTAGGACTCGCGCTGGCGAGCCGGGGGGCATGGGCGCAGGGCGATGCCGCCGCGTCGTCAAACAGTTTTACGTTGAAGGTGCAGACGGACCTTGTGTTGACGGACGTGGTGGTGCGCGACCGGAAAACCGGCGCGCCGATACGCGGGCTGCGTCGCGAGGATTTCACGATTCTTGAGAACGGCAAGCCGCAGGCAACAGCGAGCTTTGACGAGCAGAATGTGGACCGGGCGCTGCAGCTGCCCGCGACTGCAACGGTGACGGGTCGCGCGGGCGTACCGGCTGCCGCGGCGCTGGGCGCGAGCGTGGCGCAGGGGGCATCGGCACTGCGCGATCATCGCCTGATCGTGCTGTTTTTCGACACGACTTCGTTGCAGCCGGATGACCTGGACCGCGTGCAGGCAGCGGCTCGCGACTATATCAACACGCGCATGGAAAATGCGGATCTCCTGAGCGTGGTTTCACTCGGCAGCACCTTGTCGCTCGACCAGGACTTTACGTCCGACAAGCAAAAGCTGTTACGCGCGGTCGGCAGATACTCCGGCGGTACACAGCAGGGCTATGGACCGGGCGCGACAAGCACGACGAACCAGGTGGAAGACTCCACCGCGTTTACCGCGGACGATACCGAGTACAACGACATCAACACCGATCGCGAACTTTACGCCATCGCTGCGATCGCGAAGGCGCTGGGGCCGCTGAACCAGAAGAAGTCGCTGCTGTATTTTTCCGGCGGCATCCAGCGCGACGGCATTGAAAACCAGGCGTCGCTGCGCGCGACGATCAATGCCGCGGTGCGCAGCAATCTTTCGATCTACAGCGTGGACGCGCGAGGGTTGCAGGCGATTTCGCCGCTGGGCGATGCGAGCACCGGCTCCCTGCGCGGCAACGCGGCTTACACAGGCGGCGCGCTGCAAAACAACCTGGATGCCAACTACAATTCGCAGGAGGTGCTGGCGACGCTCTCGTCGGACACCGGCGGCAAGGCGTTTTTTGATAACAACGACTTCGCGCCGGCGTTTGCGCAGGTGCAGAACGATACGGCCAGCTACTACGTGCTGGGTTTCCATTCGACGGACACGGCGCGCGACGGGCGCTATCGCAAGCTGGAGATCCGCGTGAACCGGCCGGACTTGAAGCTCAGTTACCGGCCCGGCTATTACGCGCCGGCGGACTTCGAGCACAGCAATGGCGAGCAGCGCGAGCGCGATCTGGAAGCTGCGCTGAATAGCGACCTGCCCGCGACGGATTTGCCGGTGTACCTGCAACCCTTCTTTTTTCGTGACGCCGCGGATCGCTACACGGTGCCGGTGTCGCTGCTGGTGCCGGGCTCGCAGATTCCGTTCAAGGCGGGCGGCAACCGCGACAAGGCCACGCTGGACGTGATCGGCAACGTGAAAGACGCGAAGGGCCGCGTACTGGAGCAGGTGCGCGATACGGTGAAGCTGGCGGTAGACGCGACGCAGCAGGTGACACGGAAAAACATTCAGTATGCCGCGACGCTGACGCTGCCGCCCGGCGTGTATCACCTGAAATTCGTGGTGCGCGAGAACGAGACCGGCAAGCTGGGCTCGTTTGAAACGGATGTGCGCGTGCCGGACCTGGCAAAGGTGCCGCTGAAAATGAGTTCGGTGGTGCTGGCTTCGCAACATGCGCCGGCAGCCGGTAAATCGTCGCGCAATGAGAACCCGCTGATCTTTGGCGGCGAGCAGTATGTGCCGAACCTGCCGCATGTTTTTACGCGCGATCAGCAGCTTTCGTTTTTGTACGAGGTCTACGAGCCCGGCCGCTACGCGAAGCCTGCCGCCGGCGATACGACCCCTGCCGGGAAGACGAGCGGCATGCGCGTGCTGACCGGCATCGAGCTGCTGCGCGGCAATGTGAAGGTGTTTGCATCGCCGCTGGTGGCGGGCACGGCGATCAACGTGCCGGGGCGCAATGCGATCGCGTTTGCGTATGCGGTGCCGCTGGCGGCACTGGCCGATGGGGTGTACACGTGCCAGGTGAATGTGATCGACGATGCGGGCGGTGCGTTTTCGTTTCCGCGCACGACGCTGCTGGTGCGCGGCGGCGCGGCGGTCGTGCCGCAGGCTCCGCCGGGTGCGCGCTAGGCGTTTGGAGCGGGCGGGTCGTCCTTGTACGGGCAGTGGCGGCAGCCGGAGCCGCAGCAGTAGCCGCGTTTGCGGTGATAGTTTGCTGTGAACACAAAATACGGGCCGTCCATGTAGAAGTCCTCGCCTTCCTGCAGCTCCGGTTCCGGCTCGCTCATGCCTGGGCCCCAAGCATGCTTTGCAGCGGGGCGGCAGGCAGGGGCAGCTCGAGTGGCCGGGCGGCGCTTGAGCTGAGCAGCGCGTGCGTCCATACAACGGACCTGCCGGGCGTGGCGGCGACGCGCTCGCCGGGCACGACGATGCCGATGAGATTGAGCGCGTCGGCGGCTGCGACCGTGGCGTTGAGGTCGAGTCGCAGGCCGTCGCGCCGGGACTCGCGCAGGCTCACGAGCGCCTCGGGCAGGGCGAACTGCTCGCCGGGGAAGCCGGAGACAAAGCGTCCGCCGCGCACCTGGCCGCGTGCTTCCTGGCGGCGCAGCATGGGCAGCAGCTCGCGCCACTTCGGAATGTTGGCTTCGCGATCGAGCACATCGCGGAACACGACCCCGTAGCGGCGCAGCAGCATGAGGCAGGCTGAGGCGAGCCGGGCTTCGTGCTGCTCGGCGGCGGCTCCTGGGGTTTGTTCCAGCGACCAGGATTGTTCGGGCTCGGCGGCGAGCAGGCTCCAGCGGCCGCCGGCGTGGCGCGGCTGTCGCTTGGCCCCGGGCGGCGGCGTGTGGATTTGTTTGCGGCGCGGGTCGATGAGCAGGCGCAGGCTGTCGAAGCCGTCGGCGGTGACAAGGCCGGCGGCGACGAGCTCCCACAGCGCGCGGTCGAGCTCGGCGGGCGGAGCCTGGAAGGAGCGCAGGAGGTCGGCGGCAAACATCGCGCCGCGTCGCGCAAGGCAGGCGCGGACGGCGAGCGCGAGCTCCGACAGGCAACAAGGCAGGTTCTCCTCGGGCACGCGACCGGCCAGGAGGCAGGCATCGAGCCAGAGCGCTTCTTCGCGGAGAAAAAACGTGATGGGGGCCATGCTGGTCGGCACCACGCGTCGCGGGCCGCCCGAGTCGGCCGCGTAAAACGCGGGGTGCGGCGACAAGCGACCCCAGCCCACCGTGCCGGCCATGCACAGCGTGTCGAGCCAGCGCGGGTCGTAGCCGGCCACGCGGGCGGGCAGCAGCGATCGCTCCCACTCGATCGCCGGGGCTTCAAAGCCTTCAAGGCCGCGCAGGGCTTCAAGCAGGCCTGCTTCGCCGGTGAGCTGCGTTTGCGGCATCACGTGCTGCCAGCCCAACAGCCACTGCATGTAGAGGGCCGGGGTGACGGGCTCAACCTGTCTGCGGAGTGTGCCGAGGGTGCGCTTGTGGATGCGCTGAAGCAGGCGTCGATCGCACCATTCTGTTTCGTGATCGGGCGTGACTTCGCCCGGGATTGAGGGGCGCTCAAAGACGCCGCGCATCAGCGTTCCCGCGACTTCAAGGCGCAGGAGCTGCTTCCAGATTTCATTCGCGGGCACATGCAGCAGCCGTGCGAGCGAGTGCGCGGTCGCGGGGCCGAGCAGGCACATCCAGCCCTGCACGGCGCGGCGCAGCACCTCGTCGGCGGGCTCGTCGGGGACGGCGAGCACTGGCACGGCCTGTTCCGGGATAAGCGCGGGCAGCAGGGTGCGCGCCCAGGGCAGGCGCTCGGTGGTGATCCAGTAGCGAGTGTCCGCGGTGACTGCGAGGGTGGCCCGGCCCGTGGAGGTGAGGCGGCCGAAAAGCTGCTGCCAGAACTCTGCCTGCCGGCCGGCTCGCGCAAGCAGTTCCGCTTCCGGCGCAAGCACAAGTCCCTGCAACTGGTCGTGCAACTCGTGTTCATCGCGCACATCGGGCCACTGCTGTGCGCGGACTTCGGCGATCGCATCCGGCGACAAACGGCCGGCCTCGCCCAGCACGGAGTCGGGCACAGATCGGCGCATGGCGACGGCGCGGGTGCGGCGTTCTTCAAGATCGGCGTCGTCGAGAAACGAGTACGGCATCGCGTTCAGCAGTTCATGCGAAAACTGCGAGGGCGTGGTGCTGTCGACCGCCAGGCAGCGGATGGCGCCCGAGCCGATATCGACGAGCAGACGCGTCAGTCCTTCGAGATCCATGGCCTCCTGCAAGGTGTCTTTCATCACCTCGCGCACCAGCGGATGGTCGGGAACTTCGATGTCGCCCTCGATATTTTCCTGGCAGGCGGCAACCTGCGGAAACACGTTGGCGAGCAGGTCTTCGCTGCGTGTTCGCAGCACCTGGGGCGCGACTTTTTTGCCTTTCTGGAAGCGCAGCAGTTGTAAAGACCGGCAAGCGCTCCAGCGCCAGCGCGACTTGAAGATGGGCGAGGTGAGAGAGGCCTGCTGCAGCAGTTCGGCGACGGTTTGTTCGGTCAGGAACTGAAACACATCGCTGAGCGGAAAGGAGTGCTGCTCCGCGAGCGAGATGTTGAGGCCGTTGTCGGTGGCAGCGGCCTGCAGCTCAAAGTTGAAGCCGCGGCAAAAACGCTTGCGCAGCGCGAGACCCCAGGCCTTGTTGATGCGGCCGCCGAACGGTGCATGAAGGATGAGCTGCTGGCCGCCGCCCTCGTCGAAGAAGCGTTCGGCGATGATGGTTGTGAGTGTGGGCACCGCGCCCAGGACCGCGCGACCGGCGACGATGTAGCCGATCAGCTGCTCGGCCGCGCCTTCCGGCACGCAGCACTCGTCGCGCAGCCAGGCCGTGGTGGCAGCTACCTGCGGGTGTGCCTGCGAGATGTAGCCGGGCTGTACGTCGGGCGTGCCGGCGCTGATGCGCTCGCGCAGGTCCGAGACAAAAGCAGAAAGTTCGGGCGTGCGCTGCGGGGCTTCGCCGGTCCAGAACGGGACGTTGGGCGGCTGGCCCTGCGCGTCCTCGACCAGGATGCGGCCCGCGCTTTCAACCAGCGTGATGCGCCAACTGGTGTTGCCCAGCAGGATCACATCGCCGGGTGAGGAGTCGATGGCAAAGTGCTCGTCGAGCGTGGCGATGGGGATGCCTTCGGGCTGCGCGATCACCTGAAAGATGGCTGTATCGGGGATGGTGCCGCCGTTTGAAACAGCGGCCAAACGCGCGCCGCGACGAGACTGTAGAACGCCGTGGACGCGGTCACGCAGCAGGTAGGCACCCCAGGTGCCGCGGCTGCTCGCGATGCCTTCGCTCAACAGGCACAGCAGCTCATCAAAGGTGGCGCGCGGCAGCTCGCGGTAGGGGTAGGCGCGGCACACGGTCGCGTAGAGTGCGTCTTCATCCCAGGGCTCGGCGGCACAGGCGGCGACGATCTGCTGCATGAGCACGTCGAGCGGTTCGTGCGGGATTTCGAGACGATCGAGCACGCCGGCACGCATGGCCTGCACCATGGCCGCGGTTTCAAGCAGGTCGTCGCGGGTGGTGACGAAAAAGCGGCCCTTGGGCGTGGCACCGCGCCAGTGACCGGCGCGACCGACGCGCTGCATGGCCGGGGCGATGGCGCGCGGCGAGTTGATCTGGCACACCAGGTCGATCGCGCCGATGTCGATGCCGAGCTCAAGCGACGCAGTGGCGACCAGCAGGCGAATCTCTCCGGCCTTGAGCTTGCGTTCGGCTTCGAGCCGCAGCTTTCGAGAGAGCGACCCGTGATGGGTGGCTACGTTCTCACACCCGAGCCGCTCGCCCAGCCTGAAGGCCAGGCGCTCGGCCATGGTGCGGGTATTGACGAACACAAGCGTGGACCGGTGCTCGTTCGCAAGCGCGGCGAGCCGGGTCTCGATGGATTCCCAGATGCCGCGCGTGGCGACGGAGGAGAGCTCTTCGTCGGGGATCTCAATCGCGAGATCGAGAGTGCGGCGCCGGCCGACGCTGACGATTTTGACGTCCTCGCCGCGACCCGAGCCCGCGAGAAACTCGGCCACCAGCGAGATAGGGTTTTGGGTCGCGGACAGGCCGATACGCTGCGGTGGCTCGCTGTGGCCGCAGCTAAAATCACCCGGTGACTGGCGATTGCGCCCGCACACCAGCGCGTCCAGGCGCTCGAGCGTGAGCATCAGGTGGGCGCCGCGCTTGTCGTCGGCCACGGCGTGAATCTCGTCAAGGATGACGGTGCGCACGCCACGCAGATTGTTGCGGCTTTTCTCCGCCGTCAGCAGAATGTACAGCGACTCCGGCGTGGTGACGAGGATGTGAGGGGGGCGTCGCAGCATGAGCTGCCGCTCCCGGGGCAGGGTATCGCCGGTGCGGACCGCGGTGCGAATTTCACTGGTCAGATAGCCGCGTTCCATGGCGAGCGCCTGGATCTCGGCGAGGGGCGCGTCGAGGTTTTTCTGCACATCATTGGAAAGCGCCTTGAGCGGCGAAACGTAAAGCACTTCTGTTGTTTCGCCCAGACTGCCTGCGATCGCTTTTCGCAGCAGCCGGTCGATGGCGACCAGAAAGGCAGCGAGCGTTTTGCCGGAGCCGGTGGGGGCGGAGATCAGGGTGGTGCGGCCGGCGAGGATGTGCGGCCAGCCCTCCAGCTGCGGCTCGGTCGGCAAGCCGAACCTGGTCGTAAACCACTCCGCGACGACGGGGTGCGCCCAGCGCAGGGCTTCCGCGACGGCTGGTCTTTCATCGAGCGTCGCCTGGGAGAAGAGCGGGAGCATTCACCGATTTTACGCGGGTTTTCTCTCCCTGTTCGCTTTTTAGCCGGAGACGGGGCGGGGTCGTGCGCCGAAGATCGCCGTGCCGATGCGGATGGTGGTCGAACCCTCGTCGATGGCGGCCTCGAAGTCCCCCGACATACCCATGGAAAGCTCGTCGAAGCACAGGCGGGGATGCTGCCGGGCGAGCTGCTCGCGCAACTCCCGCAGGGCCCGGAAGCATCCGCGAGCGACCGCGGGATCGTCCGCGATCGGAGCGACGGTCATGAGTCCGCGCAGGGGAAGATGGGCGTGGAGGTCGGGCAGGCGCTCCAGCAGCGCCGCGAGTTCGGGTGCATCCGGCGGCAGGCCTTCTTTTGTTTCTTCCGGGCTGAGCTTGATTTCGAGCAAAACCGGCAGCACATGGTTGAGCCGGCATGCCGCCTGGTGCAGGCGCTCGGCCAGGCGCAGTGAATCGACGGTGTCGATACCGGAGAAGACCTCCGCCGCCGGGCCGGACTTGTTGGACTGGAGATGGCCGATCAGGCGGATGTCGAGGGCCCGTTCCCCGGAGTAGCCGATCTGCGCGAGGTGCTGCGCTTTGCCGGCGAACTCCTGCACACGGTTCTCGCCGAACAAACGATGGCCGGCCGCGGCGGCCTCCACCAGCAATTCGACCGGGTGCGTCTTTGACACTGCCATGAGCCTGACGCTTTCGCGAGCGCGGCCTGCGTTTCGGCAGGCCGCTGCAATGGCGTCGTGGACCCGGCTCAGGTTTTCAGCGATCGAGTTTCCGGGAAGCGAGTGCAAGCCGGATTACCGGCCATGCTCTTCGAGGAACTTTTCCACCTCAAGCGCGGCCATGCAGCCGGAGCCTGCGGCCGTGATGGCCTGGCGGTAGCGGCGATCCTGCACATCGCCGCAGGCAAACACGCCGGGCACGCGCGTGAACACGTTCTCGTGCGTGCGAATATAGCCATCGGAGTCGAGGTCGATCTGCCCGGCGAACGCCCGGGAATTGGGCTCGTGGCCGATGCCGAGGAACAGCCCGGAGATGGGCAGATCGGTCAGTTCGTCGGTGCGCCGATCGCGCAGGCGCACGCCCCTGACTTCGCGCTCCTCAACGCCCAGCACCTCTTCCACCGCGACATTGGTGCGGAACTCGATCTTCTCGTTGGTGCGCGCGCGCTCGAGCATGATGGCCGAAGCGCGAAACGTATCGGACCGGTGCAGCAGCGTCACCTTGGACGCGAAGCGCGTCAGGAACAGGGCTTCTTCCATGGCCGAGTCGCCGCCGCCGACCACCGCGATCTCCTTGCCGCCGAAGAAAAAGCCGTCGCAGGTGGCGCACGATGACACGCCATGACCGATCAGCGCCTGCTCCGACGGCAGATTGAGCCAGCGCGCGGTGGCGCCGCTCGCAATGATGAGCGACTGGGTCAGCACGGTTTCCTTGCCGAAGTTGAGCACAAACGGGCGCTGCGAAAGGTCGGCTGAAACCAGGTGGCCCATCCGGAACTCCGCGCCGAAGCGCCCGGCCTGGGTTTTCATGTTCTCAATCAGGTCGGGCCCCTGGATGCCCTCGGGCCAGCCGGGAAAGTTCTCCACCAGAGTCGTGATCGAGAGCTGGCCGCCGGGCTCGTGACCCTCAATGACCAGCGGGCGCAGGTTGGATCGCCCTGTGTAGATAGCTGCGGTCAAACCTGCGCAGCCTGAACCGAGAACCACGACTTCGCGTACTGAGTAATCTGCCATAGGAGTCTCTATTTTAGCCGCTCTGTTTGCGGCTCCTAGTAACGGATGCGCCCGCAGGGTAACGGATGCGCCCGCAGGCTCGTCGATGCAGGCTGTCTTACCATGGGATCATGGCAAACCTGACCCTTGTGTATGGCATGAGACTGTTGCCGGCGGATGAGATCGCCGGTGTGAGCGACGCCCCGGTGGCGCTGAAGAACGGCAACGAGGCCCGTGTGACGATGCACATCCTGGAGGGCTCGCGGGAGCAGATCGAGGCGCAGCTGCGGCAGAGCATCGACGCATTCTTCGACTTCTTTCCGGAGATTTAGCCTTCTGGCCCGGTCGCCAGGTACCGGCTTGCCGGGTGCACTGGCGGCGGAGCTCCCTGCGCCAGAAATCTTTCAGGATTTTCAAAGGCTGTCCCGATTTGGTACGGCTTTTTACTTTGCTCCCAGAGTGGGACAGGGGCTTCGCGAGAGTCGCGGATTGATGTTCCAGAGGAGGCAAAACCATGGCGAAATGAACTTGCGCTTCCTGCCGGAGAGCACTTCGGTGAGGGGCGGAAGGAGTTTTCGCCATGTGGAATGTTTCGCTGTTTCGGGTGTTGCTTGCTGCTGCACTTGCCCCTCTCGCCAGTGTGCCGGCATTGTGGGCGAGCGGGCCGCACTGGGTCGCCGGGGTGAACTATTTCGACCC
The DNA here is from genome assembly GCA_964235795.1 of uncultured Acidobacteriaceae bacterium. Classification (GTDB taxonomy): domain Bacteria; phylum Acidobacteriota; class Terriglobia; order Terriglobales; family Acidobacteriaceae; genus EB88. The sequence continues at coordinate 7,063 of CAXSBW010000030.1, read as the reverse complement.
TGCGGCCAAGGGCCTGCCGGTGGTGTGGACCGGCGGCAAGGTGAGCTACTTCCTCGACCAGGGAGCATTGTCGAGCTCGGTTTCAAACAGCCAGGCAGCTTCTCTGGTGGCGGGCGCGGCCGCTGTGTGGTCCGGGGTACCGACGGCCGCCGTCGGTATTACGCAGGGCGGCTCGCTGAGCGAGGATGTGAGCGGGAGCAATGTGACGGCGAATGTGCCGGCGGGCACGGGCGCGGTGCTGCCGGCCGACGCGCAGCCTTCAGCGACGGCGCAGCCAGTGGCCGTGGTGCTCGATGCCGACGGCAGCGTGATCGACGATATCTACGGCATCGGCGCGAGCGACCCGGCACACTGCACGCAAACGGGCGTGTATACGTCCGTCAATAACTTTTCAACTGCCGGGGCGATCGCGCATGCGCTGATCGTTGTGAATGGCCGCTGCGCGAGCCCAGGCAATGCCGACAGCCTGCTGCAGTACGAGCTGGTGCGGGCGTTTGGGCGGGTGCTGGGGCTGGACTGGTCGCAGGTGAACGACGCGATGTGGCCGAGCCATGCAACGGCGGACAAGCTGGCCGGGTGGCCCGTGATGCACCCGTCCGAGCTCATCTGCTTTGGCTCAGCCACCACCTGCATGCCCAGCCAGATGACGCTTCGGCTCGATGACATTGCCGGGCTGAACCAGCTTTACCCGGTCACCTCGGCCAACGCGAATGCCTGGCCCGGCAAGACGGTGACGGCTGCTTCGACCGTGTCGGTGAGCGGCACGGTTGCTTTTCGCAATGGGCAGGGCATGCAGGGGGTCAACGTGACGCTGACGCCCGTGAACCCGCAGACCGGTGCGCCGGACCCGCGCTACAGCGTGGCCACGGTGACCGGGGCCTATTTCAGCACTGACGCCGGCAATGCCGTGATGGGGGCCGCCGATGTGCACGGGCAGGCTTACGGGCGCTTCGGGACCAATGACCCGGCCCGCGAAGGCGCGTTTCTATTCAGCGGCGTACCGCTGCCGCCGGGCGCGAGCTCTGCGGTGTACCAGATTGCCATTGAACCGGTGAACCCCTTGTATTACGGCGATGAGTCTGTCGGACCCTACTCCGTGAAGCAGGTCGTTCCGTCCGGGGCCATGCAGTCGGTGCAGCTCGCGAGCCTGAGCGCGGGCTCGACCGCGGCACAAAACTTTACGCTGGCCGACTCGGCCGACGGCGCCGTGACCGACGATGGTTTGGAAGCAGAGCCGAACAAGGCCGGCGGCAATGGCGAGTGGCTGGCCAAGCTGGTCGGCTACGGCCACACGGGCTGGTTCCAGTTCCATGCGCGCGCCAATCGCTACTTTACGGTGCAGGCCTTGTCGCTCGATGAAAGCGGGCTGGGGACGGAAGGGAAGTCGGCGGTGGTGATCGGGATTTGGAACGGCAGCGACCCGGCAGGGTCGGCGCCGGCCATCTCCATGACGACACCGTTCAACGGCGCCATTGTCGGGCTGGCCACGCAATCGGCCCAAACCTTTGCCGACGGAGAAATCCGGGTGGCCTACGCGGATGCGCGTGGCGACGGGCGACCCGACTTCACGTATCGCGCGCGCCTTCTTTACGCGGACTCTGTGTTTCCGGCCCGGCTGACGCTGAACGGCGGGACGATCTCAATCGAGGGACAAGGTTTTCGACCGAACAGCAGGGTGCTGATTAACGGGGTGGCGGCTTCGGTCACGAGCGTGACTCCGACGGAGATCACAGCCGTGGCACCGGCTGTCAAGGCGCCGACCGGCACGGTGGTCCTGCGAGTGCAGGATCCGCAAACACTGGCGATCGCGGAAATCCAGGACGGGTTGAGCTATGACGTGCAGGGCACGGATGGAGTGCGGATGATTGTTGCGCCGCAAGGCACGGTCAAGCAGGGCGTGCCCATGCCCATGACGGTGCAGGTGGTCGCGGGCGACGGGAAAACCCCCGCAGCCAACGTGCAGGTGAACTTTTCCGTGCAAAGCGGTTCCGCACTGATCGCCGCGGCGGCGACGGGCTGCGCGGGCACGGCCTGCACGGCCATGACCAACGGAAACGGCATGGCCACCGTGACCGTGACGGCAACCGGCACACAGCCCACGCAGGTGAGCGCGGCCCTGGCGAACGGGGCCCCTCCCGTGATTGCCGAGTTCGACGGCGGCGCGCCGCCGCAGATTGCGGCGACCGGCAGTCTTTACCTGGCCATCGGCGCGCAGGTCAGCTGGACGCCGGCGGCCATTGTGCTGAGCAACGGGCAGCCGCTGCAGGGCACGGCCGTGCAGTGGAGCGGCGGCACCGGCGCACAGGTTGCGGCGACCGCGGGCAACTCCACCAGCAACGCTGCCGGTTTTGCCTCCACCACGGTGACGGCAGGCCCGCTTGCCGCGGGCGCAACCGCGAATGTGTACGCGTGCCAGGCTCAAAGCTCGGCCTGCGCCACCTTTACCATCTATGCTGCGCACGCCGAGGCAGCCTCGCTGATACCGGTCAGCGGCGTGGGCCAAAGCATGCAGGCAGGCAGCACCGCGCTGCCGGTGACTCTCGAGCTGATCGACGGGGTCGGCCACCCGCTGGCGGGCGCCGTGGTGAATATCTACCAGCAGATGACGGCCTGGCAGCCGCCGTGCCCCGCGTCCGGCCGCTGCCCGGCGGCCCAGCAACTCGGGTCGCAAACCAGGACCCTGTCCTCGGACGCGAATGGCCTGATCACTTTTGCCCCGATGAACAATGGCGGGCAACCGGCGACAATCCAGGTGTTAGCCACCACCGGAGAGGCTGGTACGCTGCAGTTCAGCATCGCCCAGCATCCATAGCAGCGCGAAGCTGGTGGTACGGTCGTACCGCACACACCTGAATTCGCAGCTTAAGGGCATGCTCCGTCATCTAAAAGCGTGAGATAACGATGGAAGCGGCATGGCGCGGCAGCAGTTTCAAGGCGCAAAGGGGACAAGATGGCGGCTGGTCAATCAACAGGCAAGGTGTTCGGCAATCGTGCGGTGGAAGAGAAGCGCAAGCCGAGGGTTGTCATCCTGGGCGGCGGCTTTGCCGGCATGAACGCCGCCAAGGCGCTGCGCAAGCTGCCCGTAAGCGTGACGCTGATCGACCAGAGCAATCACCACACATTTCAGCCGCTGCTTTACCAGGTGTCGCTGGCCATGCTTTCGCCCTCCGACATCGCGTCGCCGATCCGGCATGCGCTGCGTGGCGCGCGCAACGTGGATGTGCTCATGGAAGAAGTCGTCGGCCTCGATCCGAAAGCGCACCATGTCCAGCTCAAAAGCGGCGCTCAACTTGAGTACGACTACCTTATCGTCGCCACCGGCTCCACCAAATCCTATTTTGGGCATAACGAGTGGGAGCAGTACGCCCCGGGGCTGAAGACCGTGGAGGACGCGACAGAAATTCGCCGCCGGGTATTGCTGGCCTTTGAGCTGGCCGAGCGGCAGGCTGTAGAGACCGGCTCACATCGGCCCTTGAACTTCGTTGTCATCGGCGGCGGTCCCACCGGGGTTGAGCTTGCCGGAGCTATTGCCGAAATCGCGCGCTTCTTTCTTCAGCAGGATTTCCGCCATATCGATCCTAAGAAGTCTCACATCCTGCTCATCGAAGGCGGCCCGCGAATCCTGCCCAGCTACCCGGAAGACCTGACCGAAAAAGGAGTGAAACAGCTCAACCGCTTGGGCGTGGAGGTTCGGACTGGGTGGATGGTCGAGGAGATCGGCCCCGGCTACGTCCGGGTCAAGGACCAGGAGCAGCTGGACGCGGTGGTGACGCTCTGGGGTGCCGGTGTGGCGTCGTCGCCGGTAGGCGCGATGCTGGGCGCTCCGCTTGATAAACGCAAGCGCGTTATCGTGGACAAGACATTGAACCCGGAAGGGCTGCCGGATGTGTTTGTGTGCGGCGACCTGGCGGTACTTGTACAGGACGGCCGCGAGCTGCCCGGGGTGGCGCAGCCTGCGCTGCAGATGGGGGCGCATGCTGCCAAGATGATCGCCCAGGACCTGCGGAACAAGCCGCGACAGGAGTTCCACTACTTCGACAAGGGCGACATGGCAACGATCGGCCGGTATTCCGCGGTGGCCGACATTCGCTGGCCGTTCAAGGCCCACTGGGGTGGTTTTCCCGCCTGGGTCACCTGGCTGGTGGTGCACCTGGTCTTCATTATCGACTTTCGCAACCAGGTTTCCGTCCTGCTGCAGTGGGCCTGGACCTACCTGTTCCTGTCGCGTGGCGCGCGTCTGATCACCGGCAGCCCCGTGCTGGTGGGCTGGAAGGAGACCGAGCACGTGCGTGATCCCTCCATCAGCCGCCCGGCCGACCCGGCATCGCTCAAGACCGCGGGCGATCTGCAAGAGGTATAACGCACAAGAAAAGGCAGCCTGCGAGGCTGCCTTTTCGTCACGACCAGAAAATCTAAACCCCGACCGGCTGCCCCGCCGGGACATTGACCGCGGTCAGCCAGTTGAAACGGTCCGGCACGGTTCCATTGACAATGCCGAAAAACTCCTGGGCCAGCTGTTTTGTGATGGGCCCGGTCTTGCCGGTGCCAATCGGAAGCCGGTCCACGGAGCGAAGCGGCGTGATCTCCGCCGCCGTCCCGGTAAAAAAGGCTTCATCGGCGATGTAGAGCATTTCGCGCGGCAGCGCCTGCTCCACCACCGGGATCCCGAAATGGCGTGCCAGCGTCAAAACGGCGTCCCGGGTAATCCCGTTCAGCACCGAGTTTGCCAACGGGGACGTGTACAGCGTCCCGCCGCGGACCAGGAACAGGTTTTCACCCGAGCCCTCGGATAGGTAGCCATTTACATCAAGTCCAATGCCTTCCGAGTAGCCGTTCATCTCGGCTTCCATCCGGATCAGCTGCGAGTTCATGTAGTTCGCCCCGGCCTTGGCCAGCGTCGGCATGGTGTTTGGCGCCAGGCGGTTCCACGACGACACACACACATCCGCGCCTTCATCGTGACCGTGAAAGATATTGCTCCACGGAAAGTTCGCAATGTATACATCCACCGGGGTGCCCTTGGGATTGACGCCGATCTCCCCATAACCCCGGATCACCAGCGGTCGAATATAGCAGGGAGCCACCCCGTTGGCTTCCACCACGTCAATTACCGCTGAACACAGCTGGTCCAGCGAGTAGGGCACCGCCATGCGATAGATCTTCGCGGAGTCAAGCAGCCGGCGCATATGCTCGACCAGGCGGAACACCCCCGCGCCGTCGGGTTGCTTGTAGCAGCGAACACCTTCAAAAACAGAAGAGCCGTAATGGACGACATGGCTCATGACATGGATTTGTGCGCGATCCCAGGCGATCAGCTCGCCGTTGCGCCAGATGTTTGCGGTGGGTTGAATGGGCATGGGCAAGCTCCTTGGGATCTTTCCTGTGCAGGGAACAGGGTTGATTATAACGACGCGCGGCCACGGTTCCTCTTATCGAGCAGTACCACCGTGACCTGTCGCCTCCTTGCGCAATCCGGTAAGGTGCAGGTATGTTCGGTCCGGCCACACACGCGCTGCGGGAAATTCACGAATCGAAGTATGTCGGTTTTTCGCTCCTCGCGTTGAGCTCGATTTTCTTTTTGGTCGACCCCTTTGCCACGATCGGCTCCTTTCTCGCCATCACGGCGGGTGCAAACCGGGCGAAGCGGAAGCGCATGGCCGCCAAAGCCTGCATCACCTGCTTCATCGTGCTTTCGTCGTTCGCGCTTGCCGGGCAGCTCATCTTCAAGATGTTCGGCATCACCCTGCCCGCGTTTGAAATTGCCGGAGGGTTGATCCTGATGCTGATCGGCATCGACATGCTCGAGGCAAAGCGATCACCCACCCAGGAAAGCATGCAGGAAACGGAGGAAGGGGCGCACAAGGAGGACGCCGGGGTGGTGCCGCTCGGTATTCCGATGCTGGCCGGCCCGGGAGCCATCTCAAGCGTGATGGTCATGGTCGGCCAGGCGGACAGCTACTGGCAGATGGCCGCGATTTTGGGTTCGATCGGAGTGACGGCGGCGGCCAGCTACTGGGTCCTGAACGGGGCGGAAAGGCTGCAACACTTCCTGGGAGAAACAGGCATCCGCATTCTGGTGCGTATCATGGGGCTTCTGCTGGTCGCGCTTGCGATGCAGTTCTTTGTGAACGGTCTCACGATTCTGGGAGTTATTCCGCGTCAGGGATAAGGTCATTGAGCCATACCGCGTGAACAGCCACACGGCTCAGCACGTTTTCAACAAGCCTTGTAGATTTTCAACAGTTGCCAATCCTCAAACTCCTGTTTAGTATCAATCTTGTCAGCAGACATGAGCGCCCGCGCGGAAGCGTAGAGAGGCTGGATCATGCAAAGGCTGACAACCAGGACGGAAGGTTGCACAACAGGCCTGGTTGCTGTAAGGTAATGAAAGTTCAGGCGGGCAAGCAGTAGGCCTTGAAGTCTGATGGTTGTTGTAAAGTGAAGAAGCAGTAGAAAAGCTGGTCACTCGAACAGAGTATGCGTAGAGGCATTGCGCGGCCAGGTTGTTCGACGGCACCTCCGAGGTGCCCAGAAGGTTTTCCTTCCAGAGCGAACATTTTGAACCAAAAGCCTGAAAGGCTGATTTTTGCCATCTCCGGATGGGAAAAGTGATCTTCCAAAATTTTGTGCCAGCCATTTCCCCCTAGGCAGCTTGCTGAGGCAAAAACACGACCGATACAGGAAGCAACATTTAGCAGATGCCTGAAAATAATCTGCGAAAACTGTTGACAGCTGTAAGCAGGTTTGATAGTTTAAGGAAATGCGCTAAAGCGCAACAAGTTCGAGGACACGCAGCGACACAGCTGCGGATCCCGATCCTAGCGACCCGCTCAGGCGGTCACCGCTTCGGATCTTTGACAATCAGGTTGAATATGCCAGTCGTGAGAATAGAACCAAGTCTGGTTTGATCATTCTCACAGTATTAAACGAGACATCACGTTTTCGAGCGTGCATGGATCGGGCTCCTGTACCGCAGACCTCCGTCTGGGTACATTGGAGCCACAGGATTTAAACGAGAGTTTGATCCTGGCTCAGAATCAACGCTGGCGGCGTGCCTAACACA